>NZ_AP023033.1:3806666-4115833 GCF_019670125.1 Agarivorans aestuarii
AAAGTAACCGTAGATGTAGCAGATATTCAAGCACTACTTGCTCCAAGCCTAGAGATTATGGATAAGAGTATTGCCAGCAACTACCGTAACGACGGTTTGTACAACGCTTATAACATCATTAATTATAAACAAGATGAAGTGGCTGTAGATTACCTCTACCCAATGTTAGAAGGCCAAGTTGCAGTATTGTCTGCTGGAGTACTCACACCAGACGAAGCGGTTCACTTACTCGATAAGTTATACAACAGCAGTATGTACCGCGCGGATCAGCACACCTTTATGCTTTATCCCGATCGCGACTTAGCGGGCTTTGCCAATAAAAACCGAATTTTAGCAGCGCGTGTTGCGGCTAACCCTGCACTGCAAACCATGCTTGAGAAGCACGACCCACGTATTGTGGAGCAAGATAACCAAGGTCACTACCACTTTAATGCTGATTTTGAGAATGCAGGTGCGCTAACCGCTGCTATTGGCGTCGCCAAAGCAGATTACCCAGAAGTCGCCGACTCAGCCTGGCAAGAGATCTTTGCCGTTTACGAAGAAGTGTTTAACCACCAAGCCTTTACTGGTCGCTCTGGCACAATGTTTGGCTATGAAGGTCTAGGTTCAATCTACTGGCATATGGTGTCTAAGTTATTGTTAGCGGTGCAAGAGAACTATTTTGCCGCCTACAAACTTGACCCGCACTCCTTAGCTACTCAACAACTAGCTGAGTACTACTACAAAGTACGAGCGGGCATTGGCTTTAACAAGTCTCCAGAGGTGTACGGCGCCTTCCCTACCGACCCTTACTCACATACCCCTAAACAAGCCGGAGCTCAGCAGCCAGGCATGACTGGGCAAGTGAAGGAAGAAATTCTAACCCGCTTTGGCGAGCTGGGTATTTTGGTAGAACAAGGCAAAATTAGCATCAAACCTTCACTGCTTAAAGGCAGCGAGTTCTTAAGTGCTGCCGATGATTACCAATACATTGACCCACAAGGCAATACCCAAAGCCTAGCGCTAGAGGCTAAGCAATTAGCCTTTACCTATTGCCAAGTGCCGTTTATTTACGCCAGCACTGAGCAAAGCCAAGGCCAGCTAGTGGTGAGTTATAAAAATGGTGAACAGTGGTCAAGCGAGTCCTTAGAGATGAGCGAAGAACTCAGTAAGCAAATCTTTGAACGTAGCGGACAAGTGGCCAAGGTGTTTGTTTCGGTGCCAAGCCAAATGTTACTGAGCTAAACAAGAGGAAAAACAGTGAACAGCCACCTAGTAGAGGTGTCTGATTACAACGCGGCGGGATATGCTCCCGTCGTGGATTTTCAGACCTGGCGAGTCGCCATATTAAACTACATTGATGAGCTCGAAACTGAGCTCATCGACAACTTTCAGTGTCACTTAGAAACCGATGAAGTATTTGTTTTACTTGAAGGAAAGTGCATTCTATTTTGCGCCGAAACAACTCAAGGAAAGCTCGGAGAGATTGTTGCAACCGACATGCAAGCCGGAAAGCTTTACAACATTAAGCAAGGGGTTTACCACACTCATACACTAAGCCAAGACGCCAAAGTGCTGATTGTAGAAAACCAAGATACTAACGATAACAACTCACCTAAAATCACCGTTTCTGGTGATATTCAGCAACAACTTAGCCACCTAAAAGCCCAGCTTTGGGGCAACTAAAATCCTGTTTAATCACTTAGGCTATTGGCTAAGTGATTACCCTGCTTTATCGCTATTCAACTGCTTAACTGAGTTACGAATGATTAACTCTGGAGCTAGTTTCTCAGTTATCGTGTGCGCTCTGTCATTAATTAAGGCCACTACGCCTTGAGCCGCTTCGTAACTAAGCTGTTCGATGGGAAAGCTCACCGTAGTTAATCGAGGGCGAATGTGCTGGCTATAAGTGTCGTTATCAAAACCAACAATTGAAATATCTTCACCAATGGTTAGCTTGGCGTCACTGCATACGTTATACACAGCTAGAGCAATGTTGTCGTTTTGACAAAAAATAGCGGTAAAGCCTTTATTGCGAGACATTAAACGGTGCACGGTTTCGTGGTTGCCTTCGTGATCAAAACGACCTTCAATTACCAAGTTTGCATCGTAAGCTATGCCCGCCTCGGCTAAAGCATTGCGATAGCCCTGCAAGCGGTCGCGACTTTCCACCTTACTCATTTGCCCAGTGATGCAGGCAACCTTGGTATGGCCGCTATCGATTAAGTGCTTGGTGGCTAAATAACCACCAAGCTCATTATCAATCCAGATACAGCGCCCTGATAACTCGGGAATATTCCGGTTCAAAATAATTGACGCTGGAGTGTCTTCGGCAATCTTAATCAGTTCGTTGTCTGACAACTTGTCTGAGTGGATGATTAAACCGTCCACCTTTTTCGAAGCCAAAAACTCTATCGAATCAACTTCTTTAGTTTTGGACTCCTGGCCACTGGCAACAATAAGGTGCAGACGTTCTTCACGAATAATGTTTTCAGTATTGTGCATTAAAGGGCCAAAGTATGGGCCATCTAAACTGCCCACTAGCATGCCAATACTGTTTGAGCGATTAGACGCTAAAGCCTGAGCGAAGGTATTAGGTTTATAACCGAGTTGTTCTATCGCATTAAACACTTTGATGCGATTTTTTTCCTTTACTGAAGAGTGACCGTTAATCGCTCTTGATACAGTAGCCTGAGACACTTTGGCCAGCTCAGACACTTCCTTTATTGTTATCAACTCATTAACCCTACTGTTCAATACCCGTTCTTTACTCATGCGCATGGCGCAATGCTTGTTACTTTTTACTAAATATCGCCGCAGCTTGCTAGTAATATGAGCGGAAACGGCGATATAGTCGACAAAGTAAACGCTAACAAAATAAAATTGCGCATATTTTCAACATACTATCACACTATAAACAGAGCAAAGTGGCATCACCGCCCATGTTTGCTCGCTTTGTGTAGCTACAAGTTTACCTTATAAGCAGCCAGTAAAAAGACTTCTTGCTTGCAAAACAGCAATCAAAAAGAAAGCGCTTGCTAAATTAATCTAATAAATAGGGAACAGAACACGATATCCATTCAACTAATCATGCAATTTCCCCACTATGCCAAAACCGCCCAAAAGCCCTTAAAACACTAGCCTTTGTGAAGTAACGCGCAAATATAGATGACAATTATGCAGATCTAAAACGACGATATTTAAAGCAATGCACACAAATGCTATAAAGAAAGCGCTTACAAAATGATTTTAGCTTAGCAAGGAAGAATAATGATGATTAAGCCGAGTTCTGTTGGAAAACTCTCAGCACTAGCGCTAGCCACCACACTTACAGCCTGTGGCTCCACTTCGTCTTCTTCAGACGGAAGTAGTGGCTTGGTTCAAACCAAACCAGCCAAAGAAATTACTGGCGAGCCAGTCACTCCAAGCGACAAATGGAAACTAATTTGGAGTGACGAATTTGACGGTGACGAAATTGATACCCGCAAATGGGGCTTTGAAGAAAACTGTTGGGGTGGTGGTAATAACGAGCAGCAGTGTTATACCGACCGCAAGGTAAATGCCTTTGTTGAAGATGGCAAACTTAACATTGTTGCCAAGAAAGGAAACTTCACTGGTCCAGACAATCCCGACGGTAAAAAAGGCTTAAACAAAACCCTTCCATTCACCTCTGCCCGTTTACGCACCTTAAACAAGAAAGAATGGAAATACGGTCGCTTTGAGATCCGCGCTAAGTTGCCATCGGGTCAAGGTACTTGGCCAGCTATTTGGATGCTACCATCTGACTGGGTCTACGGTGGCTGGGCTGCATCGGGTGAAATTGACATCATGGAAGCGGTAAACCTAAAGGCTAAATCAGATGAAACTGGCGCTATTGGCGAGCCTGAATCGCGCATCCATGGCACCCTACACTTTGGTAAAAAGTGGCCCGACAATGCTCACGTAGGCCAAGGAGTTAAACTACCGAATGGTGCCAACCCAGCAGATGATTACCATACCTATGCCATTGAGTGGGAAGAAGGTGAGATTCGCTGGTACGTCGATAACTACCACTACGCAACTCAAACTCACGAGGGCTGGTATAGCCAATATGAGAAAGATGGCATGTTGGTTAATGCAGAATCAGAAGCTCCGTTTAACCAAAAATTCCACTTATTGCTTAACCTTGCGGTAGGCGGTAACTGGGCAGCGAAGGCCAATGAAGGCGGAATTGATGAATCAATCTTCCCACAAACCTTTTCGATTGATTCAGTAAAAGTTTACCGCTGCAGTGTTGACCGCTGGAAAGGTAAAGGCTGTGCAGCTAAATCAGATGACGCAGTTATGGTTCCAGGCGTAACACCACCAGCTATTCTAGCGGTAGATGATGCCTATGCTGATGGCCCACTATTGGATATTTACAGCGATAGCCTAAATGAATCGCTAGCCTTTGAAAGCTACAACCCGGTAGATACGGTTAAGTATTCAGAAGTTAACGAAGCAAGCCGCGGTAAAGTGATTGAAGTGATTAAAAGCGGTGGTGCCGGTAACATTTACTTTAGAGCACCACTTACCGACTTAAGTCACTGGCTAGAAAGTGGTCAGCTCATCTTTGATATTAAAGTTGAAGAGCAAGCTAGCAACGCCAAACTCCTTGTGAAACTCGATAGCGGTTGGCCACACACCAGTGATGTTGAAGTGCCACTGCCAGCAGCGGGTGAATGGAAAGAAGTTCGCTTAAATATTAAAGATATTCTAGCTGGCGGAAATAGCCATGCAGCAGGTAAAAAAGCTGACATTGCAGCAATCAGTAATCTATTAGTATTTGAACCAAGCGACAAAATGACCTTCAAATTAGATAACATTCGATTCGAAAAAAAATAGCCCTATAAAACCGGCATAAAAAAGGGGAGAAGCTTAGGCTTCTCCCCTTTTTACTTAATGCTCTTCAAACAGCTTTAGCTGCCTACCTTCAATTGATCCCAGTAGAAAACTTGTTCTCCGGCCTCTGCTCCGCG
The DNA here is from genome assembly GCF_019670125.1 of Agarivorans aestuarii. Lineage (NCBI taxonomy): Bacteria > Pseudomonadati > Pseudomonadota > Gammaproteobacteria > Alteromonadales > Alteromonadaceae > Agarivorans > Agarivorans aestuarii. The sequence goes on from NZ_AP023033.1 coordinate 3,811,643, forward strand.
CACCCCATAGTTAAAAAACAAAGTTACTTTGTTGTAGCGAGTATCACTCTGCCAGCTTGGAGTGGCTTGGCTAAAGTCAAACACTAGCTGCTCCCACTGTCCTTGGCTTTGAGTAAGCACTTCAACTTCGGCAAAGCTATCCGGTTGCTTACTGTCGGTTATCTTTAACCTTACTGGCGTTGCTACAGCAGGAGAGTACACCCACAAGCTCATGGTTGGCTTAGGCTCATCTAATTGAATAGCCTGGGAAAAACCAGCGCCCTCTCCTAAGCTGGTTCCCGCCCAACCAGCAGCATTGGCCGATTTACGAGTAAGAGCAACTCGGCTACGCTGCTTGCTAGGATCTTGGATTAGTTGACTATTGTTGCCGCCGAAATCTGAGAAGTAGTAAGCCAAGCCACGTTGGCTAAAGTTAAAGGGCAAACTGGCTTCAGGGTACTCAAAGCGTAGTTTGTCAATTTGCAGATCCATACTGGCTGTAGGCTCGACAACAAACAGATTAACCACTTTGGTCAAATCAACCGACTTGCCAGATACCAGGCTATTCCCTCTAGCGGCTAAATCAGCCACATTTATCCTCACTTCAGTCCAGGCATCTAGCGCCGGCAAGTCAACTTCATAATCACTGGCATGAGGCCAGCCGCTATCCATTTTCACCAACAATTTTGCGCCTTTATCATAACTAAGCAGCTTTAAATCAAAGATGAGCTGCCCGCCTTCCTGCCAATGGTTCATGTTGGTTTCAGGTGCGGTTAAATGCACATTACCGGCTTTGCCCGCTTTACTAATCTCAATCACTTGCCCGCGGTGAGGATCTTCAATTAGCTGATAGCGCATCGCATTTCTTGGGTCATAACTATTTAGCATTAAGCTGTAGTCCAGCTCATCATCAAATAGGAAGAAACGAGGCCCAGCCGCAAATTGCGTATCCACAGCTGCAGTAATCGGAGGCCTAAAGCCTTCAACTAAGTTTGCTTCTTGCGGTACGCTATTGCAGCCTTTGCCGCTACTTCGCTCCACAGTGCACTGATAAACCCGCACATAGTCCACTTCTAATGCCTGTGGAAAAATATCACCATCTACGCCTGTAGCATTGGCATTCTCAGCCCAAGAGCCACCCACATCGAGGTTTAAACCTAAGTAAAATGCTTGGTCGAACGGTGCAGCTCCTTCAGCGGTCACCAAGTGACCATTGTTGCGGTATTGGCTGTACCACTCATCTTGCCGCTGAGTCGCATAGTGAACATTATCGATAAACCAGCGGATCTCTCCTTCTTCCCACTCCACTGTATAGCTATGAAAACCATCAGCGGGGTTTATGCCATTGGGTAACTGATAGTCTTTTCCAGAACGCAGGTTTTCAGGCATCGCTCGGCCATAATGCAAGCTGCCATACAAACGATCCTCTAAGGCTGAGTTATCAGCCCCCTTTGCGTCGCTAGGCGTTTTTAAATTCACCGCCTCTACAATGTCAATCTCGCCAGATGCAGGCCATTGACCATATTTATCTTCGGCGGGTAACATCCAGATAGCAGGCCAAGTACCTTGTCCTTGAGGCAGTTTTGCGCGCACCTCAACCCGGCCGTAACGCCATTCAACCTTACCTTTAGTGCTTAACTTTGCCGAGGAAAAGGGCTGAGTCTTAGTAATTCGTTTATCACCATTCGGCAAGCTGCGCCCAGTAAAGCTACCCTTTTTAGCCAGCAGCTTTAGGCTACCCTCAGACACCTGTATATTGGCTTTTCGTTTGGTATAACATTGCTGGCTAGCGCCTCCGCCACCCCAGCAATGCTCTTCTACATTCCACTTACGCTGGTCAATTTCGTCGGCATCAAACTCATCATTCCATACCAATTGCCAATATGCAGCCGGGCTACCTACTGGCTGTGGTAAAGCTTCTTCCGACTGCTTGGCTTGCTCTGTAGACCCACAGGCAAGCAACAACAACGGCACAGGAAGCGCCGCCACTTTACAACAAAACTTAACATTCATTTTGTCATCCTTGTCTTGTTAATTTTGAAAGCGCTTTCTTTATAGCATTGTTGATATCGGCTTAAAACCATACAATCAAAGCCAGCCTATTTTCTCTACATATATGCGCACAAACTCACATTTAACAATGATTTAAAGATAACCAGCACACCTAAAAATGGACAGGAAACAATTATAAAATTGGCATTTCAGGCAAGAAAATATAGAAAGCGCTTACTAAATTATATTCATACTAAAACAAACACGCTTTGCTTTAGCAAAAACGCGTAGATAACTCATATATTCAATAAGGGAGAGGCGTTTAGAAGAAGGGCTTTATTGAGCAAAAGTCTAAATGTTCTAAGGCCTACTTAAACAGGTAAAGGCTGATGATTTTTTACTTCACGTATAGCAAAGCTACTATCTAAGTGGCTTACCATGGTTAAGCGCTGTAGCGCCCTCACCCACTTTTCGTAGGCTGCTAAGTCTGCGGTTAATACTTGAAGCAAGTAGTCAAAAGCGCCGGAAACAGTATGGCAACTGACTACTTCTGGCATGTCTTTTACTGCCGCTTCAAAGGCCATTACCGGTGCATCTTGGTGCTCCTTTAAACGCACGTGCACAAAGGTGGTAATTTGCAGGCCTAGCTTGGTTTTGTTTAAGTGAGCACGATAAGCCTCAATATAGCCTTGCTTCTCGAGTAAGCGTAAACGCCTAGCCACTGGAGACGCCGACAAGCCTACCTGTTCCGCCAATTCGGCAGTAGTAAGCCGACAATCACGCTGAATCAAATGTAATAGCTCTCGGTCAACTTTATTCATTCCACACCACCAGCAATCAAAACCAACAATCATCTGCATATTAGCTAACTAAGCTAAGAAAGAGGCAAAAAATCACCCATTTAACCTCCTTTAGCCAAGCAACATTAGCAACAATACCTTATCTCTATAAGGATATGAATCATGGCTACAATAAGTTCCTCTGCAAGCTTAGCTAAATTGCAGGTTGTTCCGCTCTCATGCACCCGCCAGCAAAGGCGCTCGGGCCTTATTGCCGCGATTGCAACCATCGTAATTTGGTCTACTTACTTTCTATCCTTGCGCAGTAGCGCTCTGTCACCACTTAGCGTGCTCGAAATAAGCTTGTTTCGCTATGTCATTCCGGCCGCTTTGCTATGCCCACTGTTGATAAAACGTTGGTCTAAAATCACTGCTGTTGCTTGGCCCTATTTACTGGGAATGATTGCCGGAGCTGGGCTACCGTTTTTCCTGTGCTCCGCCATTGCGATGTCTTATACGCCAGTGGCTCAAGGCAGCACGCTAGTGCCAGGTGTGGCTCCGTTTTTTGTTACTGCCATTGCTGTACTGGTGTTTAAGCAGCCCTTTGAGCGCTATAAGAAAATAGGCTTAAGCGCCATCTTCATCGGTGTGTTGCTACTTCTAGCAAACAGTTTTAGCCAATCCAGCAGCCAACAGCTACTCGGACAAGCAATGTTTTTAGGCGCTAGCTTGTTGTGGGCGGTTTTTACGTTGTCTGCCCGCCAAAGTGGCCTTAGCCCGCTAGAGACAGCAGCGGTGATTACCGTCCCCAATACCCTCATATTAGTTATTTATGTCTGCTTGAATCCAAATCATAGCTGGGGTGCAGGACAAGTTGCCATTTCGGAGCTACTTAGCCACATGCTGATTCAAGGGATTATTGTTGGGCTACTGGCAAGCTGTTGTTATAGCTTTGCAATTAGTCGTTTAGGCGCAGAGTTAAGCTCGGCCTTGGGCTCGCTCACCCCGGTATTGGCATCACTACTGGCTTTTTGGCTGTTTGCTGAAAGCCTCGACCCACTAACAATATTCGGTATTATAAGCACTGTCATTGGCGTTGTGATTGCCAGTGGATATAAGCCAAGCAAAGCGCTTGCTTAACAGCTAAAGGAATAACTATGTTTGCTAATCTTCCAGCCGCCAAAGATGATCCTATTTTGTCATTAGGTTTAGCCTTTAAAGAGGACTCTCGCAACAACAAAATTGACCTAGGAATAGGGGTTTACCGCAACGAGCAAGGCGAAACACCGGTAATGAAAGCAGTAAGTATTGCTCAGCAGCGTTTACTGGATCAGCAAACCACTCAGGCCTATATCGGTTTAGCCGGAAACGCCAGTTACAACCAAGCCATGTTAGACTTATTGCTCAGCGGCACCGACGCATTTTCACGGGCGATTGCCATGCAAACCCCGGGGGCCAGTGGCGCTTTACGTTTACTGGCCGATCTCATTGCCAGTGCCAAGCCTAATGCTAAGGTATGGCTGTCTAATCCCAGCTATGTGAACCACCAACCCATTATGCAAGCCGCTGGTTTGGCAGTGGGTCTTTATCCCTATTTTGACCCTGTTAGCAAGCAAGTTGATGAGTCAGCTATGTTAGAACAAGTGGCTAAGCTGGGACCCGATGACGTACTGCTATTGCATGGCTGCTGTCACAACCCAACCGGTGCTGACATCTCTTTTTCTGCTTGGCAAATAATTACCGAACTAGCACTCAAAAATGGCTTTTTGCCTTTTGTTGACTTGGCTTACCAAGGTTTTGGCCAAGGTTTAATGGAAGATATCCAAGGCTTACAACACCTCGCCCAACAAGTCCCAGAGCTGCTAATTGCTAGCTCTAACTCTAAGAGTTTTGGTTTATATCGTGAACGTAGTGGAGTAGCCATAGTAGTAGGAGAAACCTTACAGCAAGCCACCAATGCCCGCGGCAAACTCTTCGAGCTGGCACGTCGTAGCTACACCATGCCACCCAACTGGGGCGCAGCTATTGTGGCCGAGATCCTAAATGATACTCAGCTAAACCAACAATGGCAGCAAGAGCTAAATCAAATGAGCCAACGCATGCGTGATTTACGCCAATGCTTAGCGCAAGAATTTGCCCTGCAGTCGGGCAGCGATCGCTTTAGTTATCTCACCCAGCATCAAGGCATGTTTTCACTCACCGGCTTTAACCAGCATCAGCTGGAGCAACTGCGCGAGCAACACGCCATTTATATCGTCAGTGGTGGTAGAATAAACGTAGCTGGTTTAGCCAAAACCTTTATACCACGCTTGGTAGAAGCTTGTTTGGCTGTGGGTGTTTAGCCATGGACTCACCACGCTAATAAGCTAGACGACAACTCAGAAACAAATTAACGACTTCACCAAACTGATCTATCCGTAAGTATCTCGAGTAATTAATACAGAGACTTACGGAGATGATGGTGAGAGCATGAAAAGTTTTCTGATTGTAATTGCAGCTTGTTTAGGCTTAATCGGTTGTAGCCATTCTCCGTACTACAACCCCAAGTTAGGCGGTGAAATTAATCTGCCTGGCAAAGAATATGACAGTTTCTTTATTGAGTCAGACTCGGGTAACCAGCTACATACAGTACTTGTTTCCGCCGACTCATTGAACAGCCAAGGCATTGTTGTTCACTTTCACGGGAACTCTGGCAACCTTAGCGAAACAGTAGAAAAGTACCTTTGGGTAACCGAACAAAACTACGACTTGCTACTGTTTGATTACTCTGGCTACGGCAACTCAAGCGGAGTACCCAACTTCGATAACCTAAGGTCAGACGCGAAAACTATATTCCGCTTTGTAGAACAACAGTTTTCAGCGATTCAAAATTATCAACTTATCTCAATAGGCACTTCTCTGGGGGGAGCAGTAATGCTTGACGGTTTATTGGACTCTCAACAACGCGAGTTGTTTGACCTCGTAGTTGTTGACTCATCTTTCCACAGCTTTCCTGAGGTGGCCAAGCACGTGGTAGATCAGAACAGTTTAGGGTTTCTTGGCTCTTGGTTAATACCATTAGTTATTGATACCTCTCACGACCCATTACCAAGACTTCATCTATTAAGTGATACACAGATTCTATTTGTGCATTGCGAAAGCGACGCGTTAATTCCCTGGCAGTTTAGTGAAAAAATGTATCAAGGTAGTAAAGTAGAAAAGTCATTCGAGCTATTAGAAGGCTGCAACCACGCTAGAACATTTACACCGGAATCGGCTTCAAACAGACCGCTATTATTGAGTTACTTTGATGAGATATCGGATGTAAACATCCCGTTAGAACCTCTTTCCAAAATTGAAAACTAAGGGGATATCAATTCCATCGTTAGGTTGATAAAGATTAGCATTGGAGAAGTGCTTGTAAGACAAAGCCAAGTTCCATTTACTAGGCTGATGAATTAGCCCTAAACCAACCTGAGCTTGAAATGCAAAATGCTTAGCTTGGGTTCGAGTCCCTAAATTCTTCTCACTAAGATAGGTAGGTGCTAGCGCCCTAACAAAAAACCAAGGTTGCCACTCACCATAAGGGGTCGCCAATAAGGTTAACTGAGGATATAAAGAGACTGCGTGTAAAGAGCGATTATGTTCATAGTCTGTCCCCACATAGCTGTATCCAACACCTAGGCTTAACCATTGCTTTTCACTACGCTTATAACGATAGAACTCGTAGTCTAGCCCGACCGTGTAGTTGCGCTGACTAACTTCTGCACTTGGTTGAGGCCCATAGCCAACATTAACACTCATGAAATTTGTGTCATTAGCTGTCACTTTCATACTAAAGATTAACAGTAGTACTGCGCGAAAATAGAGTTGTGTCATCCATGATTCTCTTGTGGGAAGAGCTTAGGGGGTCGACATATTCCTCAACCCCACTAAGGCTTATTTTTGAATAGAGGCTTTACCTAGCTCTGTTTGAATATCACCGCTAAGGTTTTTTACCCACCCCTTATATTTGCGATGAATATATCCAGAGGCTGGGTTGTATTTCATGTTGTCACTATCACGATATAAAATGTCATACTGGCCATCGTGCAACTTAATATCTACTGCAACGTAGTGCGAGCGCACATAAATCTCTGCAAACATTAGATCTGCTTGCTCTTCTTTAATGACCCAATTACGTTTTAGGCCAGCCTTTACCATAAGTGATTTTACTTCTTCTTGTGTCAGGTTATCTGGAATAGACTGATTCAATAAAGGCTTAGGCGCAACAGCCTTTTCGTTAGATTCAGCCATGACAGCTAGAGGGGTGAGTAATAGGGTTGCCACTATAGATAACATACTAATTGCGCGTATCATTTTTCGTCCTTGTTATAGATCATTTAGGGTTACTCTGTTGGTAACTGGCACTTGATTAAGCTGTGTCCCCAGCCAATATTGTCTATCTGCTCGGCTATCTCTAAACCTGCTTCGTGAATACACTCAACAAAATCTTGTGCTCTATAGAAGCGACTGTTGCCATTGGCTAAACAAGTAAAATAAAGAGAAGTTGCATTTAAACTATGAGCACCGGCCTCATGGCTTTGCCTATCGGGAAATAATTCCAAGATATAGATACTGCTAGAGGTACTCATCGCCGATTTAACCCGGCTCAAAATAGACACAATTTCCTTTGGTGAGAAGCAATCTAAGAACTGGCTCATCCAATAAACATCTGCATGCTTAGGTAATTCACAGCTAGGATCCAGCATATTGCACGCCACACCTTCTATGCGGTCAGCAAAGCCGTGTTCAGCTGCATTTACTTTTGCCATTGCCAATTGCTGAGGTAAATCAACAATAGTCATAGAGACATCGGCATTGTAATCACAACACTTAATCGCCCACTTACCGGTATTTCCACCGATATCTACTATCTTTGTAGGTTGATTCGCAAACACGATTTCAAGCAACTTAGGGAATGCTTTATCGGAATAAAAGTGATCAAAGTTGAACCAGCTCTGCTTTGCAGGCTCCGGCAAGGTCGATAGGCCTTCGTATATAGTGTCCCATTCGCCAAGTTCTTTTAATCCCGCGGGGGTACCTTCGCTAATGGCTTCAGTAAGGTGTTGTAAGCCGGCATAACAAACATCAGCAGTGAAATCCATGTTTGCCCTAGTCATACCGTCATGCTCGACAAAGTAGCCCATTTTAGTTAGAGCATAAACTTGCTTATCTGCGCTCCAGGTCACCAGTCCCGCACTTAAGCCCATATCAAGTAAAACCTTAACGCCGTAAGTACTCACACCTGATAGTTGAGTAATATCTTCTGCATTTAAGCCTTTATCCCCAGCATCATCCAGTGCACTAAGAATTCCCAAATCTCGCAGGCTTCGTGCAGTGTGAAAGGCGACAGGAGCAAAAGCCAAACGCTGCGCCTGCTCAATAGCATCCACTGCTTTTAACTTATCTTTTGTATAAAAATCCACGTACTACTTCCTAATGTTTTCTTAACACATCCAGCGTTTGAATATGAGAGAGGTGTTTATTCCGCCGAAAGCAAAGTTATTACTCATAACAAAGTCGGTCTTTATGTTTCGTCCTGAGCCAGTAATGTAATCCAAACTGGCGCACTCAGGATCAACGGTATTGAGATTAACGGTGGGGGCAAACCAGCCATTGTTCATCATTTCAATAGCAAACCACGCTTCAAGGGCTCCACAAGCCCCTAAGGTATGTCCAAAAAAGCTTTTCATTGAACTAATAGGTACCTGCTTATTTAAGGCCTGATGCGTTGCATAACTCTCTGCAATATCACCTTTATCAGTTGCTGTACCGTGGGCGCTTACATACCCAATCTGCTCACCACTCACTCCAGCATCTTGCATTGCCATCTCCATCGCAATCTTCATGGTCGCGCTTTGAGGTTGAGTAACATGAGTCCCATCAGAATTAGTACCAAATCCCACCAACTCAGCATATATTTTGGCGCCACGTGCTTTAGCGTGTTCCAAGTTCTCCAAAATTAGTGTTCCTGCACCTTCGCCAATCACTAAACCGTCGCGATTTTTTTCAAATGGGCGAGGAGTGGTTTTAGGGCTTTGATTTTGAGTGCTAGTTGCAAAAAGAGTATCAAACACTACTGCTTCTGAGGGGCATAACTCTTCAGCTCCTCCAGCTACCATAAGTTGCTGGGCTCCTGACTTAATGGCTTCGTAGGCATAGCCAATTCCTTGACTGCCTGAGGTACAAGCACTCGAACTAGTAATAACTCGACCTTTTAGCTCAAAGAATACCCCTAAGTTTACCGGAGCTGTATGACTCATCATTTGGATGTAAGTTGTTGAAGATATTCCCTTGCAGTTACCATTTTTAAGCATATCGCCAAAATGCATAATCGGTGCTGTGCTGCCAATTGACGAACCATAAGAGACGCCCATTCGCCCGTCTTTAATCCTCTCATCATCTAGCAAGCCAGCCTGAGTTAATGCTAACTCTGTCGCTCTTGTTGCCAATAATGAAACACGCCCCATGCTTCTAACTTTCTTTCTTGGGTATTTGGGTAACTCATAGTCGTCAATAGGCGCAGCTAGCTTAGTATGCATATCTGAGAAGCGCTCCCACTCGGGCATATAACGCACTGCATTTTCGCCTAACTTAAGCTTCTCCTGAATGTCATCCCAACTTTCACCAAAAGCAGTAACGCCGCCCATTCCAGTAACAACAACTCGATGGCTCACGCGATGCCTCCATTTACTGAAATGACCTGACGAGTAATGTAAGCGGCATCTTTAGACATAAGAAACGCCACAGTACCGGCGACTTCTTCCACATCACCTAGGCGACGCAGAGGGATTTGCTTCTTAAGCTCGTCCAGTGGCAAATCGGCCATCATGTCGGTATCAATTAAGCCTGGAGCCACGCAGTTTACGGTGATTTTTCTTTTGGCCACTTCTAAGGCTAAGGCTTTAGTAGCTCCAATAATGCCTGCTTTAGCAGCGCTATAATTAACCTGCCCCCGATTACCCACTTCGCCAGACAGTGACGAAAAAGTAATGATTCGACCACCTTTTCGAGTTTGAATCATCGGCATAAGCAATGGATGCAATACGTTATACAAGCCATCTAAGTTGGTATGTATAACACCATCCCACTCTTGTTCGGTCATTGCTGGAAACGCATTGTCTCGAGCAATTCCCGCATTCAGTACTACCCCAAAATAGGCGCCGTTTTCCGCAATATCCTCATCGATAGATTGTTTAGATAACTCTCGTTGGCTGATGTCGAAAGGAAGTAAGTAGCTGGTAGCCGAGAACTCGCTAACAGCGCTTAAGGCTTGCTTTGCGGCTTCATGGTTGCTCCGATAGTTGATAACAACTTGGTAGCCCTCTTTAGCCAGTCGAATTGCAATTGCCCTTCCTATACCCCGGCTTGCTCCCGTAACCAATACGCGCGGTTTATCACTCATATTAACTTCCCTTAACAAACTCAACCGCATTTTTTGGTTGATAAACATTCAAATGTGCGCTGGTCAACATTGAGCCATCTTGGTCAATAACTTCGCATGCACAGACCGCTAATCCATCTTCTTCGGCGTATATTCTTTCTGCTGATATTGTCAGCTTTGTACCCAGTAAAAACTCACTACGTTTAAGCTGACATTTTCGAGTACCGATAAGAAACCCAACCTCAACTTCTTGCTGTTTAGCTTTAGCCTCTAATCCAGCCAACGCTGCAACAGCTTGAGCCATATATTCTATTGATACATAGCTAGGAACAGCTTGCTTCAAATCATTGAAAAGGTGACTATTTTCGCCGATCTCAACTTCACAAGAAATTTTATCAGCCTGCCAGCTTACTACTCTATCGAGAAGAATCATCGGTGCTGTGTGAGGTAATACTTCAGCAATGCTTGGTAAGGGTTCACTCATTTTCAATATCCTTAAGGCCTAGACATACCACGGCATTGCTCCCACCAAACGCAAACGAATGGCTTAGAGTCGTACTTATTTTTTTGCTTTCTACGGTAAGGGTTTGCTCAAAAACCAAATTAATTGAAGGCAGCTGAGGGTCTATAGCATAATCAGCATGCATTGCTGGTATTTGCGATTTACTATTAAACGTTGAATTTAACAGCAGCCAGCATAAAGCGTTTTCTATAGCGCCCGCAGCTCCCAAGGTGTGACCAGTTTGATGCTTAGTCGAAGAACAATATGTAGCATTGCCAAAAACTCGCTCTACCGCTAAAGACTCCATTCGGTCATTCAACGGAGTCGCGGTGCCGTGCAAGTTAATATAATCAATTTGAGCGGGCTCAAGCTCGGCCTCTTGCAACACCGCCAGCATGGCACTTTCAGCTCCAAAACCTTCGGGCTGAGGGGCCGACATATGATGAGCATCTGAGCTCTCTCCTACTCCCAATAAATTCACCTTTGCAGCTGCTTTAGTCATGATGAATAATGCTGCACCTTCACCAATGTTGATTCCATCTCTAGCTTCACCAAAAGGTTGAGCATCATGCTTAGCCACTGACTCTAGGGCAAAAAAACCATTCAAGGTCAATTTGCACAAGCTATCAACTCCTCCCAAAATAACCGCGTCGGTCATACCACTAGCTAAAAGGTTTTTAGCTGAAGAAAAAACCTTCGCACTTGATGAACAGGCAGTTGAAATACAATAAGCAGGCCCCGTTAAACCAAGCCTCTTGCTTAGATAGAGAGACGGTGTACCCATTTCTTGCTGGGCATAATGAAAGGAGTCAGGAAATTGCCCATTTAATCGCTCAGATAAAGCGCGCTCGCCTTCGGCAACGCCTGAGGTGCTAGTTCCCAATACCACCGCTATTCGTGAGCGGCCATATTGCTCAATAAGTTGTTCTACTTCATCCTCAATCTGCTGCAAGGCAGCTTCAAGTAACTGATTATTTCTACTAGCAAGCTGCGGAAAACGAACATCACAATCTGGCAATTCAGCTTGCACCGCACCAACAAGTACTTGTTCACCCGGAACTAAATCGCTACGCAGTTGGCTTGTATCTTTTTTCCCAGATAACCAATTCTCCCAAACTTGCCGTTTATTGTTACCCAATGCACATATCACTGCCATTGCAGGTAAACCATACGCTTTACTCATGGTGCTGCACCTTAAGTGTAGAAATTTCAATCTGATAGTTTGCAGTAAGGTTATTAATACTCACATCGCTATGCCATTGCTTATCATTTTGATAAAGCACTACCGCGACAAGATCATCATCTAGATACAACTTTCTACAAGATAAACCTTGCTGGCATATTGTTTGCTCAACCATCCAGCCTCCACTAGCAAGTTGTTGGTTTAAACGAGGCACCGGCCAGTAAACCAATTGCATATCTGCCAGTATTCTTTTAGCCATTCCATCATCAACTAAGGGAATGTAGTTCTCTTTTACGAGCTTTCTTCCGTCGTATTTAAGCTTGAATAGAGGTGTAGAGAATCCGTCAAAAGCCAACAGTTGTAGAGCGTATGGCTGTATATCCATGTGAACTAACATTTGTTGCTTCTTTTCATTAAAAACGAAGCTAACAAGTTGTTCTACTGCGACTGATTCACCAAGTTCGGCTGGGGTAAGCAAGTCACGAGAGATATTGCTTGTGGGAGGCGCAGTGATAGAGCATCCCGTTAGAAATACAAGCAAGCCTAGCTGAACGACTTTTATCATCTTTCTGACTCCTTTGCAGACTCGACAAATAGAGGCGCAAGTAAGTAACTACAGGCGATACCACTCAATACCACCACACCAAAACCCGACAATGCGGGAGTGGTGCTTAAAGCCAGTAAACCAAAAGCCAGTAAGGTTGAACAAGCCGCCAAGCTAGTGGCCATAACAATTCGATAACTAGGTTTAGTACTAAGTTGATAAAATAAGGAATAATCCAAGCCCACTCCAAACACCAACAATAAGGCCAAAATATGAAATAGACTGACTCCCTGCCCTAACCAGCCCACAGTTGATAAAGCAAAGAGTACAGCTAGTGTAGGAGTTGCCAAACAACGCAAAGCTTTTAGCTTTGGTAAACGGATAAGTAATAACGTACTAATGACCACTAACACAACCAGCAAAAGGGTTGAAGCTTGGCTTCTTAACACATTTAAAGAGAGCGAAATTTCTGCCACGGGGTCGACAAACTCAACCCCCTCAATAGTTTGGGCCAGCGCTTCTAATTGACTCAGATTTTGAACATCAAAAAGGCTTACTATTGATGCTTGCTGTTTTCCATCGCTAAGCCAAAAATCTTTAAAAACATGGTTGACAGGCGCCGCCAAAAATAGCTCAGGCGTTAAAACCATAGCGTCACTTGCCTCAAACTTTCCTTGAGCTTTTTCCACTAGCGCTTCGCTATAACCCATTTGTTCAAATAGACTTGGTAACTGCTGATAAAACTGCTGAACCAACTGCCAGTTAAGCTGCTGCTCATCCACTGTTGGGATAATTTCACTTAAGCCCCACGCCTTACCCAAACCTTTTTGTTCAATCACAGCGCTTAAACGCTCAAGTAACCGCTGTTCTGTTTGTAAAACCTGTTCGGCACTTTGTCCTCTCACCAAGAAAAACTGGTTCGCTTGACCGTTTTGATACATCTCCATTAACTGCTTTTGCTGACGCTCTACCTCAGGAAAGCTTCCTCTTAACTGCCTGAGATCATTTTCGGATCTAAGCTGAAGTAACCCGCTAGCAATCAAAGCCACCAATGCAACCCAAAACCACGCTTTAACGCTTAACTGTGTAACATTCCTGGACCATCTAGCCTTTGGCATTTGCGCGCATATCACAGGTGCTAACAAATATAGCGATAGAGCAGCACCAAACAAGCCTGCGGCGCAAAACACTGCCATCTGCTGAATACCCTGCATGTTGACAAATAGCATCGATAAATAAGCAAGCACACTACTACAAGCACTTAAGCCTAATGCAGGTGAGATTCGCTTTAAGGTTGTTAGCGCAGACACTTGCTTACCAGCATGCTCCGCAGAAAAGTGAAAAGAATAATCAATGGCTATACCTATTAAACTGGCGCCAAATACTAAGGTAAGCAAATGTAACTGCTCAAAGAACAGACTTACCATAGCTAACGCCAACAATAAGCCGCCTAACAGACTTAGACAGGCAAGAGCTAAGGGCTTGATAGAACGAAAAAACAAAAGAATGATTAAGCAAATCACAAGCATTGACGACCCGCCAATAGTGCTCATTTCAAATCTTGCTTGTTGAGTTGCTGCATTCGCATGAAACAACAAACCAGCTTTGAGCAACGAGGCACCTTCAAATTCCCTCTCAAGACTTTTACTGCTGTTATCTATCGCACTTATTAACTTACCTTGTTGAGAAGGTGAAAAGACGTTTTTGCTTACCAATAGCTCTATCAAGACCCAATATTTGCCTGCTGATTGAGTAAGTAAATAGCCATTATCATTAGAGAGGGACAAACTGGCAAAACCATCTAATTGTTCGAGGAATAGAAAAAACGGATCTTCAATAATTGTTGAAGAAGTAACCAAGCTTGCGGGAGACCACAACTGGCTCTGCGCTTTTGCAATAAGGGCAGCATAATCACCATCACTCAAAGCTTGCTTCTGCTGCGGACTAAGACGTGAAAACCTATACGGGTATAAGCTTTTGGAGATCTTTGCTCCTTGGTCTAGTCGTTGTAAAACAACCTTGTCAAAAGCTTCAGTTTGCTCAACCTTGTTTGAGAATGCCTTGGCAGCTTGTATCGCGGTAACTTTGTTCTCATGCCCAACAGCAATAAAGTTAAGCCCTTCTAACTTAGTCTCTAGCTGCTGCCTAGCCACTAGACCAAGTGGGTCTGCCATAGAGTCTGGCAGCATTGCCCTAATATCACTATTTACGCTAATCCCGTCACTTTGATGAACAGTAACCAAAGTACTTACAGCAATAAGAACCAGCCAAATCAGCAAAAACCGTTTATTCATTTAGCCAACTTAGCTCCTGTTCGGAAAGCGCTCGCTCTTCCGATTTAACTAAATGAATAGTTAGCTGGTCGTCATTTGCTTGATGCATCTGGATACTGTTTAAAAAAGCAGAACCACGTAATTCAATATCGATTAAAGCTCCCAGTATTTTGGAGTCTTTGGGCATCAACTTAATCTGCCAACTATTTGCGCTTGAGCCTTCTAGTAGCAACACCTCAAACTGCTTAGATACGGCTTGCCATTGACCAAGAATAACTTGTTGCATCATCGGAGCCCAAGCACTGAGCATGTTCTCAGCAGCTTCTGGGAGCTCTATCAGCTCACCTTCATTATCAAGCTGTTGTACTTTTTTTGGGGTTACAATTAGAGTTTGTTTGATTGGGAAGTGCTGTTGCCAAAGTACACCATTTTGCAAAGTGAGCAATAACTCGCCATGACTTTCTAGCGGCTTGTTCATTATCTTTAGCTGTCTTAGCTGGGTGTAACTGGCGCGATACTGCTCACCACCTGACAGTGATATTTGTTGCAAAAACTCAGAGTCTGAATGAATAGGTAACCAGTTTCTCTCACTAGCCTGAAGGCATGAAATACTAAAACTACACACTACAAGCAGCGTTAAATAACTGTACCTAAGAAGCATTACGAACATATTCCCAACCTAGCCAATCGAGAGAGCAAAGCTTCTGGCGAGACAAAACACATTTCTTGATTGCTTAGATCGACCGCAACTTGAATGGTGTACCCTTTAGTCAATACCGCATTGGTGAGCTTATCTACAATCCGGTACTCTATCTTTAAGCGATTCTCAAATTCTGTAAGCCCCGCTTCTACCACCAATACTTGTTCAAAAGTACTGGTTTTTACATATTTAAGACGTGTGTCGACAATAGGCCAAACGTAACCTGAAGCTTCCATCTCACGATAGCTATAACCAATTTTGTCCAACAGGGCACAACGTGCCTGCTCAAAGTACCTGAGGTAATTCCCATGCCAAGTCACCCCCATGGGGTCAGCATCATGAAACGGCACTGTTACTTCCACTTGGGCGTTGATTAACGCTTCCACTAGCAATACAACTCCCACTTACGTTGCTGTAACTGCTCAACAGTCTTGCGAAGTTCTGTTTCTAAAGGTCGATCTTCTTTTACCAAATTGAAGTCTTCCATTACTTGCTGGTAATTGGCACGAACTTCATCGTTCAAACTTTCCAGATCCAGCTCACCTTGTTGCATGCGGATAGTGACAGCTTGGTGCACCGCCAACCAACCGGCTGCAATAACTTGCTCTGTAAGTTCGAGTACTCGTAAGCAATCTCTTGCAGCAATGGTTCCCATACTGACTTTATCTTGATTATGACACTCGGTTGAACGTGAAAAAACACTGGCAGGCATGGTTTGCTTGAGTGCCTCAGCTGTCCATGCAGAAGCGCCGATTTGTACCGCTTTAAAACCATGATTGATACAAGCCCGCTCTTTTGATGCAGCACTTAAATTTCTTGGTAGCCCACTGTTAAATTTCTCATCCATTAACAAGGCAAGCTGGCGGTCAGCTAGATCCGCCAAGTTAGCGACAGCATTCTTCATGCTGTCCATGGCAAAAGCTATGTGCCCACCATAAAAGTGGCCACCATGTAATACATGTTCACCATCGCCATCAATAATCGGGTTGTCATTGGCACTGTTTAGCTCAGTTTCTATAAACTGGCGCATAAAAGGCAGGGCATCCCTTAGCACACCAATAATGTGTGGAGCACAACGTATGGAGTAGCGGTCTTGCAGTCGCTCTGAGTTTCTAGGATGTTCATGATGATTTAAATCATTGCGGATCCATTCAGCCACTTGGTTTTGGCCCGGGTGAGGTTTAACCGCAAACAGTAGCTCATCAAAGTGGTTAGAATTGCCTTTTAATGCTAGCGATGCCAGCGCGGTTATTCGACTAGAAACTTGGGTAAGGTACTCCGCCCGACGATAAGCCAAACAGGCAAGTCCCGTCATCACCGCAGTACCATTCATAATGGCTAAGCCTTCTTTCGGCCTTAAGCGAATCGCTTCTATACCCAGCTCGGCAAATACTTCATAGCTTGCTCGGCGCTGCCCCTTATAATAAACCTCTCGCTCTCCCATCAAGACAGCGGCGACATAAGATAGAGGAGTAAGATCGCCAGAGGCTCCCACAGAACCTTCCGAGGGAATGACAGGCATTATGTCGTGTTTCATCAACAATTCGAGTTGCTGCAACAAAGGATAGCTAACACCGGACTTAGCTAAGGAAAGAGAACTTAAACGGCTAGCCACCACTGCTCTAGCCTCATTAGGTTTTAACTCTTTCCCCATTCCACAGCCATGAAAACGGGTTAAATGCAGTGGCAGCTCTTCTACTAAATCCAGCGGAACAACAACGGTACAACTATCGCCATAACCAGTAGTTACGCCGTATATTGCACCATCTTCCTCAAGTAGGCGGTCTAAAAAATCAGCTCCCCGCTCTACTTTTGCGACATAGTCAGGACGAGTGTTTAAGCAAGCCAATTGCGGCCTTCTGCTCAACAGCTCTACTTGCTCTATAGTGATGGATTCTTGCCCAAACACCACTTTGGCATCAGAGTTTACTACTTGTTCAGCATGTTGCTGCGACGACGCGATATCAGCCTGAGTCATCGAATTTGTCCTTTAGTCACTGTGTCCTTGGAATCTGGACACCAAAAATCAAAAAAATTAAACCATTGAAGGGGGTAACGTGCGGCAAGTGTTTCTAAGCGACTCGCATAAAGCTCACTAGCTTGCTCTATTCGCTGCTTGCGTTCTTTCCTGTTTGCCCCCAAATTATCACTCACTTTGTCAAAATACATATGGTAGCGACCACTTTGCTGTTGCATGCAAAACAAACTAAATACTGGGCAGCACAACAGGGCAGCAATAATAAAGGGTCCCTGCGGGAAAGGTGCCAGCTCACCTAGAAACGAATGGTAATTCACTCTGCCGTAACTATCTGCCGGGGTTCTATCTGCAGCGATGGCTACTAGTTCACCATTCTCCACATATTCAGCTAAGCGGATACCAAGGTCTGGTGTGAACTCTGAAATATGAATTAAATTCAGTTGAGAATCTGGATTAAGCTCTGAAAGAACCTTGTTAAATTTATTAGCATTCTCTGTAAGCACCACAACATTAATTCGAGTTCGATATTCAGTCTCAGCTAGGGCTCTGCACATTTCTATGTGACCTAAATGAGAAGTTAGTAATACCGCGCCCTGCCGGCTTTGTAATAGGTCTACCAAGATATCTTTATTTGGGAAATCGACTTCAGCTCGCGAGGCTTTTTGCGCCCAAGCGTCTAAACGATTTAAAGAGGCATTACCAAAACTTAAAAAGTGAGCAAAGCTATTTACCCAAGTAACTTTATCGCTCATCGCACTATCTTGATGCTTAGCCGCTTTTTGCAGAAATGCTTGTGAAGCATTACGAGTCGCCCTGCCACTCACAAAAAAATATGCAATGGCTGGATACAACAATAATTTAGCGAGATAACGTCCACCCAACCGATAACCTTTAAGCGTTAGCTTTAGCCCCCATAAACTGCCCCTTTCTGCCATAGAGGACCAGTGAGCTTGTTTGCGTTTACGCCAAATAAGCCTAGGTAAACGAAATAACATGCCAAAAAACAACTTGGTATGCATCTTACTAATCAGCCAGTTGTCTTCCCAAGCCTTAAAATGACTAAGCCCTTGTTCAGGGTAAATCACTTTAGTTGGCACTTGAATAATTGGTGTTGCTTGCCAGTAATGTCTCACAAGAACTTCAATATCAAAATCCATGCGTTTGCCTAGATTTACCGAGTTAAGTAGCTTAACTGTTGAATCAAGAGGATAAACTCTAAAGCCACACATACTGTCTTGCAGCTCTAGGCTTAAAGTTTCTATCCATACCCATACATGAGTGATATATCTGGCGTAGTAACGTGCTTTAGGCACAGAGGCATCATACTCAGGCACTCCCGTAACCAACGCAAACGGGCTTGACTTAGCTAAGTCTAAAAATCGATTTATGTCTGCCAAGTTATGCTGGCCATCGGCATCTATTTGTAAAGCATGGCTGTAACCCAGCCCAGCAGCTTGACGCAAGCCAGTCATAACCGCTCCACCTTTACCTTGGTTCTGCTCATGCCTAAACAATTGAACATGTTCATATTGATTAGCTAATTGAGATAAGTAATCTGCAACGCTTGCATCGCTATAATCATCAACTAAAACAATAGGCAAAGAGATACTAGCGATTGTTTCCGCAATTGCATTGGTGTGGTTGTAGTTTGGGATAACCACACAGGGCTTAAACATCAACAGCCCCTAGAACTACTCTTCCACTGCTATACTTGTTGTCTTCATCAAAGTAGTTAAAGTAAAGTTTACTTTTCTTTTCATCAAAACGAAGAGACAGTTGAATGCTGCGTTCTGGTTGCATTACATGTTGATATTTCAGCACTTCTAAGGCAGAAACTTCATTACTAACACCCAAGTAACTTGCAGCGAACTCAACAGCCCAGTGAAGTTGAGCCACGCCAGGAACAACAGGCAGATTGGGGAAATGACCTTGTAAACAAGGTAGCTCAGAAGCAATATTCAAGCTTAAGGTAAAAGTGCCATTGGTTTGCTGAACAAGTTCAACACCCGGCCTACCAAAGTCCTTCATGTAAACAACGACCTCATTTTTGCTAGTTGACGCTTACCTTGTGAATTAACCATCAAACTGTCTATATAACGCCACTTTCTAGGCAGTGTCACCGTCTCAAAATAATCAGCTAAATACATACGTAGTGTTTTGTTCACCGCGTGTCTGCTCGCCTTTAATTGCTTTAAACCACAGTTGTTTAGAACAACAACAGCTGCAATACAATCGCGAGAAGAAGATAGTGTTAGTAAATCACACTCTCTTACCCATTGGTGTTTTTCCAAGAGTCGAGACATCTGATCCAAACAAACACGCTTTTCAGCAATTTTAACAATTCGGTCTAAGCGCCCTAAGAGCTTAAACCCATCGCCACTTTCTTCAACCGCATCATCCATCTCATACCATCGTTCTAGATCAACTAAGTATGGAGATCTAATTTGCAAAGCATTGTTTGCAGATATTCGCCATTTAATACACTGAAATACCGACCAGTGTTGTTGAATGAGCTGATTTCTATAGGCTACCCCCCCTGTTTCACTGGAACCAAAAACTTCGGTGGGCGCTAGCTGCCATTGTTGAGCAAGCAACTTAACCGTCTCATCTTTTAGAGCACCACCGGAACTGAAACAGTATTTCGGGCGGTTTTCTAATGGCGCTATTTGACGACTTAAGTGTTCTAAAAAAGAAGGGCTTGATACAAAGCTAATGCTTTCTTTTACTGCAAAACGGTAGTCTTCGATATATTTAATCGGGCGGACTTGCCATACTCGTTGTGAAAGCAAAGGCCAGAGAACAGTAAATAGTAAGCCGTAAATATGTTGATGGGAAACGCTGCCACAAATGGTGGTTTTATCTACGTCTTCGCCAAAGCAGCTTTCCAGTGTTTCGACCTCAGCTTGCAATTGTCGCCATTTTTTTACCACTCGTTTGGGTTCGCCAGTACTTCCCGAGGTATACAAAAATACCTCTTGTTCAGAGCCTACATCTCTATAGATATCTTTATAATCTTTTGTTTCAGATAGGCTTTTATAGTCGGTATACACATCTGGTTCATGCTGGCCTACATTTCTGTCTGCACATACCGCATCGAGCTTTTGCGCGAAATGCTTAAGAGTTTCAACTTGAAGATTTGGCGGTAGTACTGGTGTTTTACCGGCCAGTAATAAGGCAAAAAAGCAACAAGAAAAATCAAAGCTGTCATCAGCAAACAATAACCAATGTTGATAAGGAAAGGCTTCTATTTGTTTATACTTACCGTAAACCTGTTCCCACCAATCCTGATTCGAGAGTTCAGTATCGCGGATTGCGGTGGTGTAAGTGATAGAAAGAGGTGGGAGGCTAATCTTATTCATTGTATTGTTCTAGTTTCGAAAGCTTTCTATAAAGCCACTCTCCAGTTAACAAACAGCCCATCAAAACGTAACTAATGAATCCGTTGTATAAAGTCCATGCCTCGATACTGCCCATGAAAATAGTCCAAGCACTCACCGTGGCATTTAACATAAAAAATGCCATCCAAAGTTTGGTGAGTTTCATGAAATAAGGCCTAGCCGCAGCTGGAATGTTTTTTCTTCCAAGTCGGGCAAACTTTTCAATCATTGGCTGCTCACTGCGAAGACTAACAGCAAACACTGCCAACAAAACTAAATTAACCAGTAAAGGGTATAGCTTAAACCAAGTTTGCTCTTTTGATAAAAGCGCAACAGCTATGAGAACGATACCCACCATAGCTAACACCTTTTGTTGTTGAAACACTCCTTTAGACCGCCATGTCAGCAGTAGCCTTAAACAAAAAGCACCGAGCAACAACCCGCCAATCATTTGGAAGGAGTATAAGCTTAAGCCAAAATAAACAATCAGAGGGTAAACCGCTAATGCGATAATAACCAAGGCTCTAACAATGCGACTTACCATCAGTTTTTAAGCAGCATTACTAACTAACTGCTCTAAAGCGTCAATGACATCAGCCACTGTTCTAGCAGACTTAAACTCATTCGGTTGTATTTTCTTACCAGTTAGTTGCTGCAGTTTCACAACTAAGTCGACTGCATCAATACTATCCAAATCTAAATCTTGATAAAGGTTAGCTTCCAAAGAAATATCTTCCTCAGCTACCTCAAACTCGCTGGTCAAGATGTCTTGTAGCGCTTGATAAATTTGTTCTCTATTCATAGTAACTTACGCCGCTTTTTTTTCTTGTTCAATAAACTCAGCCAGAGCCTTTACACTGGAAAAGTGTCTTTTTGTATCTTCAGAGTTGGCATCCAATTTAATTTGGTACTTTTTCTTTATCGCTAGTCCAAGTTCTAATGCATCTATTGAATCTAAGCCTAAACCCTCTACAAATAGAGGTTCATCGGTTTCAATATCAGAGATCTCAACATCTTCTAGTTCTAGTGCTTCAATAATAAGTTGTTTAAGTTCCTGCTCTAATAAATTCATTGGCAGTTAAGTTCCTTGTAAAAGTGTTGCTGTAAATATCTAGTTAACGCTCTTGCTTTCCGTGAATCACTGTTTTCGTCTTCACAAACATCTTGGGCGAAAATCGTATCCCCTATATCCAACGAGAAATGCGGTTTTTGTGCCGGTATTGAGTACCAAGGCTCTGACTTAGTTAAAGTAGTAGGTGACACACGAATCGTCACAGGTAAGAAATCAACGGCACAGCGCAACGCT
The DNA here is from genome assembly GCF_019670125.1 of Agarivorans aestuarii. Lineage (NCBI taxonomy): Bacteria > Pseudomonadati > Pseudomonadota > Gammaproteobacteria > Alteromonadales > Alteromonadaceae > Agarivorans > Agarivorans aestuarii. The sequence goes on from NZ_AP023033.1 coordinate 3,833,661, forward strand.
ATATTTGCCGCACCTCGTTGCATATTTAGGTCTTCACCTGGGGTAGTTCGAGTCCCTTCGGGAAAAATAATAAGACTTGCCCCCTTGGCGAAGCTACGTTGACAAGCACTTAAAACTAGTTCGGGCTCGGCTCCATTTTTAATGTAGCCCGCTGCAGAGATAATCATCGACATACATGGATTTCTCCACAAGCTTTGCTTAACAATACAACTAGTCTCTGGTAAATGGGCAATTAACAACACTACGTCGATAAGCGATGGGTGATTAGCAATCACCAGCTTCCCAGCAGAGTGCTTTAGCTTCTCTCTGTTTGAAACCGAAACACTAAGTACTCCCAAAAGTTGCATCATTTTTACAAATGACTTAAAAATGAAATGCACGACGAGTTGATTACGAGCTGTTTTATCTTTTGAAGGCAAGATGTACAACAGCGGAAATAAGGTAATAGAGAATAAAACGCCCAAAGCACCAAAGCTGAAGAATGAAAAAGCAGTCATTACTAAACGCCAATAATACCCCACTTGCTTACTCATCCTTCAAATCCCAAATCCACTTTTGAGCTTCTAACTCTAACTCAAAGTAATCTTCTGATTTAGATAGTGCAGCTATAAGCTGACTAGCTAAATGCCTAGGTGATTTTAACGAGCTATTGTCATCCGCAATTAACTTAGCATGCCAGCCAAATTCAGCAGCGGAGAGGATACAAGCAAACGCCGCAAGCTCTTCTTGCTCGTCAGCGTACGCTTTATAAATTTCGGGTAAAGGCTCATCGACATAAACCAACAAAACCTTTTCTTGGTAGCAAATTGATTGACTAATAGCTTCAACAAAAGCCATTGCTAGAGAATTTCGTCCACTAGTGACTACCGTCGATGGCGCAGTATTCTTCTGGTTGATCGAATACAACCCGCTTGAAGTATTATAAACAGACTGACTAAATTTAGCGGGGGACAGGGGTGAGCCTTGAGTTAGCTCTAATAGTAAATCTAAAGTGCGGTGAAGCTCACCATGGCGAGAAGAAAAAACGCTTCGAATCGCTCGGGGATTTGGAAGTATGTCTAAAATAACCCTCAATGCCATTTTACTTAAAAAACTAAAGCGTCTTCTTTGCATAGGGGGGATTTCAGGTAACTGGGGGGTAGCTGCTACACCATCGTTAATAGTGGAATTCCAACTAGTCCAATTTTCAATTTTAAAAACAGCGTCCATACTACAACTTAAAAAATAAAATTAACGACAACGTTAAGTCACTCCATGTGACTTAATATTTACAACTTTTACTTCAATTATAACCAGTCTAATTATTTCGATTAATTGTATCGTTTAAGCCATAAAAAAGCACTAAGTTTGGATGAAAACCTTAGACGTGAGCGATGGTTAAAGCATAACCTATTGGAGCTATTGAGTTTTTCAACATAAGTCCCTTATATACTCTCTGTTTACAGCAAACCACCGGTAAAGACTTCATATCGGATGGTGTTTGACAGGAGAACACCTTCCAAGCTGCTTCTTTTCTTGTCCACCATTGGTAAAACTCAGCTAAACTTGTCGGCTCAATAGGTTCTATAGAATGGCGTATTTCGAGCCACATTTCAGCATATGGCCGAGGTTTAATTCTTTCAATATCTATTCCACAAGGCACAAGGCAAGCCATAGCAGCAACATACTCACCACTATGACTTAAACTTAAATAAGCCTTTTCGTTTATTTCTTTATCAATAAAAGGCTGCCCGAATTTATTTCTTTTAATACTTCCATAAGAAATAGACTCATCAAGTAACAAACTCGCACAGTCAGCCAAGCTCTGATTACAAAATTGTTTAAACTCAATACGCGTTAAATCATTAGGCACTTCGCTAATGATTACTTCATTCATAGTCAAAATAATATTTTTGCATTAACAATTGGCATATATATATACCCACCAAGAAACACTCGCGTAACAATTATAAAAACTAAGCGGGAGATTTAGCCTTGGCTTTTAAAGCTAACTCCAACTTGTCATTGAGTGTTACGTTCACTTGGCTAAGTTGACTAATATCTTGGTGTGCTTCAGCAATTTCTCGTTGTAACTGACGATTAGCTAACTCACCGGCTTTTAGCTTGTCTTCCAGCTCGTTTAGTTGCCCCTGCAGGTTGCCGCTGTCAATTTGAGCATCAAGGATTTGCTCATCTAGCTGGCTCAAGGCTTGCTTAGTTAACGAGTGCCCTTGTTGCTCTTTTCGGTAGTTAGATTCGAGCGTTACCAATTGCTGCTTCAGCTCTTTAAGTTGATGCTCCTTATCTAATAAGCGGCTATCGGTATCTGCCATGCTATTGCTTAACTCAAGCTGAGAGTTAGCTGCTGCAAGTTGCTTACGAATTTGATCTAACTCGGAAGTAGCTTCTAGGTATTTAGATTCTACTTTTTCTACTCGCTCACGCAGCTCCTGTTCTTGTTGCTGCGTTTTCTCTAGTTCTGGAAGTACTTGCTCTAGCTGAGCTTCTGCGCTTCGACTCACAGTATCTAAAGCCTGTTTATCACCACGCAACTCTTCTAGCTCTTGGTTCACAATCTGTTGTTGCTGAGTTAACTGTTGAATTGTTTGGGCATCTTCTAAACAACGCTGCTCTAATGCTATCAGCTTTTGAGAAAGCTCTTCTTCACGTTCCGCTGCGGCTGCTAATTCACTGCCATCAGCAGCTTGTTCTTGTAGCTCAGAATGGGCCTTCTTAGCTGCGGCTAACTCTTGGCTTAGTTGCTCGACTTGTTCAGTTAGTTGCTGCTGCTCTTTACGCTGCTCGTCACTTTGCTGCTGTAATGTTTGGCTTTGCGTATCCTGCTCTTGCAACTGTTTCTGTTGTTGCTCAAGCCTTGTTTGTAGCTCTTGATTGGTCGCCTCTAAGCCTTGCTTAGTTTTCACCAAGCTAGTCATTCGTTCACTGACATCACAGTGTTCTTCGGTAAGCTGTTTGGTTAGCGCTAACTCTTTGTCTAGAGCTTCACTCATTTCTCCCAATTGCTTGCGCAAAGCCTGTTCCACTTCAGTTTGCTGTTGCTGGGCTTCTTTACCATTTTGCTGGTAAGCCTCTAGCTCTTGTTGATTCTCTTGTAGCTGCTGCTCAAGTTCTAGCTTTGCTACCTGCAAGGTCTGTAAGGTTTGCTGGTCATTTTCTGCTGCTTGTAGCTCAGCTTGAAGGCTTTGAACTTGTTGCTCAAGCTGTTGATACTGCTCCTGGTAGCTTTGAGTGCTTTGTTCGCTATCATGTAGGGCTCGCTGTGCGTCTTTAAGCTGCTGAACCTGCTCTTCACTTTGTTGTTTAGATTTATCTAGCTCACCAAAAAGCTCGCTAGTTTTGGCTGCCGCTTGCTCTAATTTTGCTCGTAGCTCTTGGCATTCTTGCTCGGCACTTGTTTGTAGCTTTGCGGCTTCATCAAGTTGCTGGCGGTGCGCAACAATAAGGGCCTCGCGGCCTTCTTCCCAGCCTTGCTGTTTTTCTTGAGTAAGCCGCTCGATTCTTGCCTCTGTTGATTGCTCTAACTGCACAAACCAATCATTTAATGAATTAGCAAAACCGTTCGGTAGTTGAGCAATAGCATGCTGCTGCTGATAAGTTTTAGTCAGCTGTTTTTGAGCACTGGCTTGAGCCTGCTCGATAAGCAGCTGAGAAGGGGGTTCTCCATTATGCTCGGTTAAAAAACCCACCAAGAATGCTTCATCAAATGAACCGCCTTCAGCGAGCATTTGGTGAACCAAGAAATCTATGTTTTCAGCGTCCATGACTTTTCCCTATTGAGCTTGTTCGCGACAAACTCAACACTGCTACTTTGGGTGGCAATCATAACCACCTATCACTATTGATTAGCGGCACTATACCAATCAGCCAATCTAAGGTGCAATCAACAGGCATTAAAACAGTTAAGGTAATCATACTATTGCTTCATATAAGCGAGTTAAACAATGCTTAGCCCGCAAAACCAAGTGATGTAAGTATCCTCTAATCGCAGCATTTATTTGTGTTTACAAATCTATCACCTAGTATCTAATTAGATAGATTAATATTGAGCTATTCAACTAGAAATAAGATCAATAATTAGCCTGATTAAAATTCTAAGGTATCGCTATGGCTGAAAAAGATCTGATAGAAACATTGCGGGGCTTTCCATTGGCTTGGCACTGGTCACGTAATAGCAGCCAAGTGCACTGTGATAAGCAATTGATAGATGCTTTGGCCTACCCCAACGAAGCGCAACTAAGCTTAAAACAGCTGGTGAACCGCTTAGAAGCTGAGCAAGTACGCTATTTACAACGCGCTATTTTTGATACGCAACACCAAGAGCATACCCTAGAGCTCAATCTCATTTTTAATATCAAACGAAAACGCTACGTTGGCCAGGTCATGATTTGGCGCGAGCTGGTCAATCAAGTAAACGGCTCTATTGAGTTTATTTTGCCTTTACTGGATAAAAGCGATGAGCAACAACTCATTCAAGAACACCTAGTCTCTGAATACACGCCAGCCATCATCTGTAATCAAAACGACACCATTATTTGGCTTAATCAAGCTGCCAGTATAGCGCTGCAGCAACCCAGTTATTGCTTACTTGCCAGTAAAATCACTCTTGCTGATAGTAATGAAAGTAGCACCCGCAGCAAAATAAAACGCCAAATTAAAAGCCTTGCTGGCCAACTGGTGCCGCTAGAAGCAAACTCAACAAGCATCCATACCAATGCTCCTAAACGGCGCTTTACTCTTTATCAGCTGATTACGGAATCAGAACCGATGTCAGCACAGCGAGTTTGGAATAGCGAAGCCAAGTTTGCCCAGCAACTGGCCTTGGCTCAAAAAAACTTAGCCAAGCAAGAAACTCTTATCGTATTTGCCTTAAAACTAGAAAGCCAAGATGAAACAGCAGCGCAACGATTAAAGCAGCAACTGTTGGGGAACTTGAAAAAGCTTAATCAAACTATATCAATAGTATGGCTAAACAAGGGGGCAATCTCTGGTTTCTTATCTGCCCCAAAAAGACTACAAGCTATTCAACAGCGTTTAGAGCAAGCCATTAATCAACTACTCGAGCCTAATGAGCAAGGCAATATGGGAGCAATGCATAGCCAAATCGGGGTATCGGTAATGGGTATCGATGCCAGCAATAGCCAACAGGCCATCAATCATGCACAAAAAGCCATGATAAACGCTAAGCCAAAACCGCTAGACCAACTTGCCCAACAAGCCAGCTTTTTTGACTCGCGTTTAAACCAAGCACGAGATAAGCTCAATCAATCTAAGGTTCCAAACAACAATAAGCCGAGAAATAAAGGCGACCTGTACATCGATCTTAGTGACTAATCTTAGCCGCACGCACTCTACTTTTGATGATACTGAAGCAACCAAATAGTTTGCTATCTAAATACGGCAACTTATTAAAAAAACTCACTTTATTCGCTACATGGCGCTATGATTAAAGGCATTAAGTGCTATAACAAATATATCTTTATTGAAAGAAAGGCCAATGATGAAATTTATTTCCAGAACTCTCATCTCTTTGCTGTGCTTAGTCGCCACGCAATCTTACAGCTTAGCCACCTCTCTAGAACAAAGTCCTTTCTACAATAATGGACCGCATTACCACCTTGACGACAAACTGGTCATGGGTCGAATAGAGTTTATTTACTATGCTAATGTTGACTCGCTCAAGGGGGTGGGAGTTCCGGCTAAAATTGACACTGGCGCCGATACCACTTCCATTCACGCACTCAACATAACTATTCGCAGCAGCAACCCCAAGTTTGCCGACTTACAGGGCGAAGCCTTGCTTAAAAGCATTGCTGAAAGTTTTGGCGACCCAAATAGCGAGTGGTGGTTAGACAGCTTTGATACGCCCGAGCGCAATATCAATGCCACAGTAAAGTTTGATTTAATTCACCCGCATACTGGTGAAGCAATTACTTTAGAGCGACCACTTGCTAGGCTCAGTGGTATTCAAGGGCGCGGAGACCACGGCATACTCTACCGCCCAGTAGTTGAGCTTGCCTTATCTTCTGGCGATATTACCGTAAACACAGCGGTAAATCTTACCGACCGCAGCGCCTTCTCCTACCCCATCTTAATTGGCAAAACCTTTTTGCGAGAGCAAGCTTGGGTGGACTCCAGTTATGACTACTTACAGCAAGAGCCCGAAGCAAAGATCATCAGTAACAAAGAAACCGCGTATTTAGACGACCTTCCTTTAGCAATAAGTGTGTCTCTGGCAAATCGACGTACCAGCTTAAACGCAGCGAATATAAAGGTAGATAAAGACCAACAGCAGGTTAGCTTTGAGGCAGTTGGCAAAAACAACAAATCCAAAGCTTATACGCTACCGCTGCTTAAAATGTTGAAGATTGGCGATAAACACCATCCAATGGTAAACCTGCCTATTAGCATTGGCCAAGAAGTAAAACACATAGAGTTATTGCTACGCGATCGCTCAAAGCGTTCCAGCCAACTACGCCTTGGTACAGAAGCACTAAATCAGCACTTTCTTATTGACTTGAGCGCGGAGTTTTTAGCTGACAAAGCGCTAAAATCGGCCATGGACTTTGCAAACAAGCCACCATTAATGATGAGCCCTGAAGAGCAAGTCACCATTGATGATGTCACCTTTAAAGCCGAACCCTCTTTTGCGGTAAGTACTTCTTTAATGAGAGTGAAAAGCTTAAAAACACTAGAAAGAAGCGAGCAAAATAACTCAATAGCAGCTTTCTCCGCCAGTGATATGCATAACAAAGTCTATGTATTTGAGCAGCCAATTGACCGGAACATTGTTGTGGGTGAGGTCACTCGCCCGGTGATTACACCTAAGATCACGCTCGCAGGTAAAAACTACCAAACTGACATAGCACTAGAGTTAGCCAATAAAGACGAGCAAGAAGAACTGTTGATCGGCGAGAGTTTTGCTGATGGCCCTATATGGGTAAATACTCGTACCAACAATATTTTTGATAAAAGAGCAGTTATTCGTGCCGGTTACGTAGAACAAGCCGAGGTAGAAGGCCTATCGATTCCGGTGAAACTGGACACCGGTGCCGATGTAAGTTCGATGCATGCCGAGCAAGTAAAACGCTTTGATAAAGACGGAAAAGCGATGGTGACATTCACTTACCGCAATAACGACGGTTTAGAACAAGAGTTCACCCGAGAAGTGGTTGATGAAATGACCATTAAAGCTCGAGTGGGCGAAAAAGCTAACTCTCGCCCGGTAGTAATGATGGAGGTTAAGCTAGGAGAGGTAACAGACACGGTGCGAGTTAACCTACAAAACCGTGAGAACTTTAGCTATAGCATGATTCTAGGCAAAAACTACTTACGTAATGGCTTTGTGGTAAGCAGCGACGTCCGCTTTATTCTTAGCAAGCAACCATAAACAAGTATCATCAAACATAAAAAAACGGCCCTGGAGGCCGTTTTTAACGTTATTAAAACTGATACTTGAGCCCGGTTTTATCCAAGATTTTATAAATACCGCGCTGGCTTTTAGTGGTGCTCCCCTTCATTCCACCTTGGTCTCGTAGTTTTTGGCGCATTTCAAGCCATTCGCTACTACCCCAACGAGAAGACTGCGACTTAAGTAGCTCAAACTCTTGGTTTAAACGCTCTACCAAACTTTCGCCCTGAAAGAAGAAGCCCACTTCGTTGTTGTAAAGTAAGGAGCGAAAATCGAGATTGGTCGTCCCGACAAATGCAAACTCATCAACCACAATAAACTTAGCGTGCAGTTTACCGTAATAGGTCTCGCCACCTAGCGACACCGCATCGGGCTTGCCCAATTGATAAAAGAAAATTCGAGGGTGATTAACTAAGGCTTGCCACTCTGCTGATGCTATAAACTCTGGGTTATGCTCATGTAAATCTAAGTCTGACTCTAACCAAGTTTCGGTCATCTCTTTACTCATCAGCATCGACGGTACGGTATGCATGTCAATCACAGCTTGAGTGAAAAAGTTATCACTGCTCAGCACAGAGTTAGTAATCACTTCTATTTTACGCTCGGGATCTTTTTCCAACCACTCCAACGTAGTATTAACATCCTTCTCCAACACCCCTTCATCTTTTAACAAGTCAGATTGCAAGAACAGGTAAGGCGAAACCACACGAATAGTCGTGAGTTCGTTGTCTTCGTCACCATAGGCTGCCCGCGCCAAAATGCCACTAATGGAGTTAGCATTGGCTTTTTTATTCGTGCTGTAATTACTCACTAAATCAGTAGAACTTAGGTTATCGAGTTCATGCGCAAAGCGGGTAACAACCGCAGAGAAGCCCTCCTGTAAGTAACTATCAATAGTTTGATAGGCTCTTGCAAATTCGGCACTGGCTTTTAGCTCTGCCAAAGTGTCTAAAGATTGTTGCATCCTGGCGGTGTAGGGAAAAGTAATCGACAAATTTTTATTACCGGGCTTCGAGAACAACACCGAGAAATAGTATTCACTTAATTGTGCTGGTGAGCTTTTTGTATCGGCATCAGCCAAGGGACGAATCAATACTTCTAAGTCCTTAAAGGCATTTGGATCGGCTTCGCCGTGGTGGTCCAATCCATAGTAATGTAAAGAAACATTACGTCCTCCTGTCATCACCCAAGCTATATCAGGGTATGCACCATCCACAACCAATAACTTATCGTGAGAGCGACGGTTTGCATCTGATCCAAACTGGGTAAGTGCATTAAACACCACCGCCTGAACACGGGCCTGATTAATGGTCACCTCACCATTACGCGCCTTTACAAATCCAGCGTTTTTAGCACACTCAATTAAACCTTTTAAGTCTCCGTGCTCCATGCTTAGTGAACCTAAACTGTCAACCATAATGCGCACGTCAACACCGCGCTTTACTGCCTCGCAGAGCGCTCCAAGTATGGCATCACCCGAGAGGTCGGGAGTAAAGATATAGTAAGCGAGGTCGACGCTATGCTGTGCCTGTTCAATAAGGTGGATTTTGATGGCTAAACTTTGGATGGCTTCTTCGGTGGTGGAACCAACAACTTTAACGGTTGCCTGTTGGTTGGGTAGCTCAGATTCCGAAGCCAACTTCAAATAATCTTGCTCTAATTCATCCGCTGCGCGCCAACGTCTATCGTCTAACTGTTGACGAGTCCATGGGTCATCTATCGCATAGTCTGGTGGTGTAATTTGAGCTGAACATGCTTGCAGCATCAACGCAACAAGCAACACACATCCCTGTTTAGTCATTAGCAACTTCCTGTTGTATCAAGACAATCTAATCTAGGCTATCAGAAGCCTAGCTACTTTGCTTCCCGTGTATAAATCATACTGTACTTAATCACTTAGAGCTTTTCGTAATAGACGCTCATAATTGACAGCTAAATCTTTATTAACTCGCTGTTTTTAAAAGCATAGGCTATTTTTATAGAACAGTTCTTAATTTAAAAGAGACTCCGATTAATGCGCCCAATGCTGGTATTATTGCTATTGCTTAATACTTTACAAAGTAGCAGCCTGCATGCCGATACCGTTACCATTTACAGCATCGATGCCCCCCCCCTTACTATGCTTAACCCTAAACTAGCAGGGATTGTTGGTGATGTTGTGATTGAAGCATTCACCCGCCTAGGTCATAAGGTGTCACTGCAAGAAGTCCCTTGGAAGCGTGCTCAACGCATTACCAGTGAAGGTGAAAACCTATTTATTATGCCACTGGCTTTATTACCCGCTAGAGAAGAGCACTTTACCTGGGTAGCTTACATCATGGATTTAGAACGCAGTTTTGCCACCACCGAGCAGCGCATAAACAACTACCAACAAGCCAAGAACCAGCTCGACAAAATAGGCGTTGGACAGGGCTCGGCACAGACTCAAATTTTACAGGACGAACTCTTTGATGATAGCCAAATCGTAGAGCTTAAAATTGGCCCCGCTACTGCGAAGATGTTGCAATTAGGACGTATTGACGCGTGGTTTAATGGCACTCCAGAATCTATTTGGTATTGGAACCAACAGTTTCCAGAGCAAACATTAATTATTGGAGACCCTGTTGCCAGTAACTTACTGTTTTTAGCTGCATCAAAAAAAACCGATCCTAAGCTGGTTCAGCAAGTTGCTATCCAAGTCCAGCTGTTACACGACGAAGGTTTTGTTGAAAAAACCAAACAGCGCTACTTAAATCCCCAGTAAGCACAGCTTAAGAGTCATAAGCCTTCGATTTGTTAATTAGCGGAACAATGCTGGCCCCTTGCACCAAAATTGAAAAAACTACCACTGCATAAGTCATCACCAAAATCATCTCACGAACGTCAATATTCTTTTCGGGTAATACCATAACCCCTGCAGGTACCGACATCGCCATGGCCAAGGCCAAACCGCCCCGCAAGCCACCCCAAGTTAAAATGGGCACCGACATAGGGTTGTATTTTTTAACCAGAGAGAAACCTAAATAAGGAAGAGCTACACTGACTAAGCGGCTTAGCAAAACCAAGGGAATAGCCAATAACATTAACCACAAATCTTCTAAATGAAATACAAAGCTGATTAGCACTAGTCCTATGAGTAGGAACAACAGATTATTTAAGAACTCTTCAAGTACATGCCATAGGTGATCAAAACTTTGTTTACTGGCTTGGGTAAAGTGGCGCTCACGGGTGATATTGCCAATATAAATGCCAGCAACCACCATTGCCAGCGCCCCCGATACTCCTAGCTGCTCTGCAAATACAAAACCGGCCGTGGGAATAGCTAAGCTCACCAATAGTTCTAATGAGTCATCCTCGGTATGTTTGATCAAATAATTGGCTATCAAACCTAGTACAAAACCATAAATCACCCCACCACCCGCTTCATGTAAAAACAGCCAGGAAATAGCAGGAACACTTACGCTTTGATGGGAAAAGGCGATACCAAAAACCGACACAAACATCACCAAACCAAAACCGTCGTTAAACAAAGACTCGCCTTCCACTTGAATCGCTATTTGCTGCGGCGCATTCATCTTCTTAACAATAGCGAGCACTGCAATCGGATCGGTAGGTGAAATAAGCGCACCAAATAACAGGCAATAGATAAAATCCAAAGGCAAACCGATGTAGGGCAATAGCCACCACAATAAGCTTGCGACTAAAAAGCTTGATAGCAAGGTTGAAAACAGCGCCAATATGGCAATCTCAAGGCCTTGGCTGGCCAAGTGCTTTAAGTTTATGCCCAAGCCACCAGCAAATAGCAAAAAACCTAACATGCCGTGCAGCAATAGATTCTGGAAGTTAATTGCGTTAATCGACTCGATAAGCTGTGGCAAGGAATTAAGTAACCCTGTCTCGCCTAGCAAGATCATAAGTAGCGACAAAACAATAGAAGCGGCGGTGATGGTAATAGTTGATTGCACAGAACCCACTCGACTATTGATATAAGCAATCAGCATAGCCAAGGCGGCCAAATAACACAGGCTGTAATAAGTTTCCAAGCCGCAAGTCCCTTTAACGGGGCAGTGAATACTGCCAAGTAGATGTGCTTTTAGTATAGGAAGACCATCGCTAAACAAACAACGGTTTAGCCCACAACAGCATTAACACTAATTAAAGGGCTAGCAGACTAAGCAGCATTTAAAGGAATAAAAAAGCCAATAGCCAAGCAGATTTAGTTAGCTATTGGAGAATTGAGTACGCCGCTTAGGCTCGCATGGCGCGCAGTACTTCTAGGCAGGCACCAATGGTGTGGTAGTCAATTTTTGCTCCAGGCCTTGCAACAAGCGGATCTTGTACTTGCCCTTCTCGGCTTAATACTCGCCACCAAGGTTTATGCTGCGCCTCGCAGAAAAACTGCCAGCTATACTTCCACAGGCTGTCGTAAGCGCTCCAATACTCTTGCTTACCGGTTGCGCTTGCTAACAAGGCAGCTGCAGCAAATGACTCTGCCTGTACCCAAAAGTATTTTTCATCGTCACATACAGCACCATCTGGCGCTATGCCGTAATACAAGCCGCCATATTGATGATCCCAGGCTTTCTCCATGGCAAAGCCGAATAACTTCTCAGCACAGGGAATTAGCCACGAAGCTTTGTGGTGGCGAGAAAGCATGACTAGTAATTTAGCCCACTCGGTTTGATGGCCGGGCTGAAAGCCCCATGGGCGATAGAGGTTTTTGGGATCATCACGATTAAAATCCCAATCCACCTGCCAATCTGCTTGGTAGTGCTCCCAAATCAATCCGTCGGTGGTGTAGCCTTGGCGTAAACAAATGTTTTGAGCAATAACAATGGCGCGATGCAAATAGCGCTGCTCTTGAGTTGCTTCATAGGCGGCAATCATCGCTTCACAGGCATGCATATTGGCATTTTGCCCTCGATAATCACTCAGCACTTTCCAATCAGCGCTAGCTTCGTCGGCGTACAGGCCCCACTCGGCTTGCCAAAAGCGTTGCTCCATCAACTCAAAAGTCGCAGCCAACTGCTGTTTGGCACCAGCTCGGCCCAGTTTAACAGCGGCCGAATACATCAACATCACAAACGCCAATCCGTAGCAAAGGTTACTTTTGTCAATTGGGCTGTCATCATCTAGAACCCAGTTATAAGCTTGGCGCTTGGGGTCAAAATGCTGTTGTTCAACAAACTTGAAACCATGATCAGCCAGCTGCAAATACTCGGTATTATTTTCTTGTAAGCCAACATGGGCGAATATGTAGGCCAAGCGCGTGGAACTCACCAACTGCTTTAGGCCTTTCTCTTGCGCGTCGCCGTTAGGTGCTAAAGCTTGAAAATAACCACCTTGTGGATCAATAGCATGCTGCTGATAAAACTGACTAAGCGCGGTAACATGCTGCTCTAAAAACTGAGAACTACGAAAAACCGGAAGCATGGCTACTCCTCGTTGTGTATGAATGCTTGAATGTCTGCGGCGCTGGGTAATGCACTCCAAGCGCCCCGTTTAGTTACTGCTAACGCACCTGCTACCACCGCTGCTTGTAAGGCTGTTAGCAGCGGGGCTTGCTGCTCAATTGCCTCAACTAAGGCTGCAGAGTCGCAAATCTGCAGTTCAATGAGGGATGCTAACCAAGCGCCGGTAAAGGCATCACCCGCTCCGGTAGTATCTGCCACGCTAACTGTTGGTGTAGCTAGGCTAGTTTGCCAATTCGCCGTTAGTAACTGCACGTCGGCAGCACCGTCAGTTAGTAAAATAAGGCTAACACCTTGTTCAAAAAGCGCAGCCGCTAAATTGTCTACTTGGCCAAGTTTACTAAGGTAATCCCACTCTTCTTGGCTCAGTTTTAACATATGACTTGCCGAAGCCGTTTGCATCACCCGCTGAAAAAGCTGCTCGGTATTTTGCCAAAGTGGTAGGCGAATATTGACATCAAAACTGACCAACATTCCGGCCTTGTTAGCCGCCTTGACCAGTTCAAAAGTCGTATTTGCAATACCGTCTTCAGTAAGAGTATTGGAGCAGATATGCAGTATTCCGCCACCCTTAAGTACTTGGCTGGGGAAATCATCTAATTGCAGCTTAAGATCTGCTGTATTACTGCGCTGAAAGCTAAAGCTACGTTCACCCTCGGCATCCAAGCTAACAAAAGCCATAGGCGTGGCGTAGTCTTGGCTACTTAACAAAAAATCACAATTCACCGCTTGGCGTTGCAAGCAATCGCGCAGGTAGTGCCCGGCGGCATCATCACCAATTTGGCCGAGCATTAAGGCTTTATGGCCTAATCCAGCAACGGCCACTGCCACATTGGCGGGTGCACCACCAGGGTATTGTCCATAAATGGGAATGTCTATTTTACCTTGGCGTTGAAACTCCAAAGGGATCCAATCCACCAATACTTCACCAAACGCGAACAGCTGCGACATTGTGTGTCCTCATTGAAAATAGCTAGTCAACGTTACACATAAATACCGCAGTCGTCAGCTGCTAGCTTAAAGATTATTGCAGTTTTCTGAGGTTTTCCGAGCGAGGTCACTAGCTGAATAGGCAGTTCAATAAACTAATGGTGATTTAGCTTTAGTGAGAGACTTTACCGCGTAATTGCTTAGTGTGGCCACGCTGCGTTTTTTTATCCATGCGACGACGCTGGGAGCCAAAAGTAGCCTTGGTAGGACGTCGTTTCTTTTGCACAACCACTGCACTAAGGATTAACTCTTTTAAACGTTGTAAGGCATCTTCTTTATTGCGCTCTTGAGTGCGGTGGCTTTGCGCTTTGATGATCAATACGCCGTCTTTACTAATACGCTGGTCGTTAAGTTTTAGTAAGCGCTCTTTATAAAATGCCGGCAAACTTGAATGGGGAATGTCAAAGCGTAAATGAACGGCACTAGATACCTTATTTACATTTTGCCCACCAGCTCCTTGAGCGCGAATAGCACTGAGCTCGATTTCCCATTCACCTAAACTAACGGTATTAGATATTTGCAGCATGATTATTCAGATAGCCTTTGCGCCTAGAAGCAGCCATTGTAACAAACTGCGGCTCAAGGCAACATGACAGTTATTAAGCCGACAATACTAAAAATGATGATTTGCAATCAACGCTTCTGCGGCAACAAACATGTAGTAGTGTCGCTTAGCATTAACTCAAACTCGTCATGCGGCAGAGGCTTGGCAAACCAATAGCCTTGCGCGAAATCACAACCTGCTTCTCGTAGTAATTTAGCTTGGCGCTCGGTTTCAATTCCTTCGGCAATAACATGAATACCTAACTTGTGCGCCATAACCACAATTGCCTTACACACAATTAAGTCATCACCATCTTGCTCAAGATTATGAATGAACATCCGGTCAATTTTTAAGTATTCAATATCAAATTTTTGCAGATAAGCCAGTGATGAATAGCCAGTACCAAAATCATCCAAGGCAACCTCTACGCCAGCTTTACTAAAGGCTAGCAGCTTTTCATTCACAACCGGGCTGTTTTCCATTAACAAGCCCTCGGTGATTTCCATCACGACATCGGCGCTCGATAAGCCAGCCTCAGAAAGCTCAGTAAGCCATTGGTTAACATCGCACTCCGCTTCATAATACTGCTTAGGAGAGGTATTTATGCTCAGTTGAATTGGCACTAAGCCACGTTCCTTCCAAGCTTTTAGCTGAGTAACAGCAGTGCTAAATACCCAGTTGCCAATTTCTACCACCACACCGGTTTCTTCGGCAACATGAATAAAGTCGCTAGGGCTAATCCAGCCTTGGCTTGGGTGCAACCAGCGCACTAGTACTTCGGCTTTAAGCAGCTCTCCGGTATTCAAATCCACAATTGGTTGATAGTGTAAATGCAGCTGCTTTTTGGCCACCGCTTGGCGTAAGTCATTAGCTAACAAACGACGTACTTGCGCTTGCTCTTGGAGGGACGCGGTAAAGTAACTGAGTCGATTACGCCCTTCTTGCTTGGCCACATACATGGCTTGGTCAGCATGCTTTAGTAGGTCATCGATTTTTTCACCATCATTAGGAGAAAACGCCACACCAATACTGGTTGAGATATACACCCTTTCAATGCCCAGCTGGAAGGGCGTACTTAAGGTACGAAGCACTGCCTCGCCAAGCTCTGCCACCCTATCACTTTGACCAGATTCTTTAAGTAGGATAATAAACTCGTCGCCACCTAAGCGAGCGACATGTTCACCCTGTAATATGCAATGCTGAATGCGCTGAGCAGCTATCTGCAGCAACATGTCACCCATGTCATGCCCCAGAGTATCGTTAATGCCTTTAAATTGGTCTAAATCTAACAGCATTAAACTCACTCGTTCAGTCTCTAAACGAGTGGCTAAGGCATCGCTAAGCAAGCGGTTAAGCATGCGCCGATTAGGTAAGCCAGTTAGCGGATCAAAATTGGCTTGCTGCCATACTTGCTCTTCAGCTTTTTTACGCACCGCCACTTCTTTACTAAGCGCTGCAGTACGTTGTTTTACTCGTTGCTCCAGCAAGGTTCTACTGGTGTAAACCTCACCCGCCATGGCATTAAACTTGGCGATTAGAGCGGCAATTTCAACCGGAATAAACCAACGTTTAGGATTAACAAACTTGCCCATTTCACCGTGAGAAATACCTTGGGCGGTATCAACCACTTGGCTAATTGGCCGCACGATCATACAGGCCAAATACCAACTTATTACGCCGACCACCAATACACAAAGTAAGCTAACAAAAAATGCATAGCGCTGAAGTTTTAACGAATAAGACTGTAGTTCGGTAATAGGTTGCGGAACAATAATCCCCCAACCGGTATTTGCTACTTTGGCATAGCCTGCAATCATATCGGCTTGTAGTGCCGGTGAATAAAACTCGCTCACACCAAAGTCATTGTCACGCATCAACACTACTGGAGCTAAACCAGAAAGATCTTTCGCTCGAATACTCCACTGCTCATTAGGATGCGCTAATACTCGCCCGTATTGATCAAAAATAGCCACATGTCCTAACTCACCAAAGCGCACTTCAGACTGACTTTCTAGCAGGTATTGGGTGCCCAAAGCGCCCATTAAGAAACGATCTTGGCCTTGATAAACGGCTAAAAATATCGTCGGTTGGGGTACTCCCTCAACCACTACCCCACTAAAATACACTTGGTTTTTACTTGCTCGAGCTTGCTCCATAGCAACTTGAACTTGCGCTGGAACGCTATTGAAAATGTTTAACTTTGATTCGCCATAAAAGAAACGCTGACCTCGTCCCTGCTGCCATTCAAACAAGGCATATAAGTTAATTTCTTCAAGTAGTGGTGATAGGTCATTATGAAAATGTTCAAGGCTGATTTGCTGATTAGCACTGCTAAAAATAGCCGCTGTATCGTTGGCATATCGAGCCAGCGCAGTACTTAAGTTACGCGCGATGAGTAAGTGCTTTTCATGCACAGTGGCGGTTTCATTTTGTTGAACTTGATGTTGAACCCAAGAGCTAACCATTAAGGTAGGCAGCAAAGCTGCAAACATACAAATAATAAACAGAATATAACGTAGAGAGAGCCGCCGATTCATCCTTGAGCCAGAAATGTTAAAAAATAAACGGCGATTTTACATGATATTCACCCATACATGAGTATATTTTTGCAAAAACAGCGCTTAATTGAGCAAGCACTTTTAGCCACCTTCACCCGAGCTCAGCTTAAGTCGCTCACAACCCAAAGGTTTAGCGCTTTCATTTAGCTTTTTGCTGATAAGCATCTACTGAGAACAACTGTTAGTTAATAAGCTTTATAGCGCCTCAAAACAACAAGCGTCGAAATCAAAATATTTGATAGCAACAAACAACAGGACAAAAGCTTGTGCCTTCAACATCGGCGGGTAAAAACTACTTACTCAAACAATTCATGAACCCCTCAAAAACAGTCTAGAGACTCTAGATAACTGAAATCAGCTAGTTTACTTCACCTTACAACCTCTGCCAAAGAGTTTGCGAGCAACTAGCTCCAGCGTTTTAACCCTCACTAATCAGCGATACGAAATCCAAATCAAGACAGGAATAAAACAAATAAACCACTTTAAAATAATCACTTAGATAAATAATCAATTTAAGTGATATCAAATTAGCCGAACTACAATATCCATCATGCACAAATGGTCAGCACAGGTATTCCTTGTTAATGTCTTAGTAATTGAAGCTCTGACAGCAATAAACGAACACATGAAAAATCATACAAGCACATGTTTAACAAGGAAAAATATTGTAAGTCTTATTCGCCCCGACCAATAAGCCTACCTATATAGTGGCGTTATCTTAGTGGGCGTATAGGTGCTAACTCTATTCTAATGAGAGTTGGACGTGAGTAAAGCAACAGCAAAGTTTGCTTAGCCTAGTTGCACCAACCTTCTTAAGTAACTATGAACGAGCAACAAAAGCTTATGTTAACGCTATTTCTTTGCCATTCACCCACAAAAAAGCAGCTACATAAATGCAGCTGCTCATCAATCTAATTTATAGCTTAGCTAGCAAGACTAACTAATGTAGTGCTTAGGCCACTGATTCAGCTACTTCAGCTCTAGGCTCTTCTAGCTTTACCGGGGCACCTAAAGCTGGGCGTAGCGCTTTAAGTACTTGGTGACGAGTAACCACACCCACTAATTTGCCACTGTCGACTACAGGGAAAACCTTCGGGCGGTAAACACTACTGTTACGTAAACGCTCTTC
The DNA here is from genome assembly GCF_019670125.1 of Agarivorans aestuarii. Lineage (NCBI taxonomy): Bacteria > Pseudomonadati > Pseudomonadota > Gammaproteobacteria > Alteromonadales > Alteromonadaceae > Agarivorans > Agarivorans aestuarii. Next base: position 3,851,740 of record NZ_AP023033.1, read on the forward strand.
CAGAGGTTGATGAGTAGAACTTAGCAATACACCTGACTCAGACACAGGGTAAACTTGGGCAACATCAACACTCATGTACTCGGCTAATTTTAATAAGTTGTGATTAGGTGCCACAGTCATAATATCCTTTTGCATAATGCTTGCTACGGTAGTTGTACTTGGTTTGCTGTAATCTTCTAGCCACAACTTTCTTAAGATTTCTAGTTCTGAAACAAAGCCTTGCAGCTCATTGCTTTCGTTTACCACAACCGCCCCAGGTAACTCTTGAGCTAATAAAGCATCACAAGCACTTGCAATAGTCATGTCAGGGCTAAGTGCATTGTCGGCAGGAGACATGATGTCAGCGACTGTAATAGTTTTTAAGTTTTGCATAGTAGGTTCTCCAACAGGACCAGAATATTGATTTGATAAAACAGAAAATTTAGGACGTACCGGCTCAAGCTGACTACCTCGGCTATACACCGACCAGTAACCCAAGCCTACAATCACTGCTCCGCCAATAATGTTGCCGATAGTGACTGGTAATAAATTGTGTGAGGCAAAATTAGCCCAAGTTAAGTGCTCAAAAGCGCTGGCTTGAAGGCCAATCTGTGCCCAGAAGCTAGGCTCTGCCCAAGTTTTAATTGCAATGCCTAGAGGCACCATGAACATATTGGCAACGACGTGCTCAAAGCCTGTGCTAACAAACATCGCTACCGGTAGAATCACTAAGGCTGCTTTGGCGGCACTGGTTTTAGCGCTAAAGGTCATCCATACCGCCAAGCACACCAATAAGTTACATAACATGCCCAGCATCACTGCCTGCATAAAACCATGTTCCAATTTGTGTTGTGCTATAGATAAAGCGTTAAGCCCCCATTGGCCGTGATCGAGCTGGTAAAGCTTTGCGCCGCTTACCACCAGCACTAGCAACAACGCACCGACAAAGTTACCTAGATAAACTTTACTCCAGTTAGCTAGCATTGCTCTCGTATTAAGTAGGCCGTTGGCTCGGGGAATAATTGATAACACGCTACTAGTAAACAACTCACCGCCACATACCACCAACATGACTAAACCTAAGCTAAATGCTAAGCCACCAAGTAAGCGACTAACTCCCCAGCCTACACCCGCAGAACCCGTGGTCACCGTAATGTAAAAAACAAAAGCTAAACCAATAAATACACCGGCACTAAGCGCTAAACTCAAGGTTTTAGCAGTGGTATTAGTTGCCTTTTTATAAGCATACTGCTCGGCAAACTGAGTCATTTGGTCGGGGCTTAGCGCGGCTAATGAAACGCTCTCTTTGGGCGCTTCACTGCTTACTACTTTAGGAGTTGGCAATCGCTCCACTTGAATATGATTCATCTACACTAAAACCTGTAATAACAAGCAACTAAAGTCGCTAATGACTAAACGTGTTATTACAATAGCGAGAAAGCTTTGGGCGAGTAAGCGGATAATATTTATGAGCTATATCAAAACTTCTTATACCACCTATGTTTACTATACTTAGCAGCTAATAAAGCCTCTTAAAACAATTCTGGAGTCAGCGATGCGCTATTCTTTAAAGCAACTTACCGTATTTGAAGCCGTTGCAACCCACGGCAGTGTAAGTGCCGCCGCCGACAAACTCGCGCTCACTCAGTCTGCCGCCAGCATGTCTTTGGCTCAACTTGAAAAACTATTGGGAAAGCCCTTATTTGACAGGCGTGGCAAGCGGATGGTGCTTAGCCAGTGGGGCTTATGGCTGCGCCCAAAGGCCAAGCAATTATTGTTAGATGCTATGCAAATTGAAGAAGGTTTTGCCGAGCAGCACTTAGTAAGTGGTGAACTGCAGCTTTGCGCCAGCCAAACCGCAGCTGAACACTTAATTCCAGATCTCATCAGTAATATTGATAACAACTTTCCACAACTGCGCATTAGCTTTTCCGTAGAAAATACCGCTGAAGTGATTAATGGCTTAATTAACTACGATTACCAGTTGGGAGTGATTGAAGGGCGCTGTGACGATGACCGCATTGCTCACCAAGTATGGTGTAACGACCATTTGGTGATTGTAGCAGCCGCTCACCACCCTTATGCAAAATTAGAGCGGGTAAGTATTGCCCAGTTAGAACAAGCTCAGTGGGTGCTTCGTGAACAAGGAGCAGGCACCCGCAGAGTATTTGACAGCGCTATTCAGGGCACTATTGACTCCTTAAAAGTTCATCGAGAGTATGAACACATCCCGGTGCTGCGCTCCTTGGTAGCCAACACCAGCTATTTAAGCTGCTTGCCTTATTTAGATGTAATAAAGGCACTCGAGTTAGGTGAGCTGGTCAGGCTAAACGTACCAGAGCTAAGTATTGAACGTTCATTATCATTTGTATGGCGTAATGACACCCCCGAGAATCCACTTCGCGACTTAGTTATTACCGAAGCGAAACGTATGTTTAAAGTACTCCATCGAGACATATAACTAAAAGGCTTGCATATAAAAACAAAACCACCTAGATTAAATGATAATCATTATCATTTAATCTAGGTGGTTTATGAAACTCTTATGTCTTTTATCTAGCTTGATGAGTAGCAGCGCTATAGCACAAACAGTTCCCAAGTCAGAAGGGCTGAGCGAATGGGAATCGCTAGCAGTAGCTTTGTCACTAGTTGCTACTGCGGTATTTTGCCTATGGGTAATCCGCAAAATAAAAAAGGCGCTAAGCGCGCCCTTACTAAATAGCTTACCTAGTCATTGGCTAACAGAGCCAGTCGCTAGGAAGGCGCCAATAACAATAGTATCGAACTAAGCCATTAGCTGAATTAACTAACGCTAACACTATACGCTGGTACCAAAATCCTCATAAATCTCTTGGTATTGCTGCTGGGTGCGCTGCAATGAAAACTCATCCAAAACCCGCTGGCGACCGGCGCGACCAAACTCAATGAGCAGCTCTGGCTGAGCCAATGCCGTTTGGGTGACCTCCGCCAGCTTTTGGCTGTCATCAAAAGGATACAAAATTGTCACCCAACCAGAATCTATCATTATTTTTGATAACCTAGGCACCAGAATGGCTTGGTACGACATGAAGCTCTTCTTCCGTTGGCACCCTAAATATACCGAAGCCTCTTCGCGCCTTTTTGAACAGCGCTGGGGATACCGATTCTACTCCGAACAAGCTATGTATTTATGGGTATTTAGACGTAAGGTATTTTTGTTTGCGCGTTGGCTATATGTTCCGGTTAATGGGGCAAACATGGCAGTGCGTATTGTCGCCAAACTTCGCTCGTATATTAAGCCAGAGTGAGATCCCATCAAGGGAGTGGAACAAAAAGCCTCCCCTGCTCCTCTGAGTATGTTTTCTAAAGCCAAATAAAAAAGCCCGGCATAAACCGGGCTTTCTCTTTTTGTAAATTCTTAGTCTAAAGAAACACTACCGTTTATATCCGAAGCTTTGCTGTCATACAATTTATGAGGAAATTGTTTCTCCAAATAGATTTGATCAGACTGGGTAATGGAAGAAGAAAAGCGCAGCTTCATTTTTCCGTCACTGTTAATACCTTTTACCAAGCCAACAACCTTGCGGCCACGCATCATTTGACGACAATCGTGAACAAATGAACTTGGCACATGACCTTTAACCACGGTGACTTTTCCGGAGCGCAGTTCACACACAAAGGTGTAATGAATATGCCTCAAACGGTACACCAAAACTGCTAAAGCAATAAAGCCAATCACTATGCTGATAGTCAAACGAACACTCCCTGTGTTTAGTTGCTAGCCGAATAAAATCAAAGCTTTATTGGGCCTTGAAGTGAATAAACTCAACAAGGGTAATATTTAGCACATCGCTTGACTAGGTTTAAGTTCAAAATTTTGATAGCAATCAGTAATTTATGCTTATTCTGATAGCTTGATCAACAAATTCTTTACACATAACAACTTGAAAACATTTTCAAAAATTTGACAAAAGCGAACAATACTTGTCTAGATAAATAAGTTAAACGTACAGAAAACCAGCTCATTAAGAGTGAAAAAGTAGGCGGGGGAAAAGACTCGCTGCCATAGCAGACAGCGAGAAGATGAAGCTTACTTCTTAATACCTTCAATCACTAAGTCCATTGCTACAGTCGTAGACTTAGGACCAAGGTTGGTAGGAATGCCAAAATCCTTCATCACCAATTCGGTTGAACCAACAAAACCGGCACGATATCCACCCCATGGGTCTTTACCTTCACCCACTTTGGTCACATCAATCACGATATCTTTAGTCACACCACGCAGAGTAAGCTGACCATAAAGCTTGCCACCCTCTTCGCCATTAGCTTCATATTTGCTGCTGCTAAAGCTTGCTTCAGGGTATTGGTCTACCGCTAAAAAATCTTTACTACGAATATGCTTGTCACGCTCAGCGTGGTTAGAGTTAACCGATGTAGCATCAATTTTAACACTAACAGTAGTGGCTTCTGGAGCACTTTGATCATAACTAAAGTCACCGCTAAAGGTATCAAAGCGACCTACCACAAAGCTGTAACCTAAGTGGTTCACTTTAAAATTGATTGAAGCATGGGCACCGCGAGTATCGATAGTGTAATCGGCAGCGCTGGCAGGTAAGGCTAGGCCCATAGAACTGGCTAGCAATAATGCGGCTTTAAGTTGTGTTTTCATTGTCTGTCCCTTTAGGTTATTTAGTCGACTTAAGCATTCGAACTAAGGTGTTATCTTTGTCTATAAAGTGATGTTTTAGCGCAGCAAAGGCATGGCCAGCAGCCAATACAATTAATGCCCAAGCCAAAATTTCATGAATATCGCCGGCCAGCTCTTCTTGCTGAGCAATACCGGTAATTGTGGCGGGCACTTCAAACAATTCAAACACCACAATGGCACGTCCATCTGCGGTAGAAATGAGGTAACCCGAAACCATTAAACAAAATAATAGTGTGTAAAGTAGCCAGTGGCCGACCTTAGCTCCTTGCTTCTCCCAAGTTTTATGGTTTGCAGGAGACTCTGGATGCGGATTCAGCGCTCGCCAAACCAATCGAAATACCATCAACATAAACAGCAGTATTCCGACACTTTTGTGTATCATTGGCGCGGTTTGATACCAACTAGAGTAGTAGTTTAAATCAACCATAAATAACCCTAGCCCAAACAAAGCAAAAACACTTAATGCCACCAACCAATGAATAACAATCGCTACCCATCCGTAAGCTTGTTTGGTATTGCGAATACTCACTACATCCTCCAGATTTCATCTGATATCACTTCATGAAACTAGCTTGGCTTAAATCATTAATGAAAAAAATTGAATTTTATGTGAAAAACCATTCGAACAATTAGAAAGAAAACCGCTCAAAGTTTTATTTCACTCTCAAAAAAGCAATAAAAAATCAGTAAAAGATCTTAGGTTATTTTTACTTTTAGGCTTATAGCATAGTGCTAAATAAGTCCCAAAAGCGCCTTAAAAACCAAGATTTAATCGGCTACGTGTAAACTTGCTCAACAGCTGTACCACATGGTGTTTAGCGCAAGCTTGCGTAACATTACGGTAACAAAATATTCATTTTACCTACTATACTTTTTACTGCACATTTTGCGTGTCTCGCAGCCGCGAGAAGAAAACAAGTTGGGCTTAACACTCTAGGTATGTTGGCCCAATAAAGTAAGGCTTGGAGTAGGCTTATGAAACGATCACGCTTTGATGATATGGACGAATGGGATGAAGAAGACCTGGTCCATAACGCAAGAAGTCATAAAAACCAGCGGGACAAAGCACGTGCTCGTCGCCGCATCGACGAATACAACGAGCGAAAACAATTAGAACGCTACATAGACGAAGACTATAACTAGTCACAGTAATCGCGAAGGGGGGAGTGTTGGCGCTTCCCCCTTTCTATTTCCATCGTAACAAGGTTTTTAGCTATGCAAGTCATTATTCCTTACCTTAATTTTTCAGGTAAAGCCGAACAAGCTTTGGCTTTTTATCAGCACTGCTTTGAAGGCGAAGTTATTGCCTTAATGCGCTTTAGCGATAATCAAACCGACATGCCCATCCCTGACGAATTGTTGAATAAAGTGATGCATTGTCACTTCAAGGCTGGAGAGCTAGAGTTTATGGCGTCCGACGGCATGCCCGGCGAACAATTAAAAAGCGCGGGCAATATAGAACTTAATTTGAACTTTTCTGATTTAGCTGAACAGCAGCAAGTATTTGAGAAATTGTCAGAAAACGGCAGTATTACCATGGGCTTGCAAGATACCTTTTGGCAAGCACGTTTTGCTAGAATTTGCGACCAGTTTGGCATCAACTGGATGCTAAATTGCCCTCTTAACTAAAAAGTCGATGATGTTACTCACATGCCTCGCTTGCGGAAAAACTGCGCGGGGTCACCGGGGCTCTCTTGGTACAACTCAAACGACTTCTCAGCAATTATCTCTCCAGCTAATTCAATGGTCATGCGCCAAGTACCAAGCTTATTGCTCACCGGCGCCCAAATGGTATCCCCCAAATAGAAATCCCAATCGTTACTACGTATATACTCTTCGCCATCAAAAGGCGCCATAACCTCGCCATTTTCATCTGGGATATTTGGGTGGTAGATGCAATAGCGAACCTTCTGGCCTTTGGCTTTCTTAATATTAATAATCAAGCCGAACTCAACATCTATTTGAGCTTCAACTTGAGTGGTAAATTGGCTAACCTGCGGCAGGGCTTTAGCATCGCTATCCCATTTATTGTAAATGCCGTAGCTGTGTAACTTAACTTGGGGTTTTGCCTTCGCCATTACCGTAAAACTCACCTTATTGAACCTATAAGTTCGCTATTTTACTTTGAGCTAGCTTTATCTGCCATTACAATCCTTTCCCCCGCTTTACTTAAGGTGTAGGCTAAAAGCATAAATGAATCATAGCTTGGCCTTTAAGCCACCAGCTAAATCTTCTCAAGGATGAACCTATGAAAAAGCTACTGACAGCAGCCCTTGTTTTTGCCAGTTGTTCACTTCAAGCTGCACCAATTAATGAATTATTGGAACTTAACGACAGCGAACTGCAAATGCAGATGATTCGTAACAATCTCAATCAGGCGCTCATTCGCCAAAACCCTCCTTTAAAGAACTTTCAACCAGTACTTGAGGAGTGGGCCAATACCTACCTGACTTGGGAAGAGATGAAGCCTAAAATTGCCGAAGTGTATCTAAAGCATTTTACGGATGAAGAGTTAGAGCAGTTAGTGGCTTTTTACAAAACCCCGGTAGGCAAAAAAAGCCAAGAGCTTAACGCCACTTTAATTCGTGAAACCGCCTTAGCCAGCGCATTAGTAGCCAAAGGGCATCACAAATCATTGGAAGATATGCTACAGCAAGCTGCCGCTCAACATAAGCAAAACGCCGAAGGCAATCAATAACTTGCGGTTTAGTGGTAATGCCAGTATTTGATAAACAGGCATTACCACTTATAGCCTTAAGCGATAGCGCTACTTGGTTTTAAACGACGTTGTAAAAAGTGCAACAACATACCGTAAAGTGGCACGAATAAGGCTAAGTTCACCGCTAATTTAAAGCCATAATCCACCCAGGCTATTTCTACCCAATGCTCAGCCATAAAGGCGTCACTACTGGCATAAAACGCCACCGCAAAAAATAACAAAGTATCCACTAAGTTACCAAATACGCTGGAACCCGCAGGCGCTACCCACCAGTATTTCAACTGGCGTAAACGATCAAATACTTTTACGTCTAGCAGTTGTCCCACCGAGTAAGCTAAAAAGCTGGCTAAGGCAATACGCGCCACAAAGCCATTCCAAGCCAGTAAGCCGCTCAAGCCTTGGTATTCACCTTGGTAAAACAGCACCGACACCAAGTAGCTCACCAGCAAGGCTGGCAGCATTGCGGTAAAAATGATTTTGCGTGCTCGCGACGCACCGAACAAACGCACGGTTAAGTCAGTAGCTAAGAAAATAAAGGGAAAAGTAAATGCGCCCCAAGTGGTGTGAAAACCAAATACCGTGAAGGGCAATTGCACCAAGTAATTGCTGGCAGCAATAGTAACGATATGAAATAAAGCGAGAATAACCACACTGCGGCGCTCGGCCTCAGTTAATTGTAAAAACCACATAATAGAACAACCTATCTTTTTGTTAATTGGGGGTGAGAGAACCCAAGGGCGGCGGAGTATTCCACAACTTATTGCTAACTGCAATAGCTAAACGATTAGTCAAGAAATCCTGCGTTTTTGATTTTTTTGGTGATAACTAACAGTTTTTGAGCAAACACACCTATCAAGGCTTCGCTCACTGTCAGTTCTTAGTTAAACTGAGCCATTACCCTGCCCGCGCTCAAACCCACGATTGGTTTGTTCTCTCATCGTGGCAGCAGCACTTGCTACAGCAGTGAGTGCTAAGTTTAGCTAATTTAAAAGGAAGCACTTTGTCTGGCTTATTGCGGATCATCTTGATCGATACTCACCTTAAAGGTGTGGTAGAACTTAAACTCGACCAACACAGCAATATATGTGGTACTAACGCTTCAGGTAAAACCACATTACAGCGTCTTATTCCGGTGTTTTATGGCGAATATCCCAGCCGCGTAGTGCCAAGTACCCGCGATAGTTTCGAGCGTTGGTATCTGCCACGAGAAGCCAGCTACATCATTTATGAGTACCAGCAATATAACGGTCAAGTTGCCCAAGTGGTGTTGTCTTCTGGTCGCGAAGACCAGGGGGTTAAGTATCGCTTTATCGGCAAGCCTTTTGAGCTAAGCGATTTTGTGGATAAACAAGATGAACAAGGTACCTGGTTTTTGGCTCCCGCTAAACTGGGCCAAAAACTTAAAAAGCAAGAGTTCAACGGCGCTGCCCTAGCCACTACCCGCTTTCTTAATACCAGAGAATTTCGTGCAATTATTCAAAACGATCGCAGCTTACAAAATGCCGGCGACAGCGATTTGAAAGCTTTTGCTCGCCAGTTTTCTATGTGCGATCCAAAGCATGGCCTGCGCCACATTGAAAAATTGGCCAAAGCAGTGCACTCCAAAGAAGGCAAAATGGAAACCATCAAATCGATGATTGCCGCCATTTTGGAAGAAGAAGGCGTTACCTTAAAACCAACTTGGGTAGATGCCAATAAAGCGCAAGCGTGGATCCAAGAAACCCGTTTAATCCAGCAGTTCGAAGCGATTCGCCCTAAGTTCGTAAAACTAGAGCAAATCAACCAACAACTGCTTGGCAGCGAAGCTCAGTTAAACCAGCTAGATAAAAACCTACAAGGCGATGAAGCGGAGCTATTTTCCCAAAGTGAACATAGCCAACGCCAGCTTAACCAATTAAAACAACAGTTAAGCGAACTAGAGCAAGAGTGGCAGAATCAACGCGAACAGCTTAACCAAGCTGTCTCTAGTGCCAATGCCGATGTTTCTAGTTTCGACAAGCAACTTAACCACATCGAAGACGATTACCAAGCTTGGCAAGATAAAAATATCGAGCAAGCACTTAGCGGGGTTGAGCAGCTACCACTTTGGCGTGAGCAAGTGCGAGAAGTTAGCGAACGCCACCAGCTGCTCACCGAGCAACACAGCGATATAGAAGCTCACTTCAACCAACGCAAGAGCGAAATCAACGAGCAGCTAAACTCGGCATTAAACAAACTGCATAAAAACAAAGATCAGCTGCAGCAACAGCTCAACCAAGAGAAACAACAGCAACAAGCTGAGCTAAATAACGAACAACAGCAGCAACAAAAGCAAATTAACCAAGTTGAGCAAAGCTTCCAACAACAGCAGCATAAAAATCAGCTAGAACTGGCGCAGCTAGAGGCCGGCACCCTGCAAATGGGCTATACCGAAGAAGAAAGCCGCCAGCTTAATATCATGGATAATCGTCTCGACGAGGCCAACCAGCAGCAACAGTTGTTATCTGCGCAAGTACGCCAACACAACGAACAATTGCACAGCCTAAAGCAGCAGCGCCAACAAGCCGACCAAATCTTAGCCAACGCCAGCCAACAATCTCGCCAGCTAGAACAAAAGCTAAGTGGGCTAAAAGACAGCTTGCAACCGGCCGATGGCAGCCTACTGGCGCACTTACGTAGCGAGCACCCACAGTGGGAGCAAAGCATTGGTAAGTTAATTAATCCTGAGCTGCTCAATCGTCGTGATTTAAAACCTCATAGCGAAACCAACCATCAAAGCGTATTTGGTTTAGCCTTAGATTTAAAAGCCATCGATGCCCCAGAATGTGCGGCTACCGAAGAGCAAATCAAACAGCATATTGAGCAAATTCAGCAAAGCGTTAACGAGGCGCAGAAACAGCTTAAACAAGCCGAACTTGACTTAAGTGACGCCAACAAAGCCGTGCAGCAGCAAGATTTGTCAGTTGCCGAAGCTACAGCGGCTCACCACAACAGTGAAGATCAACTCAAACGTCTACAAGAAGAAAAACAGCTACTCAAAGAAAGCTTTTCTAGCGCACTTAAACAGCGCCAAAGCGTGGGACTAGAAAAACAAACTAAGCTGAAAACCTATTTAGACAATGCGCAAACACAGCATCAAGAATACCTAGACGAGTTACGCGAACAACACCAAGAAGCCAAGCTAGAAAAAATGGCCTGGTGGGAAGAAAAGATTGATGCGCTAGCCTTGCAACTAAGCCAAGCTCAAGACGCTATTAGCAATCGCCAAAAACAAGCGAAAGAAGCGCTAAAACAGTCGGAACAATGGTATCGCGGCGAGCTGCAGGCACAGGGCTTAGATGACCAGCTAATTGTTGATTTAGCCAAGCAAAAACGCCAACTTAATCAACAAATTCAAGACGCCGAGCAGTACCGTGATGAAGTAAGCGAATACAAAATTTGGCATCAACAAGTGTGGCTAAACCAAAAACCACAGCTTAACGATGCCCTTGCCAATGCTCGCCAAGCACAAAGTAGTGCTAAGCAAGCCCTTAACGAGCAACTGGCTCACTTCAAACAGCAGCGAGATAGCCAACAAGCTGAGCTAAGCAAGCTTAAGCAAGTGCTAGAACAGCTACAGCAACAATATAGCCAAACTCAAAACCTGTTGCGAAAAATCAAACAATTGGCTTTACCCAAACAAAACCAAGCAGACCAAACAGCAGAAGCTGCCGGTACACCCGCCGAGCGAGCCCGCCAAGCCGAGCAGCAAATTGTGCAGCGTAACCAGCAGCTTGAGCAAGTTAATGAATCAGTTCGCCATTTTGATAGCTTATTAGCGCAACAAGCTGGCTCAGACTTAAGCGAAACTTGGGAGCGTTCGCGTGCCGCATGCCGGCGCACCAACGAAGAAGGAGAAAGCACCCTCGCCTACCGTGAGTTAGTGCCACACCTATCTGAACTGTTAAACGGTTTAGTGCCGCAAAAAGTACAAGGCCTAATCGACCACGGTCGCAACCTAGGCATGAGCATTAGCAGCTTCTACCAAAACTTAAGCGACATTGACCAACGAATTTTGAGCCAAAGCCGCCGTATTACCCGCGAAATTGGTGAAGACTTAAGCCTAGATGGCGTATCTGATTCAGCAGTAAAAATTCGCTCTAAGATTAGCGAACTAGAGTTTTGGGACGAACTAAAAGCCTTTGTAGATAACTTCCAAGCTTGGCAGCAGCAAGGCTTTAATCAATTGCCCGACGAAGACTACGCCACCAGCATGCGGGTAGCCCTAGATATTATTGGTCGCAGCGCACTTAAAGAAGGGGTATCTCGGTTATTGCTGATTGAGCTAACCCTGCGCGAGGGCAATAGCGACCTAGTGATCCGCACCGATCGCCAGCTTAATGAATCCAGTAGCCACGGCATGGCCTACTTGATTTTGTGTAAGTTCTTATTGGCCTTTACCCGCTTATTGCGTGGCAATGCCGATACTTACATTCACTGGCCAATTGATGAATTAGGCACCTTGCACCAAAGCAACGTGAAGAAGATCTTTGATGCCTGTGACCATAACCAAATTCGCATACTGGGGGCTTTTCCTAACCCAGAATCTGAAGTATTGGACTTGTTCACCCACCGCTACATCATTAACCGTGACAAGCGCCAACTGCAAGTTGTGCAGCCGCGAATTAATCCTTTACAAGAAAAGCTAAAAGCAGCCCAAGCGGCCAAAGCCAGTACTAAACAAGCGGAGGCTGAGCTATGAGTAAGTTAAGCGCCACCGGCATGAGCGAAACCGGGCGGATTTTAGAAGCCCTGTTAAGTGGCCAATTTATCTGCCAAGTGAGTGACGAAGATGGTTTTCACTATTTAGCCGAAGAAGCTAACCGCGAGCGCATCGACAGCCACTTACATGTGCTTAATCGTCGCCTTGCCAGTGCTTGTGAAGGCGAACTGTATTTTTGCGCCTATCGCGAGCTAGGTGACAATGAACACAAAGTGATAAGCCAGCAATTTAGCGAAATAGCAGGTAGCTTACTGCCGCTCACCGAGTGGTTAATTCTCAGCCAAGAAGCACAAGGCCAAGATAGCCCTATTAGTGCCGGAGTGGCGCTGCGTTTAAGCGAGTTGCAAACCGTGGTGGAAGACACCCCAGCGCTGCGTGAACAACTGGCAAAAATATCTCAATACAAGTTGTTTGGCTCAACCAGTAGCCAAGTAGATGGCCAACTTAAGCAAGTGTTTAAGCGCCTATGTGAACAAGGCTATTTAGTTCGACCAAACCAAGAAAAACAGATCTATATTGCCACAGCTAAAGTGGATTACATTTTTGAAGTCATTAGCTTTATTGATGAAGCCGAAGGTCTAGGCTTAGAACAACAAGCCATGGATGCCATTGGCCAGCAGGAGCCCTTACTGTGAACCAACATTTGCAACAAGCTGGCTTAAAGCTATTTAAGCTGCTTGCGCGTCATGGCGAAAGCCTGATGCATGCTTACGTTAACGGCAAGCTAGATGAAAGTAAGCTAGACAGTAAACAGATTGATGCTTTACTCAAAGCTGGCGTTATTTGGCGTCCATCAGCCGACGAAGGTTTGCATTTAAGTTCTAACCTGCGCTCATTATTGGAAGAAGCCTTAAGTGATACAAGAAATCGGCAAATTGATTCTAATGTTGGCTCGCGCTTAGAAACTATTAGAACCTTGGCAGCACACTACAAAGAAGCCTTACATATTGGCGATTTAGCCGCTGCCGACGTTTACCTCAGCGATTTAAGCGAACACAGCTACAGCCTCACCGAAAGCCTGCGCCATAGCTCGCGGGTATTGTGGAGCCGAATCAACAATGAGTTTGGTTATGTGCCCAGCTTAAGCGCCAAAATTCGTGAAAATGAACTAGCTCAGCAGCAAGTAAGCGAACTGCTCAATAGCCTTGCCTTATTAAACTTTGATACTTTGAGCCAAATAGCTGGCGATATTCGCGAGCTTCGCCGGATCTTGGTGTTGAACCTAAGCCAAGCGGTTTACGACTGCACCCAAGAGCTAGCAGTTGTGCAAACACGCCTACTCACCTTACTCGGCCGTTTTCGCGAGTTACGTGGTAAGTCTCGCCTGCTTAAAGGTTTGCAGCTATTTCATGCTCAGCATCCCGACTTCAGCCCGAAAGACCCAACGCAACAACTCGATGTAGCAAGCTTATTTAACCAAGCACCTGCACTGCTATCCAAGGCCAGTGTTGATATTCACAATAGCGAACATGAACACGACTTATTGCTATCGCTTAGCCAGCTCAAATTGCAACGTCACACTAAAGTTAGTGAAACCGACACCGAACATGCGGTTTCTCTAGAAGGCGCCGAAGAGTTTGCCCTGCAAGAGCAAAAGATTAAACAAGATGTAGAGAACTACCTGTTGGGCGTAATAGAAAGTGCTGCGGGCCAAACGGCCTTAGAGTACTATCAAGAACAGCACTTGGAATGGGATGCCGAAGCTTGGTTATACCAAGTATGGGGCAGCTACCATGCTCTGCCAGAAGAACAGCGTGACTACTTTGCGCTAGACCCCATTGAAGACCCACACCCAATCTTTAGCGGCAATCGGATTGTTCGCGATTTACAGGTATGGTTACGTTAATGAGGCTTAATAAAGTCCAATGTAATTTGCTACAAAAAGCCTACCACAGTAACGTAGCGAGTATTAACCTTGGCAAAAAAGGAACAATAAGCAGCAACTGGAAAACTATTATAAACGCTTTAGATCTTAGTGACTGGGTTTACCAAAACAGTCTAAATTTAGATTTTGCCAAACGAGAAGAATTATACCAGTTATCTAAGGATATTCTGGGGTTAGACTTAAATCTAGACTTACATAGCAGTGACCGAAAGCTTGCAAGCCAAAAAGCTGGTGATGATAAGTTAGCAGGTATTAAACCAAATGATAACTTCTTGCTAAGCAAGCAACTGCACCATGGCAGTGCTCCAAGCTTATTATTTTACTCTAGCGACCAATTAGCCACCCGATGTCCAATAGACTCGCTAAACCTAAGCCTGTTAGATGCAGTAATCGTGGTTGAAAACTTGCTAGCATTTGATGCAATTGAACAGTTCAAACTACCCACTCTACCTAGCAATACTCTAGTTGTGTATCGCGGCGATGCTCAGCACTCACCAAAAGCCGTAAAAACACTTATAAACAAACTACCCAGCTCTGTGATGCTAATAGCGTTTACAGATTTCGATCCTGCTGGCTTTTTGATCGCAATTAACACAGGGCACCAAATACATGCCCTAATGCCTAAGTTATCTCCTGAGTTAATCAAACAAGCTAGCTCAGCGGCAAAGAGAGCTGATTTTATAAAGCAATATAAACAAACTGAGGCATTAGATAAAAATAACGAGCAACTAGGTGGCTGGTTAAAACATTGGAACGAGAACAAAAAAATAGCCACTAGTATTAGCCAAGAACTCATGCTCAATCAAAATGCCAAATTAGAGCTAGTTGCTCTATAATACACGGCCGCCTATATTTAATTACAAGCACTTACGTTTAAGATACAGAAATATTTGACTGACTAATTCATTATTTTAGAATATGCCAAATGTTGGGCCGGGACGCATTAGAGAGTAGATATGAAAGTAGTTGATTTTATTAAGAAAAAGCGTGAAATGCTAGCCCAAAACCCATTCGAACTAAAAGATTGGTTGTCTCCAGCTATTCGCGATCACTGGATTGAATTTCTAAATAAAGCCCATGATAGTCAATTAGTTAACTGGGTAAGAGAGCATCAATTAAGTTCCAATGGTGAGCAACAAGCCAGCTTTAAAGAAACCATAGAGCTACATCCTAAAGCTGAAGCCTTATTAGAAGAGCTGTCGATGCAGCTGGGTGAAGAGATTCACATTGGTGATTGGCTCAATGTTACCCAAGAGCGAATTAACCAATTTGCTGATGTCACTAAAGATCACCAATGGCTACATACCGATCCGCAGCGCGCCGCAGAAGAGTCTCCCTTTAAAACCACCATTGCCCATGGTTTTTTAACCTTGTCCTTATTGCCAGCACTTACCGAGAGTGTCGACCCAGACAAGCCACTTTATCCATCGGCAAAAATGATGGTGAATTACGGCATCAACCAAGTTCGTTTCCCTTATCCAGTTAAGGTAAATAACCGGATTAGAGCTCGCACCCGCTTAACCAAAGTGATCCCGATTAAGCGAGGCTTAGAGCTAGTAAAAGAAATTACCGTAGAAATTGAGGGCTGTCGTCGCCCAGCTTGTGTGGTGGAATCGGTGGTTCGTCTCTATTTTTAATTGCCACAACTCGCTATGATGGTTCACGTTAGGGTTTAGTTAAAGGAACTTAACGTGAACACAGCGCATTCTCATTCCATCTCTGTTCAGCAGCATACCCATTTAGATAAGCCTTCCTACCAGTATTTACTGAGTCAGCCAAGCACGCTCGATAGCGATAAGCTCTACCCTTTGGTGCTGTTTCTGCACGGTCGAGGGGAAATTGGCGGTGAAATAGAAATGCTGCTCAATTTTGGCCCCAATAGCTACTTACAACACCATCACCTAGACGCTATTTGTATTAGCCCACATGTACCAGAAGCCCGTGATGGCTGGGCTATAGCCGAGCTAATTAGCTTGCTCGATCAAATAGAGCAGCAGTTTCCTATCGATAAACAGCGAATTTATTTAAGCGGTTTAAGCATGGGCGGATTTGGGGTGACCAATTTAGCCTTAGCCCAGCCACAGCGTTTTGCAGCCTTAAGTGTATTGGCGGCGGGTGACCCAAATCGCTTGGCACCGTGGTCATTAAACTTACCGCCTCGCCCCGTTTGCGAAGAGCTATACCAACGCCTTAACCAGCTGCCAATTTGGTTAGCTCACGGCTTAAAAGACTCAGTAATTCCAGCAGAATTTTCGGTAGAGCTAGCAAATAAGCTCGGTCAAATGGAGCGTCAAGCTCAGCTACAAAGTACTTGGTATCCGCAGCATGAGCATAATATTTGGGATGATTTTTATGCCACCAATAGCTTTTGGACGTGGCTATTTGAACAAACTAATCCAGCACCTAAAAGTGAGCGACAAAGTTTGCAAGATTTAAGTCACCTCGCTGGTGACTACGGTAACCAGCATGACTATGTCAGCATTAGTTATTGTGAAAAGCAGGGGCTTAAGTTGCTCTGTAAAGATTTACAAGACAACGAGCTCAGCTTCACTCTTTATCCGGTGACCAAAGATCTACTGTTTTGTGAAATAGGTTGCTTACGCTTTATCGAGCAAGCCAAGCACACTCAGCTAGCCCTTACTCGCCTCACCCTACTAGATAAATTTGAGTTAGGTTAAACCGCTAACTAATTCGTTTTATGTAGCTCTCGCGCTGAATATCTAACACTTCAGCGCTAAGACTTTTAACCATGGGTAATTCTGCAGCTAATCCTTCTACTAGCGCAGTGGTTAAGGCTAGCTTTTGCTCAGTCGTTCTTCCGGAAAGAATGTGCAAACGAATATGTAAGAAGCTGTGATCGTCTAAACCACTCAATACATCTTGATATGCAATGGCTCGCAGCTTAATTGCCGCGGGCTCAAATTCACCGCTATTTTTCAGTAAATTAAAAGCCTTAGCTAAGATATCACTAATAGTAATTTGCTCACTCAAGTCTTGAGAATATTCAACAATACAATGCGGCATTTTTGGTACTTCACACATGCTAAAAATTTAAGCTTTACGATAGAAAAATTTATTTAGTAATACAATTTATAAAAACCAAGCTTTTGTTGATCTAGATCACACCTATCAAGTATGCTCGCTCAGATAATGCACGGCCCTTGGAGCACTGTGCTTTTTTTAACCTTTTATTTGGAATCATCTACTATGAGCAATACTACTACCGCTAACCCAGCCCCACTTGGATTGATGGGTTTCGGTATGACTACCGTGTTATTAAACATTCACAATGCCGGATTTTTTCCAATTGATGCAATGATTTTGGCTATGGGCATTTTCTACGGTGGTTTATCTCAAGTAATTGTAGGGATTATGTGCTTCAAACGCGGTGATACTTTTGGTACTACTGCCTTTACCTCTTACGGCTTATTCTGGTTAACTCTAGTCGGTTTGTTGGTACTACCTAAAATGGGCTTAGCCGAGCCGAGCCCGCATACCTTTATGGGCTGGTATTTAGCACTTTGGGGCTTGTTCACTGCATTCATGTTTGTGGGCTCATTACGTTACCCAACAGCTAAACAAGTAGTATTCGGCAGCTTGACCATTTTGTTTGCGCTATTGGCACTGCGCGATTTCACTGGCAGTGAATTGATTGGCACTATTGCTGGCTACGAAGGCATCTTCTGTGGTCTGTCGGCTATCTATTTTGCAATGGCCCAAGTGCTTAATGCTGAATATGGCCGTACTATTTTGCCTGTTGGTCGTCCAATGAAGTTTGAAGACAACAGTGCGCCACTAAAAGTGGCTGCGTAAACTTTAATTGCTTAACTAGCTTTGCCACCACAGCTGGCTTTGCAGGTTGTGGATTGTCTTCTATAAGTGATTGAAGATCTTCAATATAAGCGTCTATCTTAGCTAAGATATGACGCTTTTGTTGTTTATTGGCCAGGGCTAATATTTCGCTCATGCCTTGTGCCCACAATTGCCGATTATGATAGAAACGCTCGCTTAAGCCCGGCGGCCAGAGTGATTCTGAATTCACCATCAATACATAAAATTCTTGCTCAAAATTTTCCGACTTACTTTGTCCACTTAGAGAATAAGCCAGATATTGCTGCCAGCGACTTTGCACGTTATGCCAATCAGCGCGAGTATCAATTAGCTGCTTAGCCAACTGCTCTATCACCTGTTGTTGTTTAGGTGATACATCGCCAAGCCAGCGCTCAACACTGTTAGAGATGTGTTCAATACGGTAATCATAATGGCTTTGTTGACGGTCGCTATCTTCGCGTTGCTCAGCTAGCTTAGCCATAAAATCTGAAAGCTGCTGCGAAGAAGCAGTTTGTGCGAGCTGCGCTACATCAAGATACACATGACCAGCCAATACACGATAATGCTCTTGCCAAGCGTCAACTTGCTCTAATAATTGTTGTTGGCTAATACCACTATTGATTTGTGCATGAAACAGCTGTAGCTGGGCCAAGTATACCGGCAACTGTTCATGCCTATGCCATACCAGCCAGCTTTTTAACATGGGCTTAAAAGCTGCTTTTTGCTCGCTGTTCATTTCGATGTAATCATCGATGTACCAGTAAGCCAGCCAGTTAAGGTTGTTATACACAAAGCGCATACCACAGGCGCTCAGCAAGCCGCTGAGTATCAATATCAGTATCCATCTAAAAGGCTTCATTTGCATAACACCTCCTTTAATAAACAGACCCAAAGAACCGGAAATAGTTCTCACTCTGCAGCTATTTAATTATTAAGGCTTGTGAGATTAATTCAAGCGG
The DNA here is from genome assembly GCF_019670125.1 of Agarivorans aestuarii. Classification (NCBI taxonomy): domain Bacteria; kingdom Pseudomonadati; phylum Pseudomonadota; class Gammaproteobacteria; order Alteromonadales; family Alteromonadaceae; genus Agarivorans; species Agarivorans aestuarii. The sequence continues at coordinate 3,870,541 of NZ_AP023033.1, forward strand.
AGTAGATTAGCCCTACTTGCAATGGTGGCGTGAAACCAAGCACGCAATGGATGGTTAATTGGTTGGTTTAACTAAGAAATTATTACTGGTATTAGCAGTTATTGCTGGCGCTTTTGGACTTGGCATCGGTGTAAGTTATTGGCAACAACAACAGCTTGAAGCACTAAACTTTGAGCACTGCCAACAATTGCATAATGGTCGCTGTGAGTGGCAAGTTGATGAGCAAACATGGCAATTAACTTTACCTAGTGACCAACTTCCCGCCATGTTAAGCCAGCATTTTGAGTTAAACACCAATCAGGAAAACCCTCCAAGCCTAGAACTCCGTTTACAAGGGATAGAAATGTACATGGGTGAAATCAAGCTGCAGCTCGAGCCCAACGAAAATGGTCACTATCAATCGGATATTTTGCTGCCGATTTGTAACACTGGAAAAATGCGCTGGCGAGCAGAAATTGTTTCTTTAGACCCCACCCAACCTGTTGCTCTTAGTTTTGAGGTAGATAGCCAATGAAATACCTAGCATGGATTGCTCTAATTATTGTTAGTGGATTAGCCGGAGTTATGAGTTTTCAATGGTTTTCTGCAGACTCTAGCCCTAAACAAGCAGCGGTAAGCAATAAGGTGATTACTACCGTACCGGCCAACTTGTTCAAAATAGCCAGCAGTGATGGGCGCTTTACCGAGTTAAACCAGAATAAGCAGCTTTATATCGCTTACTTTGGCTTTACCCATTGCCCAGACGTTTGCCCAACGTCTTTAGCGGTACTTAGCGCCGCTTTGCAAGGTATATCGGAGCCACAACGCCAGCAGCTTCAAAGCCTATTTGTAAGTGTTGATCCCAAACGTGATGACCCAGAAACCGTCAGCACCTATGCCGGCTATTTTCATCCTGATATTGTCGGGTTAAGCCCACAGGAAGGTCAGCTATTAGGCTTAACCCAAAGCTTGGGGGTATATTATAAGTATGTAGATATTCCCGACTCACAACTGGAATACAGCGTTGACCACAACTCATTTTTTTACTTCTTAAATGCTAAAGGCGAGTTACTAGCGAAGGTGCCACACACCCTAGACCCACAGCCTTTAGTAGCCAAAATTCAACAATTACTTCCCCAATAAAATAAGGATTAACAATGCGCTCAATCTTGCTCGCTCTCAGTCTTTTATTTAGCTTTAATCTGGCCGCCAATCAAGCCGCCATAACAGTAAGCGAGGCTTATGCGAGAGCCACTCCACCTAATGCGCCCACCAGCGCTATCTTCCTGAAAATGAGCAATACCAGTGAACAAGAGGTGAGCTTGGTATCTGCTAGCACGCCTGCGGCGGGTCGTGTGGAATTGCATACCATGTTAATGGACGGCGATGTGATGCAAATGCGCCAAGTTAAGCAAATAGAGGTCGCTTCGGGGAAAGTTGTAGAGTTAAAGCCTGGTGGTTTGCACCTAATGTTGTTTGACCTACAAACGAAATTTGCTGAGGGTGAAGAGCTAGCGTTAAAGCTGGTTTTTTCTGATGGCAGCCAGCAACAGCTCACTGTGCCAGTTAAAAAAGTAATGCACAAAATGAAGCACCATCACTAAACAATCTTTAATGGGATTAGGCAAAGCTTAATCCCTTTTAATATTTGGCTATTCAGACAAGTATCTGTCTAAGGATATTCCGTAGTCACGCGCCGATACCGAGCTTTCTATTTCCTCATGTGAGAACTTACTTAAATCGAGAAGTTTCACTTCAGTGTGGGTATTGGTTAGGGTATTGAAAACCTGCTTAATCACTGGCTGTAGAGGTTTAAGCTCATTACGTTCTACCACCACTCCCAATTTCCCAGACTTCAATTTAACCAAGGTACCAACCGGGTACACGCCCATACAGCGGATAAACTTTTCTACTAATACCTTATCAAACTGCGTGCCTACACCCGAGAGTAAAATACGGAAAGCAGCAGTAGGTGGCATGCCACTTTTATAGACTCGGTCAGCGGTCAGTGCATCGTAACAATCAACAATGTTAGCCATACGAGTATAAGCAGATAACTGGTCGCCCTTTAATTGGTTAGGGTATCCAAGGCCATCTAAACGCTCGTGGTGATTGCTGGCGATCTCCAGCATGATATTACTAATGCCTTCTTGAGCCTTTAGAATATTATGGCTATGCACCACGTGCTCTCGCATGATAACAAACTCGTCGTCAGTAAGTTTGCCGGGTTTATGCAAGATTTCATCAGGCGTATTGATTTTGCCAATATCGTGCAGCATTCCGCCCATTAGCAGCTGTTTTTGTTTGGCTTTATTCAAGCCCAGCGAGCGCCCAAAATATGCCAGTAGCATTCCCACGTTAAGAGAATGCTCCATTAGGTATTTGTCTTTGGCGCGAATTTTGGCCAAACACAACATGGCGTTGCTTTGGTTTTCGAGTGAATCAATTAAACCTTCGGCAGCTTTCTCCATTGGTTCAATATCAATGGGTTCGCCTTGTTGTAACTGCTTAAAGTATTTCGACTGTAAACTTTTAGCTTCATTAAACAGCTTTTTTGCCGCTTGCTTTTCGCTTTCGCCGCTACGCTTCTTGGGTTTGCTACTTGAGCTGCTTATTTCGGTAGATTTTTGATCCAAGTCCTGTTCAGCAAATACGCTTCTGGACCAATCAACATTTACAACTTTTACCCCTTTATTCTTTAGAACTGTAACTTGCTTCGCCTGAGTAATACGCCCAGATTGAGCAATGCTGGTTTTGCCGGTTTGGCTGGTGATGGATACAACAAACATACCTTCTTTTAGGGCATCAATGTTGATAGTTCTTATATCGGCTTTAGGGCTGGTCATACTGCTTGGCAATCACTCATCCAAATTACGGCTAAAGTTAGAAAACACTGCTTTAAACATACTAAAGCAATCGAAAAAAATAGCCTTGCTAAGAAGTGTAGAATGTTATCGCTATCAAAAAAGGGAAACGAAATGTAAATTTTTTAACAAGTTTAATCAACTGCTAAATCTGCCTGTTTTAAGTACTCATTGGCTAGCATTTGAATTTTATCCATATCATTATCTGAGAACCCTTGCTTCTTTGGTTCTAAAGAGGAGAAATTAAGTGTTCCAATAATTTCACCACGCTTGACTAAGGGAATACCAATATAGCTTTCTAAATGCATTGCTTGATAACAAGGGTGCAAGCACATATCAGTCATCGCTCCTACTTGTTGATAAGCCAATATCTTTTCTTGACTGATTACGTCAGCGCAGTAGGTCATGTCTACTGGAAACTCATCCCCAGCGCGCACTAAATCAAGGCTAGAGTATGCTGCAAGCACTACATAACGATTATCTTGAATATTGCTGATAATACCCAGTTGCATGTCAAAAGTTTGAGCTGCATCCTTCAACCACTGTTGCACGTCCATAGCTAACTCCAAAAATCAAACAAAGCTTTTTAACAATAAACTAATCTTAGTTCAGATTTGTTTGTTGTTTTAACGATGCTTAGTATACTTTGGTCCATGCAAACACTCGAGCTTTGGCGTTTAGTAATTTTTGTAGGGCTATTGGCCCTTTTTATGCTGCTTGAGCTAGCTTGGCCAAGGCATCAGCGCAGCATTCCCCGCAGCCAACGCTGGCCGGCAAACTTGGGTTTAATTTTACTTAATAGCTTGTGTTTAAAGCTGGTATTTCCAATTACCACATTAGCTATGGCTAGCTGGGCTAAGCACCAGCAATGGGGTTTGTTTAATCAACTAGAACTAAACGCTTGGTTCGTCGCGCCTATTTGCGTTGTGCTGCTAGATTTAGCCATTTACTGGCAGCATAGGCTATTTCACACTCTTCCTTGGCTGTGGCGGATTCATCGCATGCATCATGTAGACCCTGATTACGACGTAAGCCTTGGGCTACGCTTTCACCCCATTGAAATAATCTTGTCGATGCTGATCAAGCTTGGGTTGATTTTGTTGTTAGGCGTACCGGTATTAGCGGTGTTTTTGTTTGAAGTGATACTCAACGCTATGGCGATGTTTAATCACAGCAACCTAAAGCTTCCTTTAAGGCTGGATGGCATATTAAGAAAACTAGTAGTGACTCCTGATATGCATCGAGTACATCACTCTCAGCACTATCATGAACACAACGCCAATTACGGTTTTAACCTGGCTATATGGGATAGGATATTTGGAACATATTTGGCTCAACCTAAAGATGGCCATGAGAAACTAAAATTTGGCTTAAGCCACTGGCCCAATGCTAAAGATAACCGCCAACTCAAAGGCTTGTTAAGCCTGCCGTTTCGCTCAGCTAATAAATAAATTAAAGCCAATCAGCAATAGATTAATCAGCCCTATTTAAGGCCTCTAGTACATCGAAGACTTCGCCAAAAACCATTTTACAAAACTCCACTTGGAGAGTCGTTCACTTCCTTGCTATATTTCAGCTCCGCGCGAATAAGGAAATAGAGATGTATAGCAGCTTATTGATGATTTTAGGAGCATTAGTTGTCGGTTACATGATTCCCGTAAAACATCCCTCGGCCTTAGTTACCATTCGCCGACTAAGTAGCTGGATGCTCTACTTGATTCTCTTTTTGATGGGTTATGGTTTGGCCTTTATTGATAACCTTGGCCAAAACATTATTCAGCTATTTAGCCAAAGTGCTGTGTTAGTGGGTTTATTGCTTATCTTTAACCTGAGTGCGCTGTACTTTGTGGGTCGCTATTTGGCAATGCCAACCGCTGAACCGATACACAAAAAAAGTAATAACAAACTCGCTATGTTTAAAGAACCGGCTTTACTTATTGCTCTACTGTTATTCGGTTTAGTTGCGGGTCTGGCTTATCAACAGCAATTACCCGCTCAATCAGTATTGGCCGAATACGCGCTTATTCTGCTAATTTTTTGTATTGGTATCGAGCTACGCAGTGCTGGGATTAGTGTTCGCCAAATGCTACTTAACCGACGCGGCTTAATTATTGCCCTAGTTTTGGTACTGAGCTCATTGCCAGCAGGCGCCATTACTGCGTACTTGTTCGACTTACCACTAAACCTAGGTTTAGCCATGAGCAGCGGCTTTGGTTGGTATTCACTATCGGGTGCCTTGCTAAGTAAAGCAGCCACTCCGTTAATCGGCAGCACCGCCTTTTTTGCCGATTTAAGCCGTGAGCTAATCACCCTGCTACTAATCCCAGTTTTAATGCAACGCTCACCCGCTGCCACTATTGGTTATGCTGGGGCTACCGCAATGGACTTCTCTCTGCCTATGCTGCAGCGAGCAGGCGGCAACCAATTAGTACCGGTTGCCATCGCCAGTGGCTTTATTCTTAGCCTGCTCTGCCCGCTAATGATTTTATTGCTGGTTAACTTTGCTTAAGGCTTTAATCAGGCTTGTTAAAGTCGGCAACTGCCTTATCTAGTAGCTTCAAATCTTCTGGGTAATCGTGGCTAAGTTGGTGAATCCAGTCTTCCACGTTATCCCACCAGGCGGGTAATTCTGGTGATTGGATCTTATTGGCTAAACGTTGGATCCTCGCCAAACCTATCGAGCCGGCTGCGCCCTTAATTTTGTGGGCCTCAGAAGCAATGCCGTCTTGGTCTTTAGCAAACAAGTTGCTCTCGAGTACTTTCATATAATCAGGCATTACTTGCTTGAACAAATTGATGCTGTCGTTAAGCACTGTTACCCCAATGGTCTCACAGAACTGCTCCACCAAATCTAAATCCAAAATGGGCATGGAGCTGCGACTTAATGCTTGCTTGGGGCTTACCGTTGGCTCAGCTTCTGGCTCTTCACCAATCGCAAATACACTGTTAAAGCAATGCACTACCGCATTGCGGTTAATTGGTTTGTGAATAACATCAACCATGCCGGCTTTGGCAAATTCGCTTTTACTGTTTACTACATTGGCGGTAAGCGCCACCAAAGGCGGTAAATGTTGCTGGGCAAACTGCTCGTGCCAGCGCTTGGCAATATCAAAACCACTCATATCTGGCAGCTGAATATCTAATAACACCAAGTCAAAGTTATCTGGGTCAAACACCTCAATAGCCTGTTCACCGCTCATGGCCACCTCAACGTAGTGGCCAAGTTTTTCGAGTAAGGCTTTAGCAATGGTGACATTTAGCTCTACGTCTTCAACTAATAGTATGTCTAGCGGTGGATGGTCTATTTGTTCAGCTTCGTCGGGAATGGCATCCAGTGTCACTTTTAGCTTAACGCTGAAACATGAGCCCTCACCCTCTTTGCTGCTTACGCTAATGTCTCCGCCCATTGCCCTTACCAACTGACGAGACACCGACAAACCAATACCAGTTCCGGTAGCTGATTTACTGCCTTCAACCTGATAGTACATAGCGAAGATTTCTTCTAGCTGATCTTGCGGAATACCTGGGCCGGTATCCTCAATGATTAACTCCAGTTGCACTTCTTGCTCAGATAAAGGCTCGGCTTTTATGGTTAAGGCGACTTCACCCTGCTCGGTAAACTTAACCGCGTTATGGGTTAAATTCCACAGCACTTGGCGCAAGCGCGTTGGGTCACCCATGATGCTATTGGGAATAGGGCCTATTTGCTCAAAGCGAAAGGCTAAGCCCTTACTTTGTAACTGCATTTTAGTGAGTGTTTCAATGTCGGTCACTAGCGCTTTAAAGTCCATTGGCTCTAGCGACACCGCAAATCGGCGCCTATCTAACTTATCTAGGTCAATAATATCGTTGAAGATATTTCCTAAGGTAGTGGCGCTTAATAAGATGGTCTTTACATGTTTACGCTGATCATCATTAAGCGGGGTATCTAGCAGCATTTGGCTTAAACCCACTACTCCATTGAGCGGTGTGCGCAGCTCGTGGCTAAGGGTAGAGATGAACTGGGTTTTATCGCGGTTGGCTTTCTCAATGCTAGCTTGCTGGCGCATTCTCTCAGTAATGTCTCGACCAAAGCCCAGCAAACCCAAGCGGTTACCATTGCGTCCGTAAAACGGCACTTTTCGCAGTTCAAAAAAGGCTTTGCGTCCATCAGGATATTCTAACCACTGCTCGTAAGTGAGCTGCTCATCGTTGTCGAATACCTGATGATCTGTTTCAACAATTTTATCGGCAATATCTTCCGGGTAAACATCGTAGGGCGTTAAACCGATTAGCTGCTTTTCGGAACGCCCTACCAATTGCTCTAAAGCCAGGTTACAGCCCGAGAATTGTCCTTGCTCATTACGGTAATACACCAGGTCGGGAGAGCTATCGATAAAACTGCGCAGCAATGCAGAGTGTTCTTCTAACTCTTGTTGAGCACGTTGACGCTGCTTTATTTCTTGCTCTAGCTTGGTCATTGCTTGACGGCGCGCTGCCTCGGCTTTCTCGCGCTCGTCAATCTCCTTGTTAAGCTGGCTAATGTTGGCTTTAAGCTTGTTGGTAAGTTGCAGATCGCGAGAGCGCATCTTCTCTAACTTGCGGATCATTTTACTTAAGCGCTGGCGAGAGTCTTCTATTTGCTCAACGACCACCGACATGAAAAACACCGCCCAAGGTGTGATAATTAAACCAAAGAATACAGAGCGAACTAAATCCACTGAGGATACATTACCGGTAAGTGCTAAGGTCACACTCATCTGTATCGCCAAAGCCACCAGTATAATGGCGCTGGCTAAGCTAATGGTGAATTTAACAACGCCCAATCGAGATAATAAATGAACGTAATAAGTGGCGAGATTTTTCAGTGGCGTCATTAAGCCCGATTCCTTTTCTAGCGCGAGCAAGCTAAGCAAATGTTAGCTAATCCATAATATAAAGATGGTTAATATTAACTTAGCTTTTATGGTATAACAGCCCATCTTTTTGATGTCATCTAAATGCAATGAGCCTAGCTCAAGCATCCCCTTGTGGAGTACTAAGTGCATGTCTACAGCAATGCCTGACGTAGCAAACTCAAGCCGCGCCCAAACCGAAGGAAAACTCGATTGGGTAGGTATGAGCCAAATTGAAATGCCCATTATGCTGGCATTTGAAGCACAAGCAGCTAGCCGCGTAAGTGCTAAAATTGAAGCCTTTGTTAGCTTAGATGACCCACAAGCAAAAGGCATTCACATGTCTCGCTTGTATCTGATATTGGACCAATTATCTAACGAAGGTGTGTTGGATTATGCGGGATTACACCGCGTTTTGGATCAGTTTATTGAAAGTCATCAAGATTTAAGTGACCAAGCGCAGGTTCGCTTTAGTTTTGACTATCATTTACGCCGGAAATCGCTGTTGTCAGGCAAAACGGGATGGAAGGCTTACCCGATTTCAATCACCGCCACACGCCACCAGCAACAAACCACCATCGAGCTAGAAATAGAGGTTCCGTATTCATCCACCTGCCCTTGCTCGGCTGCACTATCGCGCCAGCTTATTCAGCAGGCCTTCAAACAACAATTTGCCGATGAGCAAGTTTCCAGTGAAGCGGTGCATCATTGGCTTGGCAGCAATGAAGGCATAGTCGCAACGCCGCACAGCCAGCGCAGTATTGCTCAGCTCAAAGTAAAAATTAGCCAGGAGCAGCGAGACATTCCGATTATTAGCTTAATTGATGAAGTGGAAAGCAGCTTAAAAACCCCAGTACAAGCCGCGGTTAAACGCGAAGACGAGCAAGAATTTGCCCGCCTTAATGGTCAAAATCTAATGTTTTGTGAAGACGCCGCTCGCCGCCTACAACATAGTTTAAATGGCCGTGACGACTTAGTGGATTTTTGGCTAAGAGTAAATCACTTGGAAAGCTTGCATGCTCATGACGCAGTCAGTGTAGTGACCAAAGGAATAGAACAAGGATACAGCGCCTATTAGGGGAGCCTCTAGGGCGCTGCTTTTACGTCCTCAATCGCGCTATCACCAGCACTGCAGTATCGTGCTTTACCTTGATGTTTAGCCCGATAAAGCTGTAAATCTGCCACCCTTACCAGCTCGCCGTAATCCACCCCTTGTTGTGGAATAACACTGGCCACTCCAATACTCACCGACACAAAATCACTAACATCAGAAAACGCGTGAGGGATTTTTGCTTGCTCCATATTGTTTAATACAGTTTCGGCTATCTGCTTAGCACCTTCGCAGCCGGTGTTAGGCAACAAAATAGCAAACTCTTCACCGCCGTAACGGGCCACTAAATCGGAACCTCGCTTCACTGAGCGGCTTATTAACTTAGCCACTTGTCGCAGGGCTTCGTCGCCTTGTTGGTGGCCGTAGTTGTCGTTATATTGCTTGAAGCAGTCAATATCCAGTAATAACAAACTTAACTCTATCCCTTCACGACGATGGGTTAACCACAGCTGCTGTAGTTTTTCATCAAAGCTACGACGGTTGGCTACTTGGGTTAAGCTGTCGATAAAGCTAAGTTCTTGTAACTGCATAATTGCGTCAGCCAATTGCTGCTCTGTGGCTTTACGCTCAGTGACATCACGCGTGATAAAGATAATGCCGCGCTCGCCACTCACATCATCAAAATACGGGCCTTTAATTACTTCATACCAAATTTGATGACCATCATCTAAATACACCAGCTCTTCATAACGAAGCGGCTTACCGTCTTCAAGGATCTGTCGGTTTTGCAGTTGATGTTGTTCTAGCTGTTCTTCACTCAAGACCTCTGTAAGGTGCTTACCTAAAAGCTCATCGCTGGTATAGCCAAACATTTTTGCGAAGGGTTCGTTCCCGCCAACAAAGTTACCCTTATCATCAATAAAACCCAGTGGATCGGGAGTGGAGTTAAACACCGTGCGAATAAGGTTGTTTTGCCGTCCTAACTCTTTCTCAGAGCTGATTCGGTTTTGGTTTTCGTGCTCCAGTTTACGGTTAAGCTCGTGCCACTTGGTTACGTCGTAAGACACATTAAGCACACCGGTTACTTCATCTTGTTGGTTCTTAAGTGGATAGACATTGTTTTGCAGCAAAATTTGTCGGCTATCTGGGGCACTAAACCATTCGGTATGTTGGCAAGGCTCGCCCGCTAGCACCTGATCATCGTAGGTTTGGCTGCGTTCTAATTCATTGCGGGTTAAAAAATCACTCAGTTTCTTACCAGTAAGTTCGCCCGGCTTTAAGCCATGAAAACCCGCCCATGCCTGATTACAGCCCAGTAAGCGCTCATTAGCATCTTTAAAATAAATAAATTCTGGAATGGAATTAAGCACGTTAGCAAACAGTTTTTGCTCTTGCTCAATCCTATTTAAATAAGAATAACCTTGAGCATTTTCGTAAGCATTAATGAACCACACTTCTCGGCCATTATGCGCAGTTAAACTGGCGTAAAGCAGCAAAACCCGCGTTTGCTGAGGGAAACTCACCAGCCAGTGAACACCTTCAATGTTAGCTGAGGACTGATGGGGCTTTAGTAACTCTAACAATTGTTCAAGGTGGGCTGAATCGGAAAATTGCCAATGTTTACCATTGTTAGCTAATTGCAATAACTCACATACACGAGGATTGGCAAAAATAACCTGTTTGGCTTCTAGGTCAATCATCAGCTGAGCAGCCGGCGACTTCACCATTGCAGCACGTTGGGCGCGCACTTTTCTGCGAGCTAAGGCCCACATAGTAATAACTATAACTAGCAGTATGCTTAGAAGCGCAATAGTAGCCTGCATCCAGACTGTAGGGTAAAAACTTTCGTGCATCGATTGTCCATTTTTTCTGCAACCGAAGCTACTTTACCTGATTATATGACATAAGAAAATAATCATTTACTAAACAAGCAATTAGCTCACATTTAGCTTACTCAATTACTGGCTAGCGCGCTGCCTTGTGGGCCCTCGCCAGCCAGTTTTTTAGCAATATCGGTTAGGGCTAACCATTTGTTTTGGCACCAATTTGGCGCCAGTAAAACCGGAGGTCTAGCGTGAGCACTCACTCGATGATAGACCACATGAGCAGGGGTATGGCGAATCAACTTTACCGCTTGCTCAACATAGTGCTGCTGAGTCATGGTCTCTAAACGGCCCGCTTGCCAAGCTTTAGCCATGGTGCTTCCCTCAACCACGTGTAAGGGATGCAGCTTAATGCCGGCAATATCTTCGGCCAAAACCGCCTTAAGCGACTGCATATAGTGCTCAGGCTGTTCGCCAGGTAAACCCAAAATAAGGTGGGCACATACTTTTAAACCATGCTGGTGAGCACGTGCGACCGCCTGTTGAAACGCGGAAAAATCATGGCCGCGATTAATCTTCTTTAAGGTCTCATCATGGGAAGTTTGTACCCCGAGTTCTAGCCAAACTTCCTTCCCCTGAGTTTGGTATTCGGCCAACATCTCTAACACCGCATCAGGCACACAGTCTGGGCGAGTACCGATGCACAAGCCCACAACAGAGTCGTCAGCAAGAGCCTGTTGATACATATTTCGCAAGTATTCTACTTCAGCATAGGTGCTGGTATAGGCTTGAAAATAGGCCAGATAACGAATGTCTTTATGCTTTAACTCGGCTTTGCGAGCATCGAGCTGCTCACCTATCGGCATCATATGCTGCTGCGGTTTAACAAAGGCATCTACGTTACAAAAAGTACAACCGCCCTTGCCAATGCTGCCGTCACGATTTGGGCAGGTAAAATCACCATCCACACTAAGCTTACGAACCTTGCCACCAAACTGTTGCTTAAGATGACGACCTAAAGTATTTACGTATAAATCTAACTGCACAACAACCACTCAATACTGAAAACTTAGGCCAAGCCTAAAACGGCCAGCAGTTTAGCCAATAGCCAAGCTCGCCGCTTAGTTGTAGATCAAGAGAAGCTAAAATTTAATCATCAACTGGTGCTAGGGTCTGTTGACCTTCCGAGCTGATTTTTGCTGCAGCTTCGAAGGCAGTGGTTTTGAAGGATAGTTCGCCTAGTTGATACGCCGATAAGGCAGCTGAATTGAGCAACAAACGCTGCCGAAGGCTTTAGCAAAGATCAACAGCGCTTAATGAAGCTGCTATACTACGCGCCGCCCACTAGTCGCACCCAGGAATAAACATGAGCACTCAAGCATTGATCGAGGCAAACGACCGTCTCACTACCAAGCAGCGTTATCAAAGCTTTATCGAACAAACTTGCAAGAGCCAACAGGTTTGGACCTTAAGTGATGAGCAAGGTTGTTTGATTATCGAAACTGGTGATGAAAAAGTATTACTACTTTGGAGCGAGCAAGCACTTGCCGAACACTGGGCCAGTAAAGACCACGCAAACTTTAAAGCCCTCGCCATTAGTTTGAGTGACTTGACCGAGAAATGGCTCCCTGGAATGGCCAACGATGGTTTTGACCTAGCAGTGGCACCTAGCTTTGCCGGTGAAGGCACAATTGTTGCGCCCTTAGATCTTGCCGACGAGCTTAGCAGCGGGAAAATTAAGTAAGCCGAGTATTTAGCGCGCTTAAGTCCACTAAGCAGTTTTTTTAGCAAGGACTTAAGTGTAGAATCTTCGGCTCGAAAATTGTTCATAGCGCCCAAACGGGTACAGAAATACATACAGGTTAAATTATGACGACAACGGTTAATCCATTATTAGAAGATTTGAAGGCGCGCGGCCTAGTTGCTCAATGCACTGCCGATGAAGAACTGGCCGAACACCTTTCTAGTGGAGCCCGCACCCTGTATTGTGGTTTCGACCCTACAGCCGACAGCTTGCACATTGGCAGCCTAGTACCGCTACTTATGCTTAAACGCTTTCAACAGGCTGGCCACAAACCTTTAGCCCTAGTGGGTGGAGCTACTGGCTTAATTGGTGACCCAAGCTTTAAAGCCGCTGAGCGTAAACTAAACAGCGATGACGTAGTTACCGGTTGGGTTGGCAAACTGCAAAAGCAAGTAAGCCAATTTATTGAATTTGGCGAACAAGACAATGCTGCCAAGGTAATTAATAACCTTGATTGGATTGGTCAAGTTAACGTGATTGATTTCATGCGTAACGTGGGCAAGCACTTTAGCGTTAACGCGATGATCAAGAAAGAGTCAGTTAAACAGCGTATCGACCGCGATGAATCTGGCATTTCATTCACCGAATTTAGCTACATGCTGCTGCAATCTTACGACTTTGCAGAGCTTAGCGACAAAGAAAACACCACCCTACAAATTGGTGGTTCAGATCAGTGGGGCAACATCACTGGTGGTATCGACTTAGCACGCCGCATGTACAGCAACAAAGTTTACGGCTTAACCATGCCGCTAGTCACTAAAGCTGATGGCACCAAGTTTGGTAAAACTGAAACAGGCACCATTTGGTTAGACCCTAAGCGCACCTCGCCTTACGCCTTCTACCAGTTCTGGATTAACACCGCAGACGCCGACGTATATTCGTTCTTGCGTTACTTCACCTTTATCGATGTAGCCGAAATTGCCACCATTGAAGAGCGTGATAAAGCCGCCCAAGGTCGCCCAGAAGCGCAAGGTATTTTAGCCAAAGAAGTCACTCGTTTAGTTCATGGCGAAGAAGGCTTAGTCTCAGCAATGCGGATTACTCAAGCGCTATTCTCTGGCGACTTAGCCTCTCTCAGTGAGTCAGATTTAGAGCAGCTAGCCCAAGATGGTTTGCCTACCACTCAACTTGAACAAAGCGAAGCTGGTTTAGTTGAGCTACTTACAGCGAGTGAGTTGGCTAAATCAAATAAAATGGCGCGCGAATTTATAGGTAACGGCGCAGTGTCTGTAAACGGCGAAAAGCTAAACGACCCTCAGCTAACCTTGCAAGCCAGCGATGCCTTATACGGTAAGTATTCAGTAGTTAAGCGCGGCAAAAAATTATTCAGTTTGATCATTTGGGCTAAATAATTTTATTGTTATGAGCAATCAGCCACGCTGATTGCTCAATTTATTCCCTTCAACATATTCTCCACCACCTCTGCTGTTGGTATCTACCAGAAAACCTTTTCTGAGTATTCCGATGTCACTTCTTGTTGGCTTCAATCACTCTTCATAAACTCCCCATTGCACTGGTATTTTCCCTAGAAAGCTTTAATTCAAATCTATCTGCACGCGATCTAGTTATCAACCAATTTAAATAAACGTTAACCAGTTTGCAGTTTGAGTTAAAAATGTCTGGCATAATTGGTTTACAAATTTTTACTGTATGAGCCAAAATGCTGTTTAGAAACACTCTATTACTTGCTGCCACTAGCCTGGTTTTTTCCCTTCAAGCTAAAGATTGGGCAGACTACGACGTACCTGCAGACCCTGGATTTGGAAATACTTGGGAGTTAATTGACGCCTTTTCTGACGATTTTAACTACCAAGGAAAAAACCAACAGTTTAGTGAAAAATGGAACGACCATTACCACAATGCTTGGACTGGCCCAGGCTTAACCATATGGAGTTCTGATCACTCTGATGTAGTAGACGGAAAGCTGGTAATTAAAGCCGCCAGAAAACCAGATACCGATAAGGTTCACCTAGGTGTAGTAACTTCTAAAACGCCAATCATCTACCCAGTGTACATGGAAGCCAAAATTAAAGTGGCTAACCAAGTGCTATCGTCTAACTTTTGGTTATTAAGTGCCGATGACAAGCGCGAGCTAGATATATTGGAGATATACGGCAGCGATCGCGCTAACCACCACAAGCATTCTCGCCATGCTAATACCAACTACCATGTATTTATTCGTGATGAGGAAAGCAACGAAATTATCCGAGATATCGGCTCTCAACAGCATCACTTTTTACCAAACGAAGCGCCATATCGCGATAACTTTCATCGCTTTGGCGCATACTGGATCGATCCATGGAATGTCGAGTTTTACATTGATGGACGTTTAGTTCGTCGCTTAAACAAAACTTCACTTAAAGACCCAGAAAATCTTGGTCTAGATCGTGAGATGTTCATGATCATCGACATGGAAGATCACGACTGGCGCTCAAGTGTTGGCCACATCGCTAGCGATGAAGATTTAGCCGATGAAACCAGAAACAAGATGCTAGTGGATTGGGTACGTGTTTACGTGCCAGTAAAAGCCGATGCAAACCAGCAAGAGCTTGGCCCGCTAAAACTCCCGACCGATGCAGCCGGTTTAAGCTTGCGCCACAGCACCAAGTGTTTTGAAATTAGAAACCCTCGCTCAGAAAAAGGCGCGCGTTATCGCCAAAGCTACTGCAGCCATCGTGGCCAACAACAGAAGTTTACTTTTACCGAGCAAGTGAGTGAACAGGGTCAACAAATCAGCATCAAAAACACCGCAAATGATTTTTGTGTTGCAGCGCGAGAAGGCAAACAAGACTTACGCCAACAACCCTGTGATGAGCAATCGGCTGCCCAGTCTTGGCTATTATCAAACCAAGGCCACAATTGGTTCAGCATTAAAAACCTCGCCACTGGTGAATGCCTAGAAATGGCGAAAGGCTCCAAGAAAAATGGCAAAAACTTGTCATTGGGTGAATGTGATGGCTCAGAGCATCAAAGCTTTAAATTCGTAAATTAATGGGAAGGCTAGCCGACCAGCTAGCCATTTACTTCGCTTAAACAATAGGTTGTTCATGAAAAATTATCAGATGTACATCAATGGTAGCTGGCTAGATGCAAAATCAGGAGCACGCGCCGAGGTACTTAACCCTTCAACTGAAGAAGTTATCGCCACTGTCGCTAATGGCGATGAAACCGATGCTGAACTAGCCATGAGCGCAGCAGTAGCAGCACAAAAGCAATGGCGTAAGCTACCTGCTCGCAAACGTGCTGAAAAGCTGTATGAGTTAGTGGCAGAGATTAAAGCTAACCGTGACTTCTTAGCCGAGTTGCTTGTACAAGAACAAGGCAAGTTACTAAAAGTGGCGCGCATGGAAGTAGACGTAACCTGCTCGTTTATTGAATACGCCTGTGAATGGGCACGCCATATTGAAGGCGACATTGTTGAATCAGATAACCCTGACGAGCACATTTGGATCCACAAAGTACCACGCGGTGTGGTGGTAGCGATTACGGCTTGGAACTTCCCGCTAGCCTTGGCTGGTCGAAAAATTGGCCCAGCCTTAGTGGCGGGTAATGCGATTATTGTTAAGCCAACTACCGAAACACCATTAGCAACACTTGAGCTAGCAAAACTGGCCGACAAAGTTGGCTTGCCAAAAGGTTTGTTAAACGTAGTGACGGGCCCAGGTCGTTCTTTAGGCGATGCACTGGTTCGCCACCCAAAGACAGCCATGGTATCAATGACTGGCAGCACTCCAGCTGGCCAAGCCATTGTGCGGGCAGCCTCAGACAACCTCGCTCATGTACAACTAGAGTTGGGCGGTAAAGCACCTTTCATTGTGCTGGAAGACGCCAATATAGATGCGGCAGTAGACGCAGCGCTAAACTCTAAGTTCGATAACTGTGGTCAAGTATGTACTTGTAACGAACGTTTATATGTTCATCAAGCCATCTACACCGAGTTTATGGACAAATTGCTTGCCAAAGTGAAAGCCATAAAGGTTGGTGACCCAATGAACGAAGATAGCGACATGGGGCCAAAAGTAAGCGCTAAAGAGCTAGCCAATATGGAAGCCATGGTTGCTAAAGCCATTGAAGAAGGTGCCACTTTGGTTACTGGTGGTAAACGCTTAAGCGGTGAGGAGTTTGAAAAAGGCTACTGGTTTGAACCCACCGTGTTTACCGGCGTAACCCAAGAGATGAGCCTAGTTCACGAAGAGATCTTTGGCCCTATTTTACCCGTAGTTAAATTTACTGAGTTTGATGAAGTGATTAACTATGCCAACGACTCTGAGTACGGTTTGTCGGCGATGATCTTCACTGATCGAATCAAACTAGTAATGGACTTGGTAAACGACCTTGAATGCGGAGAGATTTATGTAAACCGAGGTCATGGCGAGCAACATCAAGGCTTCCACAATGGCTACAAACTAAGTGGCTCCGGCGGTGAAGATGGCAAATATGGTTTTGAGCAATACCTAGAGAAAAAAACCTTCTACGTAGATTTCTCAAAATAACACTCTTTTCTTAGGAAGTGAGCAAGCAACTTATTAGCAGTGAGTTGCTTGCTACCCGCAGTTTTGAAAATGGAGACCGCAATACCCAATAGCAATAATAATTAAACGCAAATACCAAGGGGATACTATGCTCTACATCGGATTCTTTTTAAGCTTAGTAATGATCTATTTAGGCGTGTTAGAAATCATTCAGCGGCAACGTGAACACTCATAATCATGCATCCGCTGCTTTAGGATTGTAGCCAACAACACCGCTATAAAACGATTAGTGCGGGTTAAGAGCAAGATACTCATTCAACTAAATATTAAGGATAGTTGGACAAGCATTACCCTTCTCACTAATTTTACTCTAAGCCCATGATATGCGATGCTTTAATGAGCTGGCATTACCATGGAAAGTTGCTGAATGAATGTGATAGAAAACAACACCCTCGCAGTGATAGTTCCGCAAATTCAGCTACAACTTGGCTACCAAATTGTTGAATCTGGTCATTCATACTTCTCCATCCAAAGCTTGGTCTCAATTGAAGATTTTCATCACCTTGCAGATTTAATGGAAGGAAATATAGAAGGCCCGCTAAGCAGTCGATTTAGCCAAGAATATATGGCTCTGGCCGTATTAGGTGCGATTCACTATTGGCTGCAAAAAAAGCAATTGAAACCAGATGACCTAAATACCGCCAAGCGCTTATCCACTAAGCTAGGCGACTATCTAAACTCGTTAAGCCAAAAACGAAAAGAGAGTGAAAGTCTCGCGCCACCAGCGCCAGATCAGGCCAATATAGGCGAACATTACTGCCTGTTTGAATTTGCCGATGACTGGCAAATAAAAGTAGGTAAGTGCAGCTCAAACCAAGCCTTCGGTATTTACTTTGTTTGCCCGCTAGTCTGCGATGTGGAGCCGCCGTTAGCATATATGCTGCAACAGATTAATGCTCACACTCAAGCTCTCTCCATTGCCCAGCTTAACGAAGCTGAAGTTAAGCCATGCTTGCAACAAGCACTTAGCAATTGGCTAGCACAATTTAGCCTGCATCACCCTCAGGCAGTGCAATCTTATACGGAATGGGAATTTGAAGAGCTGAGTCTCACCGAGCAAGCATTATGCGAAGTATATTGCCAAGCCCAGACCTTGTTAGACAGCCTAGCCTAGCTCACTGACTATTTGTTTGATTTATGAAACAAAGCCTATTTTGACCACTTGCTTAATATAATCCCCGCCTTTGTCTTAAAAAAGTCATAAATCTTACCTAAGCTGCTTGCAGTTCACTGCCTAAGTCGGTAACTATGGTTTAACAAACCAGTGTTTGGTTTTAACAGATTTTGAGGAATGCTATGCAAATTCGTCCTATTCATGAAGAAGACGCGGTTGACGTGGCCATGCTAGCAAAGCAGCTAGGCTACAACCCAACAGCACAAACAGTGCTACCAAATATTCACGCTATATTAGAAAACCCAGCACATCAGGCTTTTGTTTACCTTAACGAGCAAGAGCAAATTGTTGGCTGGGTACATGTATTTGTTGCCCTGCGTTTAGGCTCATTACCCTTTGCCGAAATTAGCGGTATGGTGGTGGATCAAGACTCACAAAATCAAGGTATTGGCCGCGCGCTTGTTAAACAATGCCGCCATTGGGCCACTAGCCGCGGCGTAGGCGAAATAAGAGTTCGCTGCGATAGTACTCGCGAACAAGCCAATCAATTCTACCAGCACATCAAATTTAAACAGCGTAAAACACAACGGGTATTTGTGCGCGATCTGTAGCTGTTCCTTCACTTTGCTTGTGGTAATATTCCGCTGATTTTTCCTTTTGATAAAGAGACGGTTATGACTACAGCAATTATTGGCGCTATGGAACAGGAAGTGGTTGCACTTCGCGAGTTGATCGATAACTGTGATACCTATAGTTTTGCTGGTTGTGAATTTTATAGTGGTGAAATTAACCAGCACCCAGTAGTAGTAACCCGCTCTGGCATCGGCAAAGTAGCTGCCGCCATTGCCACTACCGTGTTACTGCAACGCTACCAGCCAACTCAAGTGATCAATACTGGCTCTGCCGGAGGTTTTGACCCCGCTTTAAAAGTAGGCGATGTGGTTATCTCTAACGAATTACGCTATCACGATGTAGACCTTACAGCCTTTAGTTACGAAATGGGCCAACTGCCTGCTAACCCAGCCGCCTATAAAGCTGACGCGAAACTTATCGAGATTGCCGAACAGGCTGCTAAGCAGCTTTCAGGTCATCAAATTGTGCGTGGTCAAATCTGTACCGGCGATATTTTTATGGCTGATCCTGAACGTGTTGCTAAAGCCCGTGCCGACTTCCCGAATATGACTGCGGTAGAAATGGAAGGCGCCGCTATTGCTCAAGTTTGTCATCTCGCCAAAGTTCCATTTGTAGTGGTTAGAGCGCTGTCGGACATTGCTGGTAAAGAGTCACCATCGTCATTTGATGAATTCTTAGAAACAGCAGCTAAGCACTCTACTGCCTTGGTACTAGCCATGTTAGAGAAGCTAACTGACTAATGGACGAAAGCTCCTGGCTGTGGCTTAGCCTCAGCCTGCCCTTTTTGGGTATTGCCTTAGAACGTTTAATACCAGGCCGCGGATTTGGTCAGGTAATGCTGCTAGTTCGTTGGTTTGCCGAACAACTATCAATAAAAGTAAATCGCAGCGGCAACGGCCCCCAGCAACAACGCTTGGCCGGTGGAATGGCTTTACTGGCTATTTTGTTGCCTCTTAGCCTAGGTCTGGCGCTGTTTAATCATCTCAATCCAATCAGCGTTTTAGTCGATAGTTTACTGTTACTTTGCCTACTACAATGGCAAGCGCCAATGCACAGTTATCATCGCATCACCCGCTTACTCAACAAGCAGCAACACAAACCGGCTCGTACTATATTACGCCCTTGGGTATTACGAGATTGCGATAGTTTAACAGCAGTTGGCGTGGCTAAAGCTTCCGCAGAAATGTTATTGCTTAGGTTGGCGGCCAATTGGTTTGGCGTAATATTTTGGTTTATGTTGGGCGGCATTGTTCCTGCCTTAATCTACCGCATCATTACTGAGTTACACTTTGCTTGGAATCCAAAGCTGATGCAGTATCGCCAGTTTGGCCACATTGCTAGCCGCTTGTATCAACTATTTAGTTACCTTCCCTTTCAGCTGCTGGCTCTTATCATATGTTGTTATGGCAAACTCTCTCGCAACAAAGCGGCCCTTAGCGAAGGCTTTCGTTGGCCTTATGTTGGCAGCGGAAAGTTAATTAGTGTTAGCGCCAGTAGCTTACAAAGTGAGCTAGGTGGACCTCGCCATTACCAACAGCAAAAAGTTGAACAAGCCCGCTTTGGCCCAAGCCAGCAATACCCAGAAGCGGCTGAGTTAGACAGACTTGCCTTAAAACTCAATATGAGTGCGCTTCTGTATCTACTTATTCTTAGTCCAATCTACCTTGCGCGTGTTATCTATCTTTAAGGCTAAAAGAGCCAATACCGTTAAGCTCATCATCGTGTTGCTTGCGACCTTTTTCAGCACTGCGCTTTACGCTAAACCGCAACGCATCATCTCCTTAGCCCCGCATTTAACCGAGCAAGTTTATGCCCTAGGTGCCGGTGATAGACTGATTGCCACAGTAGATTATGCCGATTATCCAGAAGCCGCTAAAGCGCTGCCACGCATTGGTAATTATCAATACATTAGCCTCGAGAGCATCATTTCTTTAAAGCCCGACTTAGTTTTGGTCTGGCAACAAGGAAATCAGCAAAGTTTGGCGCAAAAACTACGCGCCTTAAACATTCAGGTATTTGTATCCAAACCCAAACGGCTAGACAACCTACCTAAACAACTGGCAGAGCTGGGTGGTATTTTAGGTGAGCAAGAAACCGGACAACGCTTAAGCCAGTTTGTCGAACAACAGCTTTCTGAAATGGCTGGGCAATATCAGTCTAAAGACAAAGTGAGTGTGTTTTACCAAATGTGGCATACACCGCTGCGCAGCATTTCGGCAAAAAGTTGGATTGATGATGGCATTCGTCTATGTGGCGGGGAAAACATTATGGCCGAGTCAGTAGCACCCTACCCTTTGCTCTCGGAAGAGTGGGTACTGCAAGCCGATCCGCAGGCTATCATCATTGCCCAGTGGCAGTTTGAGCACTCTTGGCAACAATGGCCGCAACTTCAAGCTGTGCAACAGCAACACATTTACCACCTCGACCCCGATAAGGCTCATCGCCTTACACTTCGCACCCTCGAGAGCCTAAAGCAACTTTGCAGCATGCTCGAAAAAAGCCGAAAAAAAACCCACCCAGATAAACTGAGTGGGACGAGAGCATATACGAGTGAAGAAAAATCTTCGTATTAACTAATGAAAGTGTTGTGCCAGTTTTAAGCGAACTAAAGGCTTTCTAAAATCTTCAACAGACAAAACCACCCCTAAAGAGGTATTTGGAGTTTTATGTGGTGATCCTGTGTGCCGCTTTCGCTCAAACCAACAAATATGCTTAAAGGTTTAAAAGAGAAATTCTGTTGCAAAAACTGCGCTGCTTAAGCACCTGCACTAGAATAAAACAGCTTGCGCCAATTTGGTCAGCAAGTGCTCGCAAAGCTGCTTAGCTCACGGCTTACCGCCTCGAATCTGGCATTCTTACTGGCATCTGGCTACAATCGCGATAATCTCTGTGTTTGTATGTTGGAAGTAGATTGCTAAGCTTATTACCTAAACGTCATCGTCGGCTGTTGTTTGTTGCCATTATTTTAGTAATAGCGGCACTACTGATACCAAGTGAAAAAAAGGCAGTTAGCGCAAGCCAACGTCAAAACATCGATCTTTCAGCAAAAACCACTAACACACAGCAAGCAACGCCAATCGCAGCGCCTAACACTAGCGAGCCCAGCTCAGAAAAACTACAACTCACAGAAACACAGCGGGTTGCAACTCCCCAAGTTCAAGAGAACAAAGCGAAACCAGTCGCACCAGCGGAAGAGCTTGCTGATACACCTGTAGCGGTCACCTCCGCAATACAACAAGAAGCAAAACCAGAGCAAAGCAGTGAAATAGCCAGCACTAATATTGCAGCAGCAAATGAAATCGCTGAAGCCAGCAATCAGCCAAGTGCGCTAACCCAAGCAGGTAGTGCAGCAGACAACAGCGTTAAAGTGAGCGATGCTGCAGAGTTAATTGCTCAGCTACAGCAAGGTAAAGAACTTAACCTTGGTGTTCGTTATCCCCTGCAACTGGAGATAGAACCGCAACAAGCCCTCGAAGAACCCGAGCACTTCTACACCCTTAAACGCCAAACCGTTAAATCGGGTGACAGCATGGCGCTTATCTTCTCGCGGGTGGGTTTAAGTGCTCGCACCTTGCACGACATCGACCAACTCGGCGGGGAAGCCAGAAAGCTGCGCACGGTTCATCCCGGCGACACCCTCGACTTTTACTTAGACGATCAAGATCGTTTGATGGAATTGCACTACCCGCAGTCCAAGTTTCAAACCCTGATTATTGAGCGTGATAAGCAAGACAGCTTTGCGGTTAAGGTGGATACTCAAGAACTTGAAGTAAGAACCAACTTTGCCCAAGGCACCATTAACTCAAGCTTTTGGAATGCAGGCATTGGCGCCCAACTTAGCCAAGGCCAAATTATGGCACTCGCCGCAATCTTTGGCTGGGACATCGATTTCGCCTTAGATATTCGCAAAAACGACAGTTTTATGGTGCTATATGAAGAGCATTTTGTTGATGGCCAATTCGCTGGCAATGGCGACATTATCGCTGCTGAGTTTATTAACCAAGGTGATGTTTTTCGCGCAGTTCGCCACGCAGACGGAAACTATTACACACCTGAAGGTAGACCAATGCGCAAAGCATTTTTACGCGCACCGGTTAACTTCAAATACATCAGTTCTAGCTTCAATCCTCGTCGACTACACCCAGTAACCGGCAGAGTACGCGCACATAACGGCATTGATTATGCCGCTAAAGTTGGCACCCCAGTGCAAGCTGCCGGCGATGGTAGAGTGACTAAATCAGGTTACAGTAAGTACAACGGCAACTATGTATTTATTCAACACAGCAGCGCCTACGTCACCAAATACTTACATTTACACAAGCGCTACGTAAAAACTGGCCAGCGCGTAAAACAGGGCAAAAGAATCGGCTCTGTAGGCGCGACCGGCCGAGTAACCGGCCCTCATTTACATTACGAATTTTTGGTACATGGGGTACATAAAAACCCACGTACGGTAAAACTGCCAACTTCAACACCCTTGAAAGGCAAGCAAAAAGAGATTTTTATGCCGATTGCCAAGGCCAGAATAAAGCAGCTAGACAATACCAAACGCGTATTGTTAGCGATGAACTAGGTGGTTAAATGACTGACATATATGTCGGCTTAATGTCTGGCACAAGCATGGATGGCGTAGATGCCGTAGTGGTGGATTTTAGCCAAGCAAAGCCTAAACTGCTGGCTCACCATCAACAAGCCATTCCAGCAAAGTTGCTGGGGCAGCTACACGGTTTATGTAGCCCGGCAAACAATGAAATAGCCACCATGGCCGAAGCCAGCGTTGCCGTTGCAGAGTTGTTTGCATCAAGCGCTAATCAAGCTATTCAACAAGCAGGGCTGAGCAGCCAAGATATATCTGCCATTGGCAGCCATGGGCAAACCATACGCCACTTCCCCGAACTCAATTTCAGCCTACAAATTGGCAGCCCCAGCCATATCGCGGTGCAAAGCAATGTTGATGTGATTGCCGACTTTCGCAATAAGGATATGGCGCTAGGCGGCCAAGGCGCTCCTTTGGTACCCGCCTTTCATCAAGCTATGTTTAGCAGCCCAGATGAAGCACGTTTTATTGTAAACATTGGTGGTATTGCTAATCTCACTCGCCTACTGCCCGAGCAAACGTTACTCGGCTACGACACTGGCCCAGGTAATACTTTGTTAGATCAACACTTTAAACGCCACCATCCGCATGGATTAGATTATGACGATAATGGTCAATGGGGCAGAAGTGGCAGCTGCAAGCAAGCGCTTTTGAAGCAGATGCTGGCCGATGACTATTTTGCTTTAGCGGCTCCCAAAAGTACTGGTCGAGAGTACTTTCATTTAGCTTGGTTAGACCGTTTTCTTGAGCAGCCTGAATTCGCTCAATTAGCGCCTGTAGATGTACAGTGCACCTTGCACCACCTAAGCTGTCAAAGCATTGCTCAAGAGTTATTAGATGCAGAAAAGGGCACTATCTATTTATGTGGTGGCGGTGACAACAACGGCTTTTTATTGGAATTGCTAGCCAAGGCACTGCCAAAGCTCACCCTTAGCCGTACCTCCAAGTTAGGCATTCCTGAACAAGCCTTAGAAGCCATGGCTTTTGCCTGGTTAGCGCGCTGCTTTAAGCTCAAGCAAGCTGGCAATGCGAGCTCGGTAACCGGGGCAAGTCGCACAGCCATTCTTGGCGCACTATATCCCGCCCAATAAAAAGAAGGGCTCCCCCCCCCTCCTTCATTTATTAATGCAAGCTTAAGCTCAGAGACGTTTACGCTCCCAACAGCTCCTGCTCTTTCGCCTCTTCTATCGCTGCTTGTTTATCTTTGCGGCTAAATTTAGCGCCAAGCATTAGCAAACACGGTGTAAGAATAAGGGTTAACAGTGTTGCGAAACTTAAGCCGCCAGCAACCGCTGTAGCCAACTGAGACCACCATTGTGACGATGGCGCGCCTACTTCGAAGCTACGTTCAAACACATCAATATTAAGCTCTAACACCATTGGCATTAAACCTAGAATGGTAGTGATGGTGGTAAGCATCACCGGGCGTAAACGCTGTGCACCAGTGCGCATAATAGCTTCTTTGGCGGCAATGCCTTGGCGGCGCAGCACATTGTAAGTATCAATCAATACAATGTTATTGTTCACCACGATCCCCGCTAAGGTAATCACGCCTAAACCACTCATAATAATACCGAAGGCTTGCCCGGCTATTAGCAAGCCCAGCAGCACGCCAATAGTAGAGAACAACACTGCCGAGAGGATTAACAAGGCTTGGTAGAAACTATTAAACTGAGTGATAAGAATTAAGCCCATCACAAACAAGGCCACTAAGAAGGCTCTTCCTAAAAACGCCATACTCTCTTGTTGGTCTTCATTTTGGCCACGCAGTTTAATATCAACCAAGGGGTCAAGCTCAAGCTGTTTAAGTTGCTCTTGAATCTTAGGTAACTCGATACTTAGGTTTTGCCCAGCAGCAACGTCGGCACTCACCGTTAGCACTTGGCGGCCATCCACTTTATTAATCACATCTTGTTTTGGCTTAGCCTCTAAAGTTACGAAGTTAGTGATAGGTACCAAGCCGTAGGCAGTTTTAACCCGCAATTCACTGAGTCGGCTAATGCTGCGATTCTCTTCTGGGAAACGCACCCGAATCTCAAGTTCATCATCCACATCATCGGGGCGGTAGTCGCCGATGTTCAAACCATTGGTGACAAACTGAACAGTGTTGCCCAGCAAGGTTACATCGGCGCCAAAGCGCGCAGCTTTGGCACGGTCAACCTTAAGCTGCCATTCAATGCCCGGCTTAGTGGTAGAGTCTTCAGCATTCACAAAGTGAGGATTATCATCAACCAACTGGCGGATTTTCTTGGCCATGGGTTCTAAGCGCTCGGGAAAGCGAGAGCTCAACTCAAGCTGCAAATCTTTACCCGCCGGCGGGCCGGCTTTGTCTTTGCGAAACTCGATTTCTAAGCCTGCTATTGGCGCTAACCGAGAACGCATGTCTTCGATAATTTCGTTGGCAGGGCGGCGTTTATTCCAATCTTTAAGGTTGACCCGAATATCACCCAGTTGATCGCCACCCACCTTGGTGTACAGCGTATCGTAGTCTTCTAGCTCGACGATACGGCGCTCTACTTCTAACATTATTTGCAGTTTTTCATCGGTGGAGTAGTCACCATGTGAGCGAACGATGATGTTGTAACCTACTGGCTCAACTTCAGGGAAAAACTCCACACCTTTACCGGCATTGCCGTAAGCCATAATCACCGCAACAGCGATTACTATGCCCAAAGCCAATACCCGTAAGGGCGCATTAACTGCCTTGTGTAATACCCGCAGATAAAAGCCAGTGAAACCTTGTAAGCCTTGCCACTCGCCTTTATCTGCTTTAATTAAGGCTTGCTGTTGCTTGGCGCTTAACTTGCGCGGGCGACCAAAAATGTTCCCCAAAGAAGGCACAAAGATTAATGCCATCACCAAGGAAGCACTTAAGGTCGCAATCAAGGTTAACGGTAAATAACCCATAAATTGCCCCACCATGCCTGGCCAAGCCAATAAGGGAGCAAACGCCGCTAAGGTGGTGGCAGTTGAAGCAATAATTGGCCATGACATACGCTGTGAGGCTAAAGAGTAAGCCTGATGCCTAGGCACGCCTTCACTCATTTGCCTATCGGCAAATTCCGTGACCACAATGGCCCCATCCACCAGCATTCCCACCGCCATAATCAGTGAGAATAAAACCACCATGTTGATGGTAAGCCCACCTAGCGACAGCATTAAAATACCGGCTAAGAAGGAACCCGGAATGGCAATGCCCACTAGCAGTGATGAGCGCACGCCCATTACCGCAATAATCACCACCACTACCAGCAATACAGCTGACAGAATGTTGTTTTGTAGCTCTGAGAGCATGGTGCGAATGTCTTTAGATTTATCACCGGCGTAATCAATAATCACCGAATCTGGCCAAAACGCTTGTTCTTGAGCAATTAACGCTTTTACCTGTTCAATGGTTTCAATCAGGTTTTCGCCGGGTCGTTTGCTCACTTCTAAAGAGATGGTTGGCTTACCATTTACCCGCGCGTAAGTACTGGCATCTTTAAAGGTACGTCTGGCTGAAGCCACATCACCAAAGGTAACAATGCGGTCGCCATCTACCTTAATTGGCAGCTCAATAACATCTTTAACGTTCTCAAATACCGCTGGTACTTTTACTGCAAAACGGCCATTGCCGGTATCTAATGTACCCGCTGTTACCAAACGGTTATTGCGGCTTACCAAGTTGTAGATATCGGCTTGGTCTAAACCGTAAGACTCCATCAAAAGCGGGTTTACGGTAATCTCCAAAAAGTCTTCACGGTCTCCACCAATGTTAACTTCTAATACCTGCTTCATGGTTTCCATTTGGTCTTGCAGGTCTCGAGCAATCGTTAGTAAAGCACGTTGTGGCAAGTCACC
Organism: Agarivorans aestuarii; assembly: GCF_019670125.1. Taxonomy (NCBI): domain Bacteria; kingdom Pseudomonadati; phylum Pseudomonadota; class Gammaproteobacteria; order Alteromonadales; family Alteromonadaceae; genus Agarivorans; species Agarivorans aestuarii. The sequence goes on from NZ_AP023033.1 coordinate 3,897,652, forward strand.
CGACAGCAACACCGTAATAGCAGGCTGTTCTGTGGCTAAGGTTACTTGATGCACCTCTGGCTCATCGCCACCCGCAGGCAGCTTAGGTTTGGCTTGATCCACCTTAGCCCGCACATCCGACAGGGCTTGGTCGATATCAACCCCAACAATAAACTCCAGCACCACCGAACCATGACCTTCACTGGCGGTGGCGGTCATTTCTTTAATGCCTTCTAAACCTTGTAATTCCTGCTCCATAGGGCGCAGTAACAAGCGCTCAGCATCTTGAGGCGAAATCCCATCGTGTGGGATCGATACGTAAATAACCGGGATCTCTACATCGGGATCCGATTCTTTAGGAATGTTGTTGTAGGTAATAATGCCGGCAACAAACAAGAACAGTAAAATAGACAGTACGGTTCGAGTTCGCGATAAAACGGCTTCAATAAAAGCGTGCATTATTCAGCCCTCTCTTGCGCTAACAACTCCGCTTTGGTGACAGGCTCAACCTTATCGCCTTCGCGCACAAAACCTTGGCCTAAAATAATCACATCGTTGTCACCACTAAAGCCAGATAACCAGGCACCGTCGGGATCTGAGCGCACTAAACTAGCTGGAACAAACTGCACCACATCATCCACAACTGTTTTAACCCCTAAATTACCTTCTTCATCTAAGGCTAATACTGCTGGGCTAACTTTAATTGCTTCTACCTCTTCTAGCGGGAAACGCACACTGGCACTCACACCCGCCATCAACTGTTGTTGTTGATTATCGAGCAACACTTCTACTTTAAAGGTTCGGGTATTGGGATCAGACAAGGTAGCAATAAAGTCGATGCTTCCCTCAACTTCTTCTCCGGTAACCAAGTTTACGTAGGCTTTTTCACCCAAAGAAAGTTGCGAGATATCGCGCTCAGACACATCGGTACGCACCAATAGTTGCTGAGTATCGGCAAGCCTTAAGATTGGGTCACCAATACCTAGATAAGCACCCGCCTCAACAATATTTTCTTCAAAAATACCGTTGTATGGGGCTAATACCAGCGTGTTATCAATGGCTAAATTAAGCGATTTAACATTGGATTCAGCATCCACCAGCGCGGCTTTGGCCTCTGCTAAGCGTGCTTTACCTTGGAAACCTTGCTTGCTAAGAGCCTTAACCCCGGCATACTCAATGGTGCGTTGCTCTAACAAGGCTTCGGCACGCAGTAGCTGTGAACGTCGATCTTGAATATCTAAACGAGCAAGGGCTTGGCCTTTTTTAATTGGCCGACCTTCGGCAACCAAAAACTCCAACAAACGACCAGATACTTCGGCAGAGATAACACTTTGACGGCGTGCCTCTGTTTGCCCGTATAAATGTAAGCTGCGTTCAATGGTCTCGGCAGTGTAGGTTTTCACTTGCACGCGGGTTAGCTTGTGAGCGGCTTTCTCAGGTTCAGCCTTGGCTTCATCTGCATTAGTCATTTGACCAGAGAGCATCCAAAACACCACTACAGCAACAATAAAAATAGAAAGGATATATGGGCGAGCAGCAAAAAACTGTTTTACGGCAACAGACACAATCAAACACTCCCTGTCGATGATTCAAGTAAGTGAATCAGTATACAAGTTAGTGCAAACAATCTATATGCTTTGCCGAAGACTACTGACAAATTTGCTACAAAGCGTTAGCTAAGTATGAAAAATAACGAAGCCACCAGACGGTGGCTTACAAAAAGATACAATTGTATGGTGTTTTGCTAACCAGCTTAGATGCTAAATGATGAACCACAACCACAGGTTGTACTAGCATTAGGGTTGTTCACTAGGAAGCGTGAACCTTCTAGGCCGGAGGTGAAATCTACGATACCACCCACTAGATATTGCAAACTCATTGAATCTACAACCATTGATACACCTTGTTTTTCTACTAAGGTATCACCTTCATTTACTTTTTCATCGAAGGTAAATCCGTAAGAAAAACCAGAACAACCACCGCCTGTGACATAGACACGCAACATTAGCGCTGGGTTCTCTTCTTCAGCAACTAGCTCTTTTACTCGCGACGCTGCGGCGTCGGTAAATTGAATTGGAAATGCGGCTTGTTCAGTTACAGCTTGTTCTGACACAATCTATTCCTTAAAAATGTTAACTGGCGCAGATTATCTAATACCCGAGTAATTTGTTCAAGTATTATCCTAGGAGGGTTTATCCATAGCCCTAAGCCATCACTAAGTGTTTATTCTGCCGGCCAATTTTGTTTGTAAATAATCTCGGCTTTTTTGTTCCATTTATTGCCCTTAACTTTAGCAGTAAGTTCGATTCGCTCTGCTTTAAAGCCTTCGGGCAACTTAATGTCGGTGTTCACTTCTTGAAAATAACGAAACTTAAACGCTAAAGGAATGGCCTCGCTTTGTAACTCTGCCAAATTATATTGCGCTGGTTCTTGGTTCTGACTACCCACCACCACTAACTGCAGTTCCCCACTTAACCAACGCTTGTTGCGCGCTACTTGCATCAACAATACCTGCATTCGGTAATAATTGGGGCTAAGCATGGGCTCAATGTTTAGTTGTTCAATTTTCATGCCGCCAGCTTGTTGTTCTGGGGCCATGATTTTTCTATACACCAACAGCTCTTCAGTTAAGGCAAGCTTTTGCTCGGTCAGTTGATTAATGCTTTGTTTTAACTGCGCTAACTCTGCCAAGCTGGTGTCTTGCTCTAGGCGCACCATCGACAAACGTTGTTGTAATACCGACTGGCTTTCAAGAGAGTTACTAAGCTGCTGTTTTAATTGGCTAATTAGTTGATCTTTTTCTTCAACAACAACCGATAAACCATACACACTGGTTAAAGCCAAGGCACCGATTAAACTTACAACTAACAACTTTGGCTTTGCCACTTTGTATACACCTGTCGCGAAAAGACGACAGTTTACCCAGATTTCCCCTCGGCAACAAACTACAGTTAGTTCTCTGCAATAACACTAACTTTCTGCCGGTGAAGCGAGTTAGATAACGTAGCCCAATTCTTTAGTTTTAATAGCTACAGCCTGCAAGCTGAACCAGCGCCCAAATGCAGCTTCTACGCATTATTACTTGGCTATAGATTATTTGTTATAGTGAGCGCAATTTACTGCCTTTGTGGCGCGTGACTCAGATTTTAAAGGATGCTTTATGTCTCGTTCAGAACAACTTTTTAGCCAAGCCCAGCAAACTATTCCTGGTGGCGTAAATTCACCAGTTCGTGCCTTTAATGGCGTAGGTGGAACACCGGTTTTTATTGAACGAGCCGACGGCGCGCGCATTTTTGATGCCGATGGCAACAGCTACATAGATTACGTGGGCTCATGGGGCCCAATGATTTTGGGTCATAACCACCCAGCAATTCACCAAGCAGTGGTAGATGCCGCCGCTAAAGGCTTGAGTTTTGGCGCGCCCACCGCTGCCGAAATAGACATGGCCAACTTAGTCTGCGAATTAGTCCCGTCGATGGACCAAGTACGCATGGTTAACTCAGGCACCGAAGCCACCATGAGCGCGATTCGCCTTGCTCGTGGCTACACCGGCCGTAACAAAATTATTAAGTTTGAAGGTTGCTACCACGGCCATGCCGACTCATTGTTGGTTAAAGCAGGCTCTGGTGCATTAACTCTTGGCCAACCTAGCTCGCCGGGTATTCCCGCCGACTTTGCTCAACATACTCTTACTGCCACCTATAATGATTTAGCCTCGGTTGAAGCTTTATTTGCCGAATACCCAGAAGACATAGCTTGTATCATTGTGGAGCCAGTGGCAGGCAACATGAACTGTATCCCTCCTGTAGACGGCTTTTTGCAAGGGCTACGTGCCATTTGTGATAAATACCAAGCGGTATTTATTATTGATGAAGTAATGACTGGTTTTCGGGTTTCATTAGGCGGAGCACAAGCTCATTATGGGGTAAAACCCGACCTAACTTGTTTAGGAAAAGTGATTGGCGGCGGCATGCCTGTAGGCGCTTTTGGTGGCAGCCAAAAAATTATGGATCACTTAGCGCCTGTTGGTCCGGTTTACCAAGCGGGCACATTATCGGGCAACCCTATTGCTATGGCTGCGGGCTTAGCCGCGCTAACCGCGCTTAAAGATCCGGCGGTTCATCAACACCTAAATGTAATCACCGAGCGCTTGGCCAAAGGCCTCAAAGCAGCTGCAGATCGCCAAGACATTCCATTAACCGTTAATCAAGTAGGTGCAATGTTAGGCTTCTTCTTCACCGAAGAAAGCAGCGTGACTAACTTCGCCCAAGCTTGCGCCTGCGATGCAGAGCGTTTCAAAAAGTTCTTCCACTTAATGCTGGAAGAAGGCATTTACTTAGCCCCGTCAGCTTTTGAGGCTTCATTTACCTCTTATGCCCATAGCGAAGCTGACATTGATGCCACCATTGCAGCAGCTGAGCGTTGTTTTGCTAAGTTGAAATAAACCATAAGGCCGCGCTGACTTAAAGTGCGGCCTTACCTTAACCATTCTATTTTCACTACTCGGCCAGTTTTTAGATACACCACGTATTTTTTGCCTTTGAGGTTGTAGAGCACGCCTTCTAACTTATTGAAGTTATCGCCGCTGACAACTTCTTCATATTCAGGCTTGCCGCAAGCACTGATTAACTCCAACTTATCGGTACCAGAGCGTATCCAAGTGCCATTACAATTTATATTCGCCACCTCGGTGCCATTACCAGCTTGTACTCCAGCAGCAATAAAGCCTAACAACAAACAAATATATTTTTTCATATCCCGACTCTTATTGATGATTTTAAAATTCACAAAATGAGTATAGTAAGCAATAACTTAGCGGGAAGAATTTTTTACTGAAGGTCGAGTCCAAAGAAAAACCATCACTGCTAACAGACATGTACCTGCGGCAATACGAGCAAACCAAGGGACCTCCATCCACAACATTAAACCCGCCGAAATAGCCACCATAAGGGTAGCACTGCACTTTGCTTTAAGGCTTACCACACCATGTTGCTGCCAATCATTTAATAAAGGACCAAAAGTGCGATGCTGCTCAAGCCAAGCAGCAAACCGAGGAGAGCTTTTAGAAAATAGAATCGCGGCTAATAAGATGAAAGGCGTAGTAGGCAACAAAGGCAAAAAAATACCTACCGTGCCCAGCAATACCGCTAGCCACGCAATTAACAGGTAGAACACTTTTAGCATTAAACAAGCACCTTTAATAAGTAAGCAGATAGTTTACCCTGTGGCGCGATAAATAACTGTTAGTTATGACTTGTAGCAAAATAAAATTAGACATCTAGACGGCCAAATTATAAATTAACTCTGCCGCCGATTTAATCGCCAACTTGCGGGCGGCTAACAAATACCGCTAAAGCGCCCAAGGGCGCGAACTATTAATTAGGAGTTCGTCATGTTTGAAGCCGTCCAAAAAGAAACTGTTTTTCAATGTAACACTGCCAGCAGCACTAGCAATAACGTTTATCGCTTTACCAGCAAGCGCAATAACCAGCTAAATCACCATCAGGCTGAACTAAGCCTCCCTGTAGAATACTTTGAGCAAACCCAGTTTAGCGATCGCTGTCGTCCAGGTGCTTATGCTAATCGAACTAAGTAACTGTTCATTCTATCTAGTCAAAGTACTCGATAATTACGTTAGAATTTTTGATTGTAGAATAACAACTTATCGAAAAATCCTGCCTTATTCTCGAGTATTTTTCCTGAGTTATTTCTGATCACTTACTGGGTGTGATTGGTATTAAACTCCCCATTAAAAAAGGCGATGTAAATCTACATCGCCTTTTTTAGTATTCTCAGTGCTTAACAAAAAGGTGATTGCACTTCGCCACGCAAGGCTTCACGCTGGCAGGTATGGCGGTCATTACCGCTAGTGCCTATTTGCACACTACCTTGCAAACTACTTGCTGGGGTAAATGAGGCTTGGCTAGCTGCGCTAAACATCAAGGCAGAACCAAACACTACACTCAATATTGCTGAACTTAATGCTTTCATCATTCTTCTCCTTCCCTAATTATTAACAAAATGGCGATTGAACTTCGCCGCGCAGCGCTTCACGCTGACAGGTATGACGGTCGATACCGCTAGTACCTATTTGCACGCTACCTTGCGCGCTATTTGCTGGGGTAAAAGAAGCCTGGCTTGCTGCACTAAACATTAAGGCTGAACCAAACACTACACTAACTAAACTGGTGGTTAACGCTTTCATCATCATTCTCCTAAAACTTATCTACTTAACAAAACGGCGACTGTACTTCGCCACGTAATGCTTCGCGTTGACAGGTATGACGGTCTATTCCACTGGTACCGATATTAGTGCTTCCTTGCGCCCCATTAAGGGGACCAACCGCCGCCTGACTCGCAGCGCTAAACATTAAGAACGAACCAAAAACTACGCTTAACATTGCTGACATAACGGCTTTCATTTTATTTCTCCTAGTAATGGCTTAACTCTGTATAGCCATGACCAAGAAGACCTAGCTGTCTACTAGGTTATTTCAAAGAAATTTAATTTTTTTTAGAAAAAAGTGAGAGAAAAAGGAAAAGTTATGGTTTTTCTAGCAGTTAGATACAGAAAAAATGAGACACGTGAGATTTTAATGCGGGGTAAAGATTAAGCGCTTAAGACAATTAAGCGCTTTTTAAACAACTAAACAATCACTGAATGAAAGATTATTTAGCATTATTGCGGGTTCGTTTATCGCTCGATTTACTTGGACAAAAACTCGCACCTGATGCACCTCTAAAACTTGAAACAGCCATAATATTTACCTCTACTACTTAAATTGTGAATGTGAAGTTCATCTGTTAACCACACAAATACTAAGGAGCAATAACGAGGCCAATTTTGATATCTTTTTTGATTAGACTAAAAATTCCAGTTTCAAGCTAATGAAAAGCCTACCAATAGTGAAACTATCTATAAAATATGCATGGATTTAGTTTTTTATAATGAATCCAGCAAGATGAGAAGTTGTTGAACAATGCGAATGCACTCACATGTGGCGCAAAACTGCGCCACATTGCAGCAAATGCTACATTATTTAGATTGGCCGTAGCGTTGATGTAAGGCTTGATACAAGTCGTCTTGAAAACTTAATGCCGAAGCATCTAAGTTAGCCATTAGCTCAACCAAATGCTCGTTATCTTCTCTGCCATCCCATACTTTGCGGTAAGTACCTTGTTTGTATCCATTATCTTGGCGGAAGAAATTAAGCACGTTTTTACTCACGTATTGCTGATAAAGATCCAGCCAGCTCATCTTACAATCCACCAACAAAGCCGAGAACAAGCCAATACTGGTGCGTTTAGCGGCAGCTAAACCAATAAGCAATTCAAGCTTTTCTAATAAATTAAGCTGGCTAAACTGCCATTGTTTGCCATCAAACTGCACAGTGCTTTGCTCAATATTCTCAAAAATGTAAGTCTGAGCGGGTGCATGTTCGCCATCTGATTGCAGCAGTAACTCAGACAATACAAAGTGCCAAATATCTACTAGCTCCATTTGTAGCTGTTCTAGGTCGCAGTCTTGTTTCTTCCACCACTTCCAACCATGATGCTCAATGGCTTCTGCGCCTTCAATAACTACCGCACGCAAAAATGGCGAACGAGTAGTTAGCCACTCTGGGTTCACTTTGGCGTTCATGTTGTCTTGTAGCTGCAACATAATTTGCGCTTGGTTTGCTTGTAACATTCCAGATCCTTAATTAAATAAACTTTGTAGCCACGTTTTGGCCTTTGTTGCACTTTGTTGCACACAGCCTTCAGCTAATTCAGCTTGGCTGCTAGGTGCAGGCAGTAAGCTTGTTTCACCACAGCCGGCAGAAGTTGGATGCCCATTCGCTTTGGCAAAATGTACCCAGCTAAGGTTATCGGGTTGCATGGCTCGTAGCGGCTGTGGATACGAGGTTTTGAGATATGCCGCATACACTGGTAATGCCGCTGAAGAACCGGTAACTGCTGCGGGCTTATTGTCGTCTCGCCCAACCCAAACCGTAACAATCTCTCGCTGGTCTATGCCCACATACCAACTGTCGCGCAAATCGTTAGTGGTGCCCGTTTTGCCCGCCAAATCAACCTTAGGAATGCGCCACTTGAGCGAGCGCGCAGTGCCACTGCGAGTCACTTGGCTCATGCCATACAGCGTGAGGAAGTTGGCCATTTCAGACCAGCGGCGCTCTGCGTCATTATCAGCTTTATACAATATATTGCCTTGGCCGTCGTTCACTTGGTGCACGGCATAAAGTGGGCGATACTCACCGTCCCCACCTAGGGTTTGATAAAGCTGTGCCATTTGAAATGGCGACAGGCTTAAGCTTCCCAAAAGTATCGACGGATAAGGGCGAGTATTCTCCTCCAAGCCAGCCAACTTTAAGGTATCAACGACTGAATCGACCCCCACTTCAAGGCCTAAGCGCACCGTGGGTACGTTAAGTGACTCAGCCAAGGCACGCACTAACATCACAGGCTCACTAAAGCTCTTATCGTAGTTGTTAGGCTGCCAATTGGTGCCATCATCTAAAGGCACCGCCAAGGGGCTGTTTTCTAACAATTCACCTAACTGATGCCCTTGCTCTATTGCGGTAAGATAAACAAAGGGTTTAACTAAGGAGCCAATTTGGCGGCGCGCATCTAATGCCCGGTTAAACCCTTGGTTATTCTTTTCTCTGCCACCAATTAGCGCGCGAATCGCGCCAGTATGGCGTTCACTAATCACCATGGCAGTTTGCAATTGCTTTTTCGCCCCCTTGTCTAACTGCTCTAAAACATTTTGCGCAGCGCTTTGAGCATGACGTTGTGATAGCGGATCCAGCGTAGTAAATACCTTCACACCGTTGTAATTACGCCAGTTGTTAGCATGCTGCTGCAGCTCTCGGCGAACCAGCGATACAAAGCCTGGCGTTTTCTGATAGCCCATGCTGCCACGCTTACTCAAACCTAATGGTTTTTTCACAGCCAGCTGATAACGCTCGGCCGACAACTCACCTTCTTCGGCTAATATGCGTAAAACCAAGTCTCGACGATTTATCGCGCGCTGTTCATGGCGCCATGGATCGTAATATGAAGGGCCTTTAATAATGGCCACTAACAAAGCCACTTGCTCCACCGATAAATCATTCACTGGGCGACCAAAATAGAAATAACTGGCGAGGCCAATACCATGCACCGCATTACTACCATTTTGCCCAAGATACACTTCGTTAAAATAGCTCTCTAAAATCTCATCTTTGCTGTAGCGAAAATCGATGAGTAGCGCCATGTAGGCTTCTTGCAACTTACGCCATAAGGTACGTTCGCGCGTTAAAAAGAAGTTTTTAGCCAACTGTTGTGTAATCGTGCTACCGCCTTGTACCGTGCGTCCGGCACGCAAATTCACCACTAAGGCGCGAGCAATCGCCATGGGTGACACTCCGTCATGCTCATAAAACTGGCGATCTTCGGTAAGTATCAAGGCCTGCTTTAAGCTTGCTGGAATATCATTTAAAGGCACAAATAGCCGGTCTTCTTGCTCTGTCACATTCAGGCGTTCAAGCAATACTGGGTCAAGTCGGGTTTGAGCAATCTCTTCGCCAGTATCACGGTGCTGAATTTTAGCCAAACGTGAAGGGCTAAAAGTGAGTAGCATCGGCAACTCGGGCTCTACACCATCGGCAAACTCAAATTGGCGACGTACTACCTCAATTTTGGTTTCCGATACCGCATATTCACCACCACGTTTAGCGCGTTTTACTTTGCGATAATTTAGTAGCGCCAACTCATCTTGCAGCTCTTTTCTGCTTAGGCGTAAACCAGGATAGAGCTGTAGCTCTCGGCCATACACCGCTGCCGGCAGTTGCCACTTATCGCCAGTAAAACGCTGCTGAATTTTGCTGTCTAGTACCACACCCCAAGCAACCATAATGACAATGCCAACTACTGCTAGCTTCCAACTAATGCCCCACAAGCGTTTTCCCCATGAAGGCTTAGCATTTTTTTTAGCGCTTGAGCGCGATTTAGAGGTCTTTTTAGCTGGAGTACGTTTACTTTTGCTAGCCGGCTTCTTTGCCGAGGCTTTTTTGGGGCTTGGCTTTTTGGCCGAGCTATCGGGCTTCTTGGGACTCATACTGCCTTACTGCTTAATCAAACCTTAGGGAATGGCCTGCAATAGATAATGCGAGAAAAAGGCAGGCCAAAAGTGCTGTTAGGATACTCCCACTAGCCCAATTTTTTAAGCACAAATATAAGCATGCTACGCAGATACTTGTTTCTGGATAAACAAAAGCGAAGCTATTAATTAAACGCGCCTCATAAGGCTGTTTAAACAACTCGCTGTTACACAACAAAAATCAGCTCTAAGACTAAAGCTGTGATTATTTTTCTTTAAATCAGCTCGCTGTTAACATAGGCAAACTTTGGGTTGTAAAAGTTAAACGACGAATGGATAAGAAATCGCCTGCTACTAACAAATACGCTGTGCCTGCGCTAGATAAAGGCTTAGATATTTTGGAATACATGGTTAGCCAAGAATTGCCAAAATCTCAAACCGAGATAGCCACAGCACTTGCTAGAGGCGCCAACGAAATCTATCGCGTATTGGTTGGTTTAGAAGCAAGAGGCTACTTAATTAGAGATGAAGTATCAGGTAAATATCGCGCCTCGTTAAAAATTTACAACCTGTCTCGCCGCATTTCTCCAATTGATAAAATGCGCCAGTGCGCCCTGCCGCACATGGAAGACTTGGCTTTTTCATCTGGTCACTCTTGCCACCTAAGCATGTTGTATCAAAGCCAAGCCATGGTGATAGTGCATGCTCAAAGCCACGATCCAGTGTCGATTAATATTGCCGAAGGTTCACTTTTTCCTACCAGCGCCACCGCCTCTGGACGTGTATTGCTGGCGAACAGTAAGCCCGATGTACAAGCAATGATTTTGGAGCGCGACCAGCACTACCAACAAATGAAAGCCGCGCAACGCAAACTGTTCATTCAGCAACTCGCTTTAATCAAGCAAAATGGAACCTACTCTGCTGCCAATGAGCTCACAAAAGGGGTATATGAATCTGCAGTATTGGTGGGAGAGCCAGAAGGCTTAGTGATCGCCTCTTTAGCCATTACGACGCTCAACTCAACTGCTACAGATGAGCACTCGGCAAGCTCAGAGCTAATAAGCAAAGCCCAAGCGACTGCCAAGCAGATTACTCAGCAATTGGGTTGTTAGTCGCTCGCTAAAACCACAGCGATGAAGGCTCACCGCTGTGGTTGTAACTTAGGCCTAAAAAGCCACATCTCTCTCACTAAGAACAGCTAATTTAAGCCCATGCCATATGCAAGCTTATTTAAACTCCCACATATCTGGCCAGTAACGGTAAACACTGTGGCCATATTTATCTAGGCGCGCTTGTGCCTCGGCTAAATAGGCCAAACTTTGCTGTTTGGCGGTAAGCTGGTCACCCACTAACAAGCGGTAAGCATTGCTTGCTAAACTTTCTCCCTGTTGATTTTTTAGCGCCAATCTCACTTCAAATTCGCCGCTTGCATCGTTCGGTAAGCGCCATTCCAGCTCAGAAAATTTAGCCGAGCTGTCAGCCAGCACATCCAAGTTAATACAGTTGCTGGCACAAACCTGCCCTTGATAGACAACTTGCCACTCATAACTTAACTGCTGGTAGGCATGTTGGTAGTCATTCACTACCCACAAGCTGGCCGAAAATACTTCACCCGCTTGCCATCGGCGCTTTTCAAACTGCAAACTTGGTAGCAACGGTTGGTAGGTTCGTTTTAGATAATCAAAACTAATTTTCTTTTCACCATAAAAATCGACCACGCCCCACTTAATATCTGGTACATGGGTAATAAAGTGACAAATTGCTACCCCGCTCATTTTGGGCTTACGGCGGCGATAGGTTTCTAGCGCAAATTGAATCACTGTACCTTGGGCAATTTGAGTGGCTTCTACAAACTCTTCCAAAGAGCCCATTTTGTAGTCATTAAACACTTCAAAATTTAGATTTTTAAGGATATCTATATCTGCCCAATGGTAAGCCCAGCTAGGGCCCATCGGCCACAGTTCATCTTCAGGAATAAACTTTTTAAGGCTTGGTATAGACGGCGCAGAAGCAGCCGTTAGCTCTGGAATAATCGCGCAATCTAAGGCCGGGTAATACTCCTCCATAAACTCTGCCCCACCTTGATAGTAGTGTTCGTTAGCATGGATAGATTCATTCGGCTTAAAGCCCATATTCACTGCTGACTCTGAGCTAAGTGGTGATGCCAAACCATAAGGAACGTTAGTTTGGTCTGCTACCGCTTCGCCAATACGCTCCATTAAAGCTTTATTACCACTTTCTTCGTGAGCCCCTGAGAAAAAGACCTCTTCTCCGCCCATCCAAAAGATTTGCGACGGATGATTACGGCGCTGCTTAACCGTTTCGATGCACTCGTGTAATACCCCACTAATAAACTCAGGATCTTTAGGATAAGCCTGAGTCGCCAAAGTAAAGTTAGTCCAAACGGTGATACCAAGTTCATCACAAATGCGGTAAAAATCCGGTACTTCTGGTGGGTGCCAACCAAAGATACGCAAGTTGTTGATGTTGGCCTGCTTAACCATGGCTAAGCGGTCTTCATATTTGCTTAGGCTATTTTGACCATATAGAAACGAAGGTTGGCCTCCCCAACAAGCCGAACGTAAGAAATGCTTTTTACCGTTGATAACAAAGGTCCATGGAAACTCGGCCTGCTCGCGCGAATAGCCCGGATTAAACGCCATGCTAACCTCACGTAAGCCGATGACTTCTGCGCAGCTGTCGACGGGCGTATCGTCAATTTTGACTTCCACCTGCAAATTATAAAGGTGTTGCTGTCCCATATCCCAAGGCCACCATAACTTGGCATCTTCAACTTTGATGGTGTGGCTACAAGTGTTTATACCGGGAGCCAACTGATGAACAGACTGTTGGTATATTGTTTCGGTTTGACAATTTTTGCCCGACAACTGTGAAAGCAAAGTAACTTGCTTAGGCTCCGAGCTGTAATTAGTAACTTCGTAGCTGGCATTAACAAGCGCAGTGTTGCTATTCTCAAGTCGAACATCACTACGGATGCTTGATATTTTAAGCTGTTCAGATGCTACCACTCGCACCGGGCGCCAAATGCCAAATGGCACTAATCCAGAGAAATAGTCGCCCGAAAAGTTAACCTTTTTACCGCCACAATTTCGGTAATTTTTAGGTGGAGGATCAAGCTTAATCATCAGCATATTGGCACCACCACGCCAATCTTCAAAGCTAACCACATCACTTACGTCAAACTCAAAGGCAGAAAACATGCCTTCGTGGCGCCCAAGGTGCGTGCCGTTTAGCCACACATCACAGCTGTAATCTACACCCTCAAACTGCAGTACAATCTTTTTACCTTGCATCGATTCAGTAACCGCAAAACGATGGCAGTACCACCACTCATACTCGGCCACCCATTTAGCCCGATGCATATTGCGGCCAAAATACGGATCGGCAATTTCATTAGCACGCCAAAGATCGGTATAAACATCGCCAGGAACGGTCGCAAAATTCCAGCTAAAGTGCGTACCTTGATACTCAGCAGGTAACAAATGTAAGCCTTCTTTTATACCTTGACCGGGCCGCATTCGCTCCATCTGCCAACGGCAGCCGCTCAATTCAATCACTTCTCTAGTCATTTCGCCCTCAAGCTTCAAATAGAAATAATATATTTATATATAAATATATTATTCACCAAGCAATAAGATCAATTGAAAAAAGCGCCAAATATGATCCTGCTCTAAATAAATAGCGGGTCTTAAGCAAACGTATAAGCCTCTTCAAAGGCTTGGCTTCAAGTGAAAATTAAAGGGGAGTGCGCCAGCTAGCAGCTACAAAAAAAGGGCTCAGCAAAAGCTGGCCCCAAACAAGGAGAACAAAAACAGATAGATTTAATTAGCTATAGCGCTATTGGCTGCGGGCGCTTGTGACTTTGTGCTAAGCGTAAACATGGCTAACACCGTGGCAGCGGCGGCAAACAAACCAAAATAGATATAACTCCAAGGGAAGCCATATTGGTCGTACATGCTGCCCATAACCGGTGACGCAATGGCGGTCATTACATTGTTAACTACTTGAAAACCAAACATATAAGTAAAGGAGTTAACTTTTCTGTCGAACTGTTCGGCGGTGTACGCAAATACCGAAATAATGAGCATTGGATTCACAATACCAAATAGCAATTTAGCCACCAGCGCTAAGTAAAAATTCTTCTCGCCTAAGCCAGCGTAACCAATCATTAATAACACCGCAGAAATGCCCGCAGCAGTTAATACTAAACTGCCTTTTGCCCCCACCTTTTTAATGATCAATGGCACCGCCATACTGAAGAAAAACAAAAAGATCGCGGTTATGCCATCCATGCTAGAACTAAATGAAATGCCTTCTTCTTGGGTGGGAAAGAAGCTTATAAAGTAACGAGTAAACTGGGTCATCGACGTCCAAAACACCACTGAGATGGTGCCTGCATAGGTCATAAAGGCCCACATTTTTGGCTGCTTAAGTAAAGCAATCACATCGGCTTTCTGGATCTTCTCTTGGGAAATAACCTCATTATCTAAGCCGTCTAAGTGGCGCACTTTAAGCAGCAAGGTACACAACAGCATGAGTACTGCAGAAACGCTGCACGCGTGGAAAATAAGATCTGGATTAATGTTATACAAAAAGCCAGCTAACACTGCCGACACGCCCCAAGCTGCAATGCCAAAACCATTCACAATACCAAAGTCACTGGCGTGGCAGCGAGCAAAGCGGTCACTGTAAGAAGCAATCACACCACTTCCTGCCTGAAACAGCATTCCCAAATACACAGAGCCAACCACAATACCAAGTGCAAAGGTTGCGCTGTTTGCCAACAAAGGACCATAGACATAAATATAGAACGGCCCAATGGCTAAACTCAGTACTGCAATAAAATAAATTAGGTGCTTTTTAAGCCCTAACTTATCCAATATGTAACCAAAGGCAGGTTTAAACAATACGGCTATGCCGGTTTGCAAACCAAACAACACTCCTATCTGCGAGCCATCAATACCCACGCGATCATTTAGCCAAACTGAAAACAACGATCCGGAGCTTAAAGACCAGAAAAAGTTATAGAAGAAATACATTAGGCAGATTTTAGCCATGGCAACGCGGTTACTATCGGTTTTCATCGAAACTCCATTTGCTTAGTCGCAACACAGTAAATACTGAATGCCGCGGTGAAATTGATGAAGTTGATACTGCCAATGATGTAAATAATCCAAGCATCCATTTACTGCACTTCCCTGCTCTGCAAACCCAACCTCAAGGATTCATTTGTAAATAAACTATTTATATATAAATAAACAACAGGCAAACGCTTAATTTATGATCTCTACCCCATCCCATAGGCAATATTGGCTTAATAAGAACTATAAGAGCAATAAAGTGTTCCCAAAGTGATAGTCAATCCTAGTCAGCGAAGCTTACAAGAGCAGAGTAAAGAGGGTGGCACAAGCGCCAGACAACCTTGCCGCAGAATGCAGAGCTAGAAAAACCACTTCATGAGAAAAGCTAGGGGATGACCAAGCTAGTTTTGTCTCGGCGTCAGCGAGCTACTGCATAAAATTAATACGCAGTAGGCATTATACGGCGCGCGTTACACAGTGCGTATTTTTGCTTGGCGATGCGGCGGGTTTATTGAACATGCTGCAAGCTAGGAGGTACATCTTCCCATAAAGATTCAGCTATGGTTTTCTGGTAGCCGTATTGGTAAAGGCTGGTCATGTACTCTTTGGTAAAAGCTTCATCACTTATTTTAGAAAAGTCATTATCGATATAGGCAAGCCTAAAGCTCATTTGATTGTGTTGAGCAAAGTGATAAATATGCTCTACATCGCCAATTCCTTGATTGCGGATGATAGTTGAAATGGAACGTAAACCGATATCTGTAAGGTTATTATTGGTGACTTGATAATGTGGTTTTAACAAGCCATTGCGAATGACAAAGACATGCTGAGGATTACGTTCAAAGGGTAGGTTGTAGTAAGCCCATTGAGGCACCAAAAACACTTGCCGAGATACGCCACCGTCTACGTGTAATTCTTCGAAGCGCTGCTGCCCATCGTCAATAACAATGCTTTTTGCTGGAAATGCACCTGGCACAGAACTACTAGCAATAATGATATTTTGAATCAGTGTGATGGCCTCGTCACTGCCTACTTGAGCAATCTTTCCCACATCCCACAAAGACATTTTTTCGTTATCCAGATTGGTTGTTCCAATAACTAATAAACGTCCTTTAGCCCGCTGCTCTGCTAACTGCTTAACAATGTCGGCATCAATGTAACTTCTTACTTGATCCTCAAAGCCTGCGGTATCAAGTACTGCTTCCCCACGCAGTAAGCTCCAAATGCTTTTAACCTGAAACAAACTGCTCATTGGCGTTTCGGTATAATAATTTTTTAGGGTTGAATCATAGCCACTGCCCAAATACGCAAAAACCGAGACAATCGCGCCGGTTGATACCCCAGTCACCAAGTCAAACTCCGGCCTATCACCGTTGGCCGTCCAAGCGTTCAATACACCAGCCGAAAAAGCACCGTTTACTCCACCTCCCGACAACGCCAAGTGGTAAATATCACTTCCCACACCGTTATTTCGCGCTCGGCTGTCGAGGATACTTTGATACTCTTGCTCAATATTATGCTCAGTAATTTCGGTGCTTTCGCCATCCCAATATCGCAACCCAGCGGTGGCTAATGGATACATTAACTCAGATTCTTGAGCAGCATTTCTCTCTGGTGAACTGCAGCCAACGGCCATAAACAGCAGTAAAGCTAAGCAAAACCTTGAACGTATTGAAATAAGCGGGAGCGTAGACAAAGAAAAGCACTCCAATTGAAGTAAATGAATAGAATAATCGTAACAGAAAGCAAGACAAATAAATTTAGTTATTACTGTAAATAAGAGCTAGGGCTAACATCCATGCTCAGCCCAAACTGAGCAAAATTAGAAACGGTAATCTACCGACATATAAACTTGCTGCGTATCGTTTATTTTAACTCCGTGCAATTGATAATCTTGGTCTAAGTAACGGTAAGCAAGTTCTGCACTCCAGTTACTATTGATGCGATACATCACACCAGCTTGTCCGCCCCATACAAATTCTGTGGAGCTTTGATTATTAATTTCGCTGTCTGCCGCACCAATAGAAGCACCAGCAAATACACTAAATTTCTCACTAACTGGATGGATGTAATCGTAAGATGCTAAAAAGGTATTTTGACTTAGTTCATCCATGTAAGCATAAGTGCCCATCACACGGTGATTTTCGTTGATGATGGCACCACCACGCAATTGAAAAGTTGCGTCATCATCTCCGCCAGTATATTCACCTTTGATATTGTCAGCTTGATAACCAACACCACCACCAACAAACCAATCTACATCTGCGTTAGCTGCGTGAGCGCCTACAGAAACTGAAGAAATAATTAGTGCGCTCAATATAGTCTTTTTATTCATAGTGTTTATTCTCGCCATTTGTAAAGAATCATCATTGGTTAACTCTAATGAGATAACCAAACCGTATTAAGAAGTAACTCTTCCTTAATAACGCGTTAAGCAGCTCGCTGTTGATTGACGACTGCCGGCACATAATACCGATACAAATTGTTTGGATATAGCATCGCCAACATCACAAACTGTCACGAATAACATTACAATATAGTGATTATAAAATGCTGAAGGTTTTACTTACTTGGATAAATTAAGCTGACGTTTAGTTTTATGAGTGGCTTGAGCACTAACGGGATCGTCAGGCCAAGGGTGTTTTGGATAACGCCCTTTCATCTCTTTTTTCACTTCTACATAGGCTGACTGCCAAAAGCTGGCTAAGTCTTGAGTAAGCTGCAGCGGCTTACCACCCGGTGACAATAGCTCTAAGGTAATCGCTATTTTGTTTCCTAATTGCGGCGACTGCGGCTGACCAAACATTTCCTGCAATTTTATCGACACCACCGGAGCATCACCTAGCTGATAGCGAATAGCTGCGCGATTCCCAGAAGGGGCTAAATAATGGCTGGGTACCAAGCTTTCTATCTGCTGTTGTTGTTGCCAATCCAGCCGAGATTTTAAAGCCGCAAGCCAATCAATACTTTTTAGCTGCTGCCAAGTTCTGCAAGTGCTTAAGTGCATATTTAGCCACTGTTCAGCATCATCTAACAGCGCTTCATCGCTAAAATCGGCCATCGCCAAATCACTAAACCACTGTTGGGCGCAGCGGGTGCGCTCTAACCAAGCACTGGTTTTGTGGTTAAGCGGCAACCAACTAATACCTTTACGTTCAATTTGTTCCAGCCAAGCCTTAGCGACTAACTCGGGCTCTAGCTGCTCGGCGGCTTGAGCGCTTAATACTAACGCGCCTAGGCGTTGTTGTTTCTCCGCAACAATTCGCTTGGCGGTTTCAGACCATTGGCAATGCAATTGAGTGCTAAAACGCTCAGCCTGCAGGTTTTTTAACTCGCTAAGATCGAGCTTACAGGCCAAGGCAACCTTGCCTTGATTGCGCCCCTCTGGCCAATATAAATCGCAAACCACCATGGCATCTAGCTTGGCTAAGTGATGCTGCTGTTCATGCAACTCCAAACCAAAGCCGCCACTGCAGGTATAACTGCGCCCCTGGCGTTTAAGGGCAATCCGATCGGGAAAAGCTTGCGCTAACAATAAGCCATCCCACTTAGCATCAATGTCGCTGGCAGGTTTTACCTTAAAGCGCTGTGCTAATTGCTTAAGCTGTTGCTGATATTGCTGTTTAGCGGCCCCCACTAGCTCTGTTTGCGCTTGGCTAATTTGATCGCTTTTGTGCGAGCTATTGTTATCCAGCAATGCAGCCAGCTGACAAGCTCGCCACAGCAAACCGTTTACATTGTGTTGCTGTTGCCAAACTTGTGCTTGGTCTAACATCGCCAACATACGGGGGCCAACGCCACTATTGCTTAAGTGCTCTGCACGCTCACTTAATCGGTCATTTTTAAGAAGTTGTAGTTCGCTGAGCAACTGCTTGGCTTGGCCAAGATGAGCTTTAGGTGGCATGTCTAACCACTGCAGCTCAGCGGCATCTGCTCCCCACTGCATTAACTCAATAACTAAGCGACTTAACTCGCTGCGAGTAATTTCTGGACTTGCAGCAAAGGGGCGATGATTTAACTGTTCTTCACTGTAAGCGCGATAACAATGGCCAGCCTGTAAACGCCCAGCTCGACCGGCACGTTGAATCGCCGATGCCTTGCAAATCATCTTCGTTTGCAAACGCGTAGTGCCGCTGCTGGCATGGTAACTGGCTTGCCGCTCTAGGCCGCTATCAATCACGCAGCTAATTCCATCAATGGTTAAACTGGTCTCAGCTATATTGGTCGCAAGTACCACTTTACGTTTGCCTGCCTGAGCCGGGCGAATAGCAGCCTGCTGCTCGGCTAAGCTCAGCTTGCCATACAAGCTGTGTAACTCTTGCTCGGCAGATAAGCTTGGCCTTAGTTGTTGTTCTATTTGACGTATCTCTGCATTACCCGGCAAAAATACCAATACGCTGCCCGTTTGCTCGGCCAAGGCCTTTGTCACTAACTGGGCAAGTTGCTCACTCCATTGCCAATCTCGCTTAATAGAATGATAGCTATAAGTAATGGGAAAACTGCGACCTTGGCTTTCTAGTAATTGCGCATCGGGCAATAACTTGCTTAAAGCATCACTTTCTAGAGTGGCCGACATAATCATTAGCTTTAATTCTGGATTAAAAGCTTGCTGCACTTCTAGGCTAAGCGCTAAACCTAAGTCGGCATGAATGCTGCGCTCGTGAAATTCATCAAATATCACCATGGCAACCCCGCTTAGTTCGGGATCGCTTTGAATCAAACGGGTGAGTATGCCTTCGGTTACCACCAGCAGTCGAGTTTTAGCCGATTGGCGATTATCACCACGCATTTGATAACCAACTCGCTCTCCCACCGCTTCGCCTAATTGGCTTGCCAAAAACTCGGCAATGTTTCGCGCCGCCAAACGCCTTGGCTCCAGCAAAATAATTTTGCCGTTTAAGCCAGCTTGTTGCAGCAGCATTAAAGGCAAAGCGGTTGATTTCCCCGCCCCCGGAGGCGCGCACACAATAAATTGCTGCCGTTTAGCTAAACCGGCCAATAAATCTGGGAATATTTGGGTTACTGGTAACTCACTCAAAGCTGTTCCTAAAACGCAGGGCCATTTAACCCGCCTAGTTTACCCAAACACTTGCGACTACCCAAGCAAGTGTTTGATGAACTGGTTTACGACCGCTCTGAAGACTAATATAAGAAATAGGGTTAAACTCAAAGCCAAAAGCTAGTGTACTAACATTTGCTCTAGCTAGGGCCTGTTGATCTTTAGAGCTGATTTTTTCAGCTGTTTGTGGCTTATAAATACAAGGCGGAGGCTTTGATGTGTAGCTAGCTTGCATGAGAAGCCGATAACGCAGTAGCAATGAGTCACAAACGCTGCCCGAAGGGTTCAGCTAAAATCGTTTTACGCTTTATTAAGGGGCATTTGCTTAGAATAACTAGGCTTCGCACTCCTTGCAGCGCTTAAAACGATTTTATCTCGAACAAAATTTAACCGCGAAAGGTCAACAGAGCCTAGCAAAGGGAAGTTAAAATAATTGTGTTTTCAAAAATTTGTGTTTTTTTGAACATTCTCATTATTGGACTTTTAGCCCCCCTCATCAGTAATGCCCAAGAGCCAATGCATGGCAATACGATAAATTCGTGGCCCCCCTATATGTTTCTTGAAGATGGCCGCATAAGTGGCATAGCAACAGATATTGTTAAGGCCACTTTCAAAAAAGCCAACATAGAGCTTGAATTGGATACCTACCCTTGGGCTAGAGCTTATCAGATAACCTTAACCCAAAAAGACACGCTAATTTATATGTTGTACCGGACAGAAGACAGAGAATCTTTATTCAAATGGGTTGGTCCAATAGTCCCTGCGCAACCCATGTATTTCTATAAACTGAGAAGTCGCTCGGAGATAAAAATAAGTTCGCTGGAAGACGCTAAACAATACACTGTAGGAGTGGTTAGAAACGTAGCTAACCATAAGTTTTTACTTAAACAAGGTTTCGAAGAGGGTAAGAACATTGCTGCAGTCACCAACCCACAACAAAACCTAAAAAAATTGTTGGCTGGTAGAATCGACCTACTTATCGGTAGCGAGTTAACCCTAGCGATGCAAATGAAAGAGCTCGGGGCCTCGATGCAGGAGATAGAGCCATCTTTCAACCCAATTGAAACCCAAGCTGGCTACATAGGTTTTAACTTGCAAACCTCAGATGAAAGAATCCAACGCTTGCAACATGCCTTAGACTCCTTGCAAGAAGATGGCACAGTAAAAGAAATACAAGATAAGTACATTAATAGATACCTACAATAAGCCCGAATCTAATGAGCGCTCACCACTTATTAACCGCAAGCCTATTAGCTCTGGCAAACTAAGCGCTTGCTGCTTGGCTAAACAAGAGCAATCAATCAGTGATAGCATTAGAGCACGATGTAATCATTCAGAAAAACTGCATGTCATTTGAATCACCGCTAAAACTCGCCACACTAGTTAAACGCTATAAACGCTTTCTCGCCGACGTAATATTAGAAGATGGCAGCGAAACCACTATATACTGCGCGAACACAGGCGCAATGACAGGCTGTGCTGAGCCAGGAAACACTGTTTGGTATAGTCAATCAAACAACCCTAAACGTAAGTACTCACTTAGCTGGGAGCTCAGCATAACTAAGGATGGAGATACTATTTGCGTGAATACCGCCAAAGCAAACGAGTGGGTTGAACAAGCGATTAAACAAGACATAATTACCGAGCTAAGCGGTTATGCTCAGCTTCGCCGCGAAGTAAAATATGGCAGCGAAAACAGCCGCATCGATTTTTTGCTGGAAGACCCAAAGCGTGAAAAGTGCTACATAGAGGTGAAGTCTTGTACCTTGCTGCAAAACGGTAAAGGCTACTTCCCAGATGCAGTAAGCACCCGCGGTCAAAAGCATTTACGAGAACTAATTGAAATGAAGCAACAAGGTCATCGCGCGATATTGTTGTTTGCCGTATTACACAGTGGAATAAATACTGTTCAAGCTGCTGCTCACATCGACCCAAGTTACGCAAAATTACTAGAATTAGCTAAGCAACAAGGGGTAGAAGTATTGGCATACAAAGCCAAACTAAGCCCTCAGCAATGCAAGCTAGATCATGCCGTGCCGGTGTACTAGATCGGTTAGTGCTATACTGACTTGTACATTAATATTTACATGAAATTGAGCTAAGTTTGACTCATGGCAAACTGGAACATTTTGCAAATAACGGCTAGATGATAGGGATGACGGTGACATTTTTATGACAACATCAGCAAAACATTTACTACTTTAGAGGGGTGGTCAAAAAAACAGCAAACAGTCTAATTTCTTTTACCGAGCTTAGGCAGAATTGGCAAATTCATGGCAATTCATTTGCGGTACGTTAGCCTTTCTGCTATAGATACCCGCCTAATTTACATCCTCGACTGTTTAACGAAAAAAGTCGTACGGAATTTGGGAGAGAAGTATGCCAGACGGCAAAAAGAAAACACTAGGTGTGCTCTCTATCGCAGGGGTTGAACCATATCAAGCTCAGCCTGGCGAAGAGTACATGAACGATGCTCAGTTAGACCACTTCCGAACTATTCTTGAAGCGTGGCGCAACCAACTTCGTGAAGAAGTTGATCGCACTGTAACGCATATGAAAGACGAAGCGGCTAACTTCCCTGATCCAGTTGACCGCGCAGCGCAAGAGGAAGAATTCAGCCTTGAACTTCGTACTCGCGACCGCGAACGCAAGCTGATCAAGAAAATCGAGAAGACCTTACTTAAAATTGAAGATGACTTCGGCTTTTGTGATGCCTGTGGTGTGGAAATCGGCATTCGCCGTTTAGAAGCTAGACCAACAGCTGATCTGTGTATCGATTGCAAAACCTTAGCTGAGATCAAAGAGAAACAACTGGTCGGCTAGTTTTTGTTTAAAGCCAAGGCAGATAAGCTAATCACTCTATCTGCCTAGCTTTATATTGTAAGAATTTTACTATGAGCGCTAAGCCCTACGTAGGCCGTTTTGCCCCTTCCCCTTCTGGCCCCTTGCACTTAGGCTCTTTAGTTGCCGCCGTTGGCAGCTACTTGCAAGCTCGTCATCACCATGGTCAATGGTTAGTTCGCATTGAAGACATCGATCCACCGAGAGAACAAGCCGGTGCGAGTAAACTTATCCTGCAACAGCTAGAACAGTTTGGTCTGCATTGGGATGGTGAGGTCTTATATCAAAGCCAGCGCCTAGAAGCATACCAAGATCAAATTGACCGTTGGCTAAACCAAGGCAGTGCTTACTTTTGCCAATGTACCCGCAAGCAAATAAAAGCTTCTGGCGGCTACTACCTTGGCACTTGTCGCAATCTACAGCTAAGTGGCCAAGATCATGCCGTGCGATTACAAAGCGCGCGGGCCATTGAACAATTTAAAGATGTGGCTTACGGCACAGTAAATATTCCAGCCGCCTTAGCCAAAGAAGACTTCATCATAAAACGCCGTGACGGCCTATATGCCTATAATCTAGCGGTGAGTTTAGATGACGCCGAACAAGGGATTACCGAAGTTGTAAGAGGTGCAGATTTAATTCTTACCACCGGTAGGCAGCTGGCCATTTTTGAGCTTTTAGCTAAACCTGCCCCAAATTATTTGCACCTTCCATTAGTGCTTGATGAAGGTGGCAATAAACTCAGTAAGCAAAACCACGCGCCTTCTATTTCGGGCAAGCAAAATCAGCAATTGCTGCTGCAAGCCTTAAGATATTTAGGGCAAACGAGCGAAGCCGACTGGCTTGAACTAAGCTGTGAGCAAATACTAATCAAGGCTCTAGCAAATTGGCGGCTTTCTGCAGTACCAAAAATCTCACTAGACAGCCAGTGAATTAGTTGTATTTCTTTGTAAAAAAGCTATATTAGCGCCTTATTTTTCACCATGTAGATAATGCGCGCTCAAGGGGGCACCCATTTTACGCAAACTCGCCAAAGTATATAAGCGGATCATTAAGCCAAATAGCGCTGAGCCAGTAGGCTTGGAGCAACAGGTGATCCCCCGTGCTGAGCACAATATTTCTCGCCAAGACATCAGCGAAAACGCCCTTAAGGTGCTTTATCGCTTACACAAGTCGGGCTACAACGCTTATTTAGTGGGCGGTGGTGTACGTGACTTATTGCTAGGCAAGCAACCTAAAGACTTTGACATTGCAACCAATGCTACCCCTGAGCAGATTAAAGCCTTATTCCGCAACTGTCGTTTAGTTGGCCGCCGTTTTCGTTTAGCGCACATTTTATTTGGCCGAGAAATTATTGAAGTAGCCACCTTCCGTGGTCATCATGACAGCGCCAATGCCAATACCGAATCAAAACGCAGTGAAGAAGGCATGTTACTGCGCGACAACGTGTACGGCAGCATCGATGAAGATGCAGAGCGTCGTGACTTCACCGTAAATGCGCTGTATTACAATATTGCCGACTTTTCCGTTGTCGACTTTGCGGGTGGTATAAATGATATTGCTGAGCGCCGCTTACAATTAATTGGTGATCCAGAAACGCGCTACCGTGAAGATCCAGTAAGGATGCTTCGCGCTGTGCGTTTTGCGGTTAAACTGGACTTTAGCATTGCGCCTGAAAGCTGTGACCCAATTGCTCAATATGGTCACCTGCTGAAAGATATTCCCGCGGCGCGCCTATTTGAAGAATGTTTAAAGCTATTCTTAGGCGGCGATGGTAAATCTACCTTCAAAATGCTGGCCGATACTCAGCTGCTTTATCCGCTATTCCCGCTGTTAAAACCCTTGTTACAACAATGGGATGAAGATGCACCAGAGCTACGTTTTATGCTCATGGCCTTAGCCAGTACCGATAAGCGGGTACGTGGCGACCAAAAAGTAACACCAGCCTTTGTATTTGCAGCACTGCTGTGGCCACTATTGGAAATAAAGAAAGATGAATTACTCATAGAGCTTTCTTTAGGCGAGCATGACGCATCGGCAATGGCGATGAACTGGTTGCTCGACCAACAGTGTAAGAGCGTAGCGATACCAAAACGCTTCACCACTGGCATTCGCGAAATATGGCAGCTACAGGCTCGCCTAGATCGTCGTTTTGGTAAACGCGCCTTCCAAACCTTTGGTCATCCGCGCTTTAGAGCCGCGTTCGACTTTTTAGAGTTGCGTGCGAAAGCCACTCAAGACAAACACCTTGGCGAGTTGGCCCAATGGTGGCAACAATGGCAACGCAGCAACGAGCAAGGCCGCAATACCATGGTTCGCGAGCTAAATAAAAACTCAGGCCGCAGCAAAAGCCGCCGTCGTCCGCGTAAGCCAAAAAAGACTGACAGTTAATAATGACCACTTGCTTCCTGGCCTTAGGCAGTAATTTAGTCAACCCGCTCCATCAAGCCATCGCAGCTAGGCGTGCTCTAGCTGCCTCGGCTGAACTCGATGTTGTTGCTAGCTCTTCACTGTATCAAAGCCGTCCAATGGGGCCACAAGATCAGCCGGACTATCTGAATGCAGTACTCCAGCTAGAAACTGATTTGGCACCACTCGACTTACTCGACCTTTGCCAAAAGATCGAATTAGAACAAGGTCGCGAACGTAAAGAACAACGCTGGGGCCCTAGGACCCTAGACCTCGATATATTGCTTTACGGCAAACAAATCATCGATACACCACGACTAACCGTGCCGCACTATGGAATGAAGCAGCGAGAGTTTGTATTATTACCGCTCGCTGAAATTGCCAATGATTTATGCTTACCAGACGGAAGTTTGGTGCAACAGTTAGCAGAATCTATCGACAGCAACGGCTTACAAGTTTTTAAATGCCCCCAAGAGTGGGCTTAAAGCTAATATTCACTAACAAATTTGCCTCGTAGTTTGAGGCAAACGGTAACGAACTATGAGCAGATTTACAGTTTCTCACTTACAAAAGTTTAAACAAAACAACGAGAAATTCTCCTGTATCACCGCTTACGATGCGAGCTTTGCAGCATTGTTTGATGAGTTAGGCATGCATATGCTGTTAATTGGTGATTCACTAGGCATGGTGCTGCAAGGTCACAAAGATACCTTGGCAGTAAGCATTGATGATATTGCCTACCATACTCGCTGTGTTGCTCGTGGCACCGAAAAAACAATGATCGTAGCCGACATGCCTTTTATGTCTTACGCCACTCCAGAGCAAACTTACCAAAACGCCGCCAAGCTTATGCAAGCCGGTGCGCAAATGGTAAAAGTAGAAGGTGGAGAATGGTTAAGCCCTACCATTAAAGGCTTGGTCGAGCGCGGCGTTCCAGTATGTGGTCACCTTGGTTTAACGCCTCAATCAGTGCATTTGTTTGGTGGTTATAAAGTTCAAGGACGTGGCGAGCAACAAGCTCAAGAGATGTTGCAGCATGCTAAGCAACTAGAAGCAGCCGGTGTTCAATTGTTGGTATTAGAATGTATTCCCACTGAACTCGCTAAACTCATCACGGAAGCCTTAAGCATTCCGGTAATTGGCATTGGCGCAGGTAACGTAACCGATGGCCAAATCCTCGTAATGCATGATGCTTTTGGCATTAGCAAAGGCCACATTCCTAAGTTTTCTAAAAACTTCTTAGCTGAAACCGGCGATATTCGCGGTGCAATTAGTCTCTATTTAGAGCAAGTTGCTTCAGGTGAGTTCCCAGGTGAAGCGCAGAGTTTCAGTTAATGCTTAAAGTTGTAGAACAGCCGAGTGAATTACGCTCGGCCCTAGATGCCGCACGCCTAAAAGGTCGAAAAATTGGCTTTGTTCCCACCATGGGCAATCTGCATGCTGGCCACATTGCGCTGGTTAAGGAAGCCCAAAAAAGCTGCGATGTAGTGGTGGTGTCTATTTTTGTTAATCCGCTGCAATTTAACAACAGTAGTGATTTAGCCAACTACCCTCGCACCCTAGAACAAGATATTACGGCGCTAAATCAAGCCGGTGCTGATTTTGTATTTACCCCTAGTGCTGAAGAGCTTTACCCAAATGGTTTGGAAGCAGAGACTAAAGTAACAGTGCCTGTTCTTTCAGACATTCTGGAAGGCGAATTACGTCCTGGTCATTTTGACGGCGTCTCGACTGTGGTTTGTAAACTGTTTAATCTCGTGCAGCCACATTTGGCAGTATTTGGCGAAAAAGATTATCAGCAGCTCGCTCTTATTCGCAAGATGACTACAGACCTGTTACTGCCAATTGAAATTATTGGCCTTGCTACGGTAAGAGAAGCGAGTGGTTTAGCCATGAGCTCTCGCAACAACCGCTTAAGTGCCGAGCAACTGCAAACCGCGCCACTATTAGCAAAAGAGATGAGGAACATCGCATCACAGCTAAGCCACAGCAATCAAGCTGAACTTAGCAAAGCAGCCCAACAAACGCTGGAAAACAACGGATTTAAGTGCGACGGTATCGATATCGTAGACGCCGAAAGCCTAAGCCCCCTATCCCCCCAATCTCGCTCTGCTGTTATTCTAATGGCCGCCTTCCTCGGAGAAGTAAGGCTAATAGATAACTGCGTGATTGAACTACACTAATTTCGTCGATTAAAAGAGAGAACGTCAATGCAAACCACTATGCTAAAAGGCAAACTTCACCAAGCACGCGTAACCCATGCAGAGCTCAACTATGAAGGCTCTTGTGCTATCGACCAGGATGTTTTGGATCAAGCAGGTATTCTCGAATACGAGAAAATTGATATCTATAATATTGAGAATGGCGAGCGTTTTTCTACTTACGCAATCTCTGGTGAACGCGGCTCAAAAATCATCTCAGTAAATGGCGCAGCAGCACGTCGCGCAGCCGTGGGCGACCGAGTCATTATTTGTGCTTATGTTGGTATGAGCAACGAAGAAGCTAAGTCTCATAAACCTTCTTTGGTTTACCTAAACGAGAACAACGATATCGTTAGAACCAGCAAAGATATTCCAGTTCAATTAGCTTAGCACCAAAGCTGTGCAGGCTTTAAAATGGCGCACCATCTACGTGCGCCATTTTTGTACCTTTTGTCATAAAACAGCAAATAAACCCTTACATTTAACCTCATTGCAACACCACCAAAATATCTCTCCAACAATAAAATCAAAACTAGCGATAAGTTTGCCTTATTAAGGACTTACGAAAGCTTTGGTTTGTTTTTTGCTGTAAAGAACTAAAGATTAAAGTTTGTAGCGCAGGGAGCGGTCGTGCTAAGTATTTATCTGGTATTGCTGGTGTTATTTGTCTTAGCATTAATACCTATTCCATCAATAGTATCAAGCCATCGTCGAGCTGATAATCAACAACAGATTGAACATACACAACTGCTTCAATCGCTCAATCATATGACAAGAAGACATTGGCGCATGCAGGCTCAGAAGCTCTCAGACCCACTGTTTTCTCCAGCGGAGCTAGACGGTACCAAAGAGCAAATAGAAGAAATAATGGTGTTACTACAAGCTCAAAACAACTACCGCTACTGCGCCAAGGTTGAACAGATTGTATTGTATTGGCAAGCGCTTGCTCACTGTCAAAACCTAAGCCAACTGCGCCACTATCATCAGCAAATATTACAACTCACCCAACTGGCCACCAGCGACTCTTTTAAACAAAACACTCAAAAGGGAACAGTCTTTGCTTTGACTCCTAATAAGTAAATATGCGAATACGTATAAAGGAGTTTAAATGCGTAGTGCAGCCACTATTTTTTATAGCTTTCTGTTTGGTTTTTTAGTGCTTATAGGATTGAGCATTATTGACCTACAACAGCAGCAAAGCCTCGCTAACCTCGCTTTAGTCTGTTTAAGCTTGTGTTTAAGTGGCCTCACCTTAAGTGTGCTCAAACTGTTAATGCAACAAATTGAGCAGCCAGACAAGGTACATAGCAAAGGCTTAGCCAGCTACCTATTCCAAGATACTCGCCACCAGCAACTCGAACTGCTAAGAGAACAGCAACGCCGAGTATTAGAACAGCAAGATGCCTTAGACGAAATCAGTCACTGCTCAAAAGAACTGTCATTACAGGCTCAGTCGGTGGCCTCTGGCGCCGTTCAGCAAGCAGATGCTAGCCAAGCCTCTGCCAGCGCAGTGGTAGAAATGAGTGAAAGCATTAAAGATGTTGCCGAGCAAGTTAAGCTGGTGGCAGAAGCCAGCTTTGAAGCCAAACGCTTCTCTGAGCTGGGCCAAGAGGCCGCCTTAGTCGCTCAGCAGGGTACCGAAAAAATGGTGGCTAAAGGTGAAGTTAGCCTTGAGAAGGTCACCCAATTACACCAAAAATCGAACACCGTAAGCAGCATTTCAAAAACCATTGAAGAAATAGCCGAACAAACTAATTTATTGGCACTTAACGCCTCCATCGAAGCCGCTCGTGCAGGTGAGCATGGTCGCGGCTTTGCCATTGTAGCTAATGAAGTTAGAAACCTTGCTAACCGCAGTCATCAATCTGCCAACGAAATCAGCGACAGTATGCGTGAAGTACAACGCAACATTAATGAAGTGCTCGAGCACATCACTCAACTAACCACCCAAGCTCAAGAGATTCAAGACACTGTGGATAATTCACGCCAGCAACTTAAGCTGATTTACACCAAAAACCAAGAGCTTCAAGCCCAAACAGAAATGATAGCGAGCAACAGTGAACAACAACACGCGGCAACTATCGAGCTTTCTGCTCACATCAACCAAGTAGCAGACTCCGCCCGAGAGAACACCGCCAGTGCCGAGCAAAGCGCCGACATTGCCAAACACCTTAGCGTGTTAAGTCAGCAAGGAGCGTAATATGAATACTAGCGTTATTATTGCCACTAGCGTAATTAGCCTACTGCTAATATCAATTGCTATCTCTTGGTTATTAGCCAAGCGCCGTACTCAGCAGCAGTACGCTGGCCTTGCAGCCTTAAAGCTACTAAAAAACCTAGTGGTATCGCTGCAAAAACATCGCGGCCTAAGTTGTGCCATTCTAAATGGCGACCAACAGCAATCTGCCGCATTAAATGCGCAACAAAAGCAAATTGTAAGCGCTCACCTCAGTTTAAGCGAAGACAGCTTTGTATCGCGCCAAGCTCGCTGGGATAGCTTTAATCAACACTGGCCAAGGCTACAGCAAAATTGGCCAAGCAATAACTTAGAAAACAATATTGCTCAACACAGTTTGATGATCAAAAACTTGCTGTTTTTGTCACAAGACCTAGCCAGTTTTTACTGCTTATCTAGCCTAAGCAAGCAACATAAAAACATCGACTTTTTGTGGTTTGAACTGTTGGAAACAGCTGAATCAATTGGTCAAGTAAGGGCGCTAGGCAGCGGTTTGGCAGCCGCCAAACAAAGCAGCAGTGTTGAGCGGATCCGTTTGGCCTTCTTGCACAACAAAATTGCCCAAATTGATTCGCAATCACTCAACCATTTTGCTCACAGCTTTATTCCCAATGACCCGGCTTATCAGCCCTTGTTGGAACAGCTACTTGATACCATAGAGGTCGAGTTGATCAACAAACCTCAGCCGACTATTTCGGTGAATGAGTATTTTCAGCAGGCGAGTAAAGTACTGGAAGGGCTATACCAACTATTTGATGCTGGAATAGCCCATTTGGAAGCGCAACAACACGCTAAGCATTAGCTAAGCTAAGTGGCTACGCAGCTGCCAAAGTTGCTGGCCACTGTTTTGATACTTACGTTCAAAAGCAGTAATTGGTGTATCGGTTTTAAAGCTATTTAGCTGGCTTGAATGGCCAGCTAATTCTAGCGCTACTTGAAACTCTTCCAAGTAAGTTTGCCAGTTACTGCGCAGTTCGAGTTGCCCACCAAGCTTAAGCAAATAAGGGAACACGGCACTACCGTGCCAACGACGCTGCAAGTGTCGCGACTTTGGCCAAGGATTCGGGTACAAGATGTAATGATGACTAGGCTGCCACCCAGCTTCCACGGCCAAACGCCAAAAATCGTTTAAATCCACTTGCAATAACAAGTAGTTTTGCCCCGCTTGGTCAAAATGCGCCTGGTGCTTAGTTAAACGGTGGGCCGATTTGTCCATACCAATGACCAGCGCATCTGGATGCAGCTCAGCTAAGGCCGCGGTGCTAACACCTGTGCCACAGCAAGAATCAAACACTAGAGGTCGCGCCGCCACCTCTACCTGCTTTTCTAACTGCAAAAATGCTTCTAGAGTATGCTGGCGATAAGGCTTTTTGAACTCTTCATCAAGGTGGCGCTGTACCACCTTGTTTAAGTTTTCGTGAATACCTTGCTGGTTAGAGCTAACGCTACGAGAGTTGCCTTCCATTACGCTCTCAACCCATAACCACGTTTGATTAAGATATACGCCCAAGCATACAAAATGGCAATGAAGCCCAAGATCATGCTAAATGATAAATACAGCGATACATCGCTTATGCCCAAGAAGCCAAACCGAAAGGCGTTAACCATGTAAACAATCGGGTTGATTTGGGAGACCCCTTGCCAAAACTCAGGCAGTAAACTAATTGAATAGAATACTCCTCCCAAGTAAGTAAGTGGCGTTAAGATAAAGGTAGGGATTATGCTAATGTCATCAAAGGTGTTGGCGTAAATCGCGTTAATAAGCCCACCTAATGCAAACAATATTGAGGTTAACAACACCGTGAGCATAATCGCGACAACGCTGTGTAACTGCAGAGGAACAAAGAATAGCGATACCATTGTTACAATAAAGCCAACACATAAGCCGCGAGCAACACCACCACCAACAAAACCAAAAATAATGATGTAGTTAGGCACTGGGGCTACCAGTAACTCTTCGATGTTTCGCTGAAACTTACAGCTAAAAAACGAAGACGCTACATTAGAGTATGAGTTGGTAATCACCGACATCATAATCAAACCTGGAACAATAAATTCCATGTAGCTATAGCCACCCATTTGGCCAATTCGCGAACCAATCAGGTTACCAAAAATAACAAAATACAGGCTCATGGTAATGGCAGGCGGTACCAAGGTTTGCACCCAAATGCGCCCAAAGCGAATGATCTCTTTGCTTAAAATGCTTTTTAGTGCCGTGCCGTACAATGCGAGCTTCATGCTTGCCTCCCTTGAGCCACTAGGGTCACAAACAATTCTTCTAAACGGTTGGCTTTATTGCGCATGCTATGAACCACCACCCCGGTTTCATCCAGCAAGCGAAACACCGCATTTAAGCCTTGGCTTTTTTCTACATCAACTTCCAAGGTGTGGTCGTCAACTAAGCGTGACTCAAAACCCGCTAGCTCCACTGCTTGCTGGCGGCTTTCAATATCAAAAATAAAGGTTTCTAGGTTTAACTTCGAGAGAAGCTGCTTCATTGAAGTGTTTTCTACCAGTTCACCCTTATCAATAATACCGATATTGCGGCACAGCATTTCAGCTTCTTCTAAGTAGTGAGTAGTTAAAATAATGGTTATGCCTTGGCTATTAAGCTGTTTTAAGAAGTCCCACATTGAACGACGTAACTCTATGTCTACCCCAGCGGTAGGCTCATCCAAGATAAGCAACTTTGGCTCATGCATTAAAGCACGCGCAATCATCAATCGGCGCTTCATGCCACCGGATAATTCGCGCGCTCGAGCATTGCGCTTTTCCCACAAATCCAATTGGGCGAGGTACTTTTCTGCGCGCTGCATAGCAAGAGGCCGCGGCACGCCATAGTAACCTGCTTGATTCACCACAATTTGCAACACTGTTTCAAATTGGTTGAAGTTAAACTCTTGGGGAACAAGGCCAACATAAGACTTGGCCGCTTCCAAATCGGTATCAATGTCATGCCCAAAAATCTTAACCGAGCCAGCAGACTTATTTACCAAAGAGGTAATCACCCCAATCGAGGTCGACTTACCCGCTCCATTTGGGCCTAACAACGCAAAGAAATCACCTTGCTCAACTACCAAATCGAAGCCTTTTACCGCTTGCACCCCACCGGGGTAGGTTTTCTTCAAACCTTGAATCGCTAACGCCTGCATAATCACAACTTAAATTAACAATAAAAATGGGCCCTTAGGGCCCAATGATTAACCACTTAGTCTAGCGGTATCACTTTGCCCACATAGGGTAGATTGCGGTAGTACTGGTCAAAATCAAGGCCATAACCAATTACAAATTCGTCAGGAATACTAAAACCAGCCCAATCAACCGGTACTTCAACTTCGCGACGTGAGGGCTTATCCAACAAAGTACAAATAGATACACTGTGCGGTTCACGCAGCGACAACATCTCTCTTACTTTACTTAAGGTATTACCTGTATCGATGATATCTTCAACAATGATCACGTCACAGCCTTTAATATCATCATCTAAATCTTTTAGTACACGAACATCTCGGGTACTTACCATACTACTGCCATAGCTGGATACCGTCATGAAATCGAGCGTTAAGCTACGATCAATTTTACGCGCCAAATCAGACAGAAAAATGCAAGAGCCACGCAATAAGCCAACCAGTACCAATTTACGGTCAGAAGAGAACTTTTGTTCAATCTCTTTACCTATTTCTGCTACTCGTTGAGCAATTTCCTGCTCGCTGATCATTTCTTCTACGCGATGTTTCATAATGTCGACCTATCAATTGGCTGAGTATCTCAGCAAAAACTTACCTAGCATGAATGAGAAAAGAAAAACAAATATACGAATTATCAATAAATTAACAAACAAATTATTAGTTGTTTATATCAATAGCTATTAATTAGCTTGTAAATACACTATGATTTAATTGAAAGGCATTCGCATGTCGTCAGTTCTTTTTCACTGAACGACACATTTTAGATGATTTTTATCCGAAATGGTAAACAAGAAATGCCTCATAAAAAATAATAAATGAAATAACAAACGCGAGAACAAACTATGCAAACTAGCACCTTAAGACGCCGTACCCGGCTGTCGCCGGAAGTTCGCCGTAAGCAGCTCATGCAATGCGCTGTTGAAATCTTTGCCCGTCGTGGTATTGGTCGTGCAGGTCACGCCGAAATCGCTGAATTAGCAAACGTATCGGTAGCAACCGTATTTAACTACTTTAATACCCGCGAAGACCTCGTTGATGCTGTTCTATCAGAGGTAGAACAAACCATGTTAGGTCTGGTTGAACAAACTTACCCTACTGACGAAAATGCGATTGCTGCCATTCAGCATCACTTGTCAGCTTTGGTAGAACTTGCTTACAGCAACTCAGATGTAACTCACATTTGGCTAGAGTGGAGCTCTTCAGTACGTGAAGACGTATGGCCACGCTTTAGCGCTGTAATGGCTAAAATCAACCAACAAATTGGTGAAAGCATTCAATCTGGCTTCGATAGCCAAGAAATCAGTAGCGCACTTAATGCTTTACAAGCTGCTCAAGCGGTTAACGCAGGATTGTACCTAGCTGTACAAATGATTAATCGACCTGACAGCCCAGAGCGCCAAGAAGTTGTAGATTTCTTGAATGACTTTGTATTGTCACTACTACGCCCACCGGGTAAGTAAGTAGCAAGGGCCCTAAGGGCCCTTTTTTAATGCTTAATTACCTCGCTAAGCTTAGCGTGTATTCCTTCAAACCCACCGTTACTCATTACCAATACTTGGTCGCCTTCAGTTAATACTTCAGCCACCAGCTCAACAATGTCATTAACACTAGTTGCTACCTGAGCATGCTTAAGCTTTGCGGCGGTATTGGCAATATATTGGTTATTTTCATCCGGCTGATACAGAAAGACCATGTCGGCCACCTGTAAACTTTCAGCCAAGCGCTCTTGATGCACACCCATTTTCATGGTGTTGGAACGCGCTTCAAGAATAGCAATAATCCTCTGCTTGCCAACTTGAGCGCGTAATCCATCGAGGGTACTGCCAATTGCACTGGGGTGGTGGGCAAAATCGTCAAATAAACGCGTACCATTATTCTCAGCGAGCAACTCTAGGCGTCGTTTTGGCGGTAAGAATTTCTGCAAACTGTTAATGGCAAGGCTAGGCAAAACCCCAACATGACGAGCTGCGGCTATTGCCATTAAGGCGTTCTCAGCATTGTGCTGACCAATTAAATCCCAACTTAAAATACCTTGGGGTTGACCATTTAATACTATATCCAGCTCGCTACAATCACTTTTATTAGCGTGCCACTGCCACGCTTCACCCTTTCCAGTTTGCTCCAGATCAGACCAACAACCTTGCTTAATAACCTGCTGAATTGCTTCATTATTTTTTGGCGCGATAACTCGGCCAGAAGCTGGCACTATTCTCATTAAGTGATGAAACTGCTTTTGAATTGCAGCCAAGTCGTCAAATATGTCTGCATGATCATATTCTAAATTGTTCAAAACTAAAGTTCGTGGTTGGTAGTGAACAAACTTAGAACGTTTATCGAAAAAGGCACTGTCATACTCGTCAGCTTCAACCACAAAAAACGGCGTATCACCTAAACGAGCAGAGCCAGAAAAATTACGTGGAACACCACCAATAAGGTAACCGGGTGACATATCGTTATCTTCCAATATCCACGCTAGCATACTCGCGGTAGTGGTTTTCCCATGTGTTCCTGCCACTGCCAATACCCATTTCTCGGGCAAGATATACTGTTTAAGCCACTCAGGACCAGAGCAGTATTTAAGGCCTTTATCGAGCACATATTCTACACAGGGATTACCACGACTCATGGCATTACCTATCACCACTAAATCGGGCGCTGGATCTAATTGTGATGGGTCGTAGCCTTTGATTAGCTCAATTCCTAAAGACTCCAATTGCGTGCTCATTGGCGGGTATACATTTAAGTCACTACCCGTTACACGCATGCCCGACTCGCGCGCGAGCATTGCCAATCCACCCATAAAAGTGCCACAAATACCTAAAATATGAATATGCATAAATAAAACATGTTTGAAAGCAAAAACCAGCGCTTAGAATAGCACTTAACGCCACAAATTATTGAAGCTAATGTGTATTTCTGCGAGAGGTTTCAGGGTCAGGGATATGAATATACAACTGTTGTTGCTGATAACGATAAGGTCGATACCAGTTTAAGCCACATTGATAGTCGCCCACTGCAGTAAAAACACAGCCTACCGGCAACTCTCTTAGCCATTGAAGCTGGGCTTCACTGCGCATTTGCTCCTGCCACATATGTTGCTCGAGTAATTCTTTTTTTAACTCAAAGGCATCAACTTTATTTGGGTCTGAACTTTTTTGTACAATAATCGGCCCAGCAACAGCCGAAAAAGCCAATAGAAACATAGTAATAAAAGCGCATTTTAGTCGACGTTTCATAAGTTGATCATCTACAATCTAAAGCCTTTAAAAGTTTAGGTGATTGCTCATGATTAAGCACGTTGTTATCGCATTTTTTTCATTAATTCTAATAGCCTGTAGCCAAGCCCCAGAGTCTACGCTCAAAGCGGATGGAAGCTGTGAGGAGCCTCGCCCACAGGTTTGTACCATGGAATACGATCCAGTTTGCGGCGAAGTAAACGGTGAGTTGAAAGAATATGGCAATGCTTGCTCAGCCTGTGGTGATCCAGAGTTAAGCACTTACCAAAAAGGCACCTGCCCAGAGTAACAAATCGTTAACAAAATTTAGCAAACTCGCCAATCAGTGCTATTTACTTAAGGTATAGCTAATTAGCACTGAGAGGCGATTATGAGTCGAACTGTTGCACTAGGCATGCTTCTATTAAGCGCCTTACTTTATAGTAATCAGTCTCTTAGCATTACCGCCAATCAGCAAATCAATGACAATTCATTTTATGGTGAATGGCAATGGTCAGACACTCA
The DNA here is from genome assembly GCF_019670125.1 of Agarivorans aestuarii. NCBI lineage: Bacteria > Pseudomonadati > Pseudomonadota > Gammaproteobacteria > Alteromonadales > Alteromonadaceae > Agarivorans > Agarivorans aestuarii. The sequence continues at coordinate 3,934,485 of NZ_AP023033.1, forward strand.
AGGTCAGTTTCAACAACTCAAACTGCAATTTTCTGAAGATTTAGTTCATCAGTCAGAAGTTGAAACCTTTCGACTCAGTTACAGCCTAACTTACCCCTCCCAAGCCATTAGTGCTTATCTAGGCCCGCGCTTGGAACATGCTGTGGCAATGATAAATCAATATGTAGACGACCCCGAAACCCGTTTAGATGACATCCTCCAAGCGCTGCGCTCTGACAGCGACAGCCCTTCTTCAAAAATGCTGTGGGATGCCTATGAACAATACACTCACGATGCTTTTCGCCACCTAGGTCTACTGCCATGCCTGCACCCACAAGGTGCTCAGTATCCCTGTGTTCGGCCAAATTATTCGCAATTGTTTTATCAAAACCGTGACCGTGTGAATCCAATTGTTGAGCACTTCACCCAGCAGGGAGATTTAAATCGCTCTCTAGCAGAGGCTCAAGCTTGGTTGCTTACTATCCCCAGCAAACAGGAGAACAATTACAGCTTTACTACTCCGGTTGATGTATTAAAAGACAACCGAGCCGATAGCGATGAACGCGCCTTATTACTCGCGCTAGTATTAAGCGAACTGGCTCCTAACTATCCACTGTACATGGTGTATCCCGCCGACAGTGTTGGAAGCGCCTCGCCCGCTTGGCTAACCATTGATGCCAACAGTGGCATTGAAGGGCCAACGATAATTATTGGTGATAGTGCCCACACCCTTGTTTCAGGCTCTTCAGAACTGATAAAAGAGATGCTGCTCGCAGAAGTGCAATTGATCAGTGATGCTCTCTATTAAAGATTGTTGATTTTTTGTTATAAATGTTTCACACAGGTCTGACCTGAAAAACTCAGCCAAATATAAGGGATCATCACGTGAAACATCTATTACTACTTTTAATTCTACTACCAGCATGGGCTATGGCGCTTAATATAAACACTGGCGGCAATCTACCAAGCATTGACATTAACAACGCTGGCGAATTGCAGCTCGCTGGTGATGACATTAGTTACAGCGCCTGGAACACTCAGCAATTAAATGGCAAGGTAAGGCTGATTCAAGCAATGGCTGGCCGAACCAGCGCCAAAGAGCTAAATGCGCCGATGATCGAAGCGGTAAAACAAGCCAAGCTTAGCGATGATGTATACCAGACGGTGACAATCGTTAACCTAGATGACGCTATTTTTGGTACCTCGGGATTTGTTAAAAATAAACTCAAAAAGAACAAAAAAACCTTTCCACAAGCCAGCTTTGTTTTGGATAAAGAAGGTGAGCTATTTGAGCTTTGGAAAATCAAAGCGAAGTCTTCAGCAATCATTTTACTCGATGCTGGAGGAACTGTATTATTTGCCAAGGATGGCGAGTTGAATCAGCAAGAAATCGAGCAGGTGATAGGATTAATCAAGGCTAATATCTAAACAACATGCCGGCAAATTGAATAGGCGTAAGCTATTTACGCCTATTCAAACATGGTCATTAGCACCAACAAGCTAAGCACATAAGCGCTCATTAACACGGTTAGTACTTTATGTCGTTTAGTCCATACGGTAAGGTTTTTTAACACAACCACCCCCCTTTTTTCACCAGTTAACCTAAATTTAACACTTTTAACAATGAATGCAAACTTGCTTTATTAATGAATCCTCAGTAAAAATGAGGCAGCGAGGAGCATTTCATGTCAGATAAGTCGATCACTGAGAACAAAAATAGCCAAGTTGAGAACAGCAAGCTGCAACTAGCCAAAATAGCCAAGCGGCGTGGTTTAGATGCTTTGCTACATAAAGAAAAAGCAGCGTCTACTTGGTCACAGCGAGCCCAAGCCAGGGTTACCGTTGAGCTAGCCACTCAGCAAAAAAATCTAGAAAATATTTTTTACTTTGCAGCACAAAAAACTAGCGAACAAGATGTGGGCAGTGAACCCGACGCCGATTGGATGACGGAATTTTTGCAACTAGCGAGCAATACTCAAGTTAAATCAATGCAAATGTTATGGGCCGACATTCTTAGCCAAGAACTTGCGACGCCAGGCAGTTTTTCAGTAAAGGCCTTACGCACTCTTAAGCTTATGACTCAGCGCGAGGCAATGTGGTTTCAAACGGCTTGCGAATTAAGCTCTGTGCTTGGTGGTGAATCCAACAACAAAATACTCACTGGTGTGGCAAGGCCTGCCAGTAACTTAGGCTTGGTAAGAGCAAAAATAGATAAAATTTCGCTTGGCCAGCACCGCATGCCTTACCACCATATTCTACAGCTCACTGACTTAGGCTTAATATTTGACCGAGAGCTTGAAATCCGCCCCTCTGCGCATCATGAAACGCCATTAAGACACGGGCAAGCCCACTATGCCTTAAAGCCGCGCTTTAAGGGCTCTCGACTGCTTTACCATCGCTTCACTCCCATTGGTGATGAGCTAGCTAAACTGATTACCACACAGCCTATTGCTTCTTATCAAGAGCATTTAGAGCAACTATTACATAGCTATTTTGAGCTGCACTAAGCCAAGATCAAAAAACGCGGCTAAAGCCGCGTTTTTGTTTAACTCTGGCAACTTTAAATACCGCTGCCAGCCACTTCTTCGTGTAAACCACATTCTCGCTTCAAACCAAAGAAGCGAGTATCTTCTTCACTCATTCCCGCTTGCAGTGGCTGTGACGTTTGCACGTCTCCCACCGACACATAACCTTGCTCCCACAAAGGATGATAAGGCAAGTTGTGCTCTTTTAAGTAGTAGTGCACATCTTTATTACTCCAATCGATAATGGGTAATATTTTGAAGGCACCGTTTTGTATTTGCAGCACCGGTAAGTCTGAACGAGAAGACGACTGACTGCGACGCAAACCCGAGAACCAGCTCTTAACGTCTAGCTCTTTAAAAGCGCGCTGCATAGGCTCAACTTTATTCAAGGTGTTGTATTGCTTTAAGCCTTCAACACCTTGCTCCCAAAGCTTGCCAAAACGCGCTTCTTGCCAGGCGTTAGACTGATTCGACTGATATACCTGCAAGTTCAGGTTTAGGCGTTCAGTTAGCTCGTCAATAAAACGATATGTTTCAGGAAACAAGTAGCCAGTATCGGTAAGTATTACCGGAATATCGGGCTTGATTTGCGTCAAAAGATGCAAACTAACCGCTGCTTGAATGCCAAAGCTAGAGGTCAATACCACTTGCTGCGGCAAGTTCTCTAGGGCCCAAGCTGCACGTTGTTGTGCAGTCATCGACTCAAGTTCATTGTTTAATGAAGATAACTCGGCATTTCTTAACTCAACTGGGAGCGACTGAAGTTGCTCCAAATCTAAGCTAGTCATGAAAATCCCTAACGCTTACTTTTACTTCAGCGACAATTCCAGCACGAATTACAAAGTCACCAAAAGCTTCATCTTGCTCACGCTCTTTAGCCCAGCGAGCAATTAAACCGTCTAATTCAGACAAGATTTCTTGCTCACCAATACCCTCTAAATAGAGTTTTGGAATACGTGTTCCGCTTTGGTTACCACCTAGATATAAGTTGTACTTGCCTGGTCCTTTGCCCACCAAGCCTGCTTCGGCAAGCATTGCGCGGCCACAACCGTTAGGACAACCAGTTACTCGCAAAATAATGTGCTCATCGTTCATGGCATGTTTAGCCAATAGCTGCTCAACATCGTCCACTAAGCCAGGCAAGTAGCGCTCTGCTTCTGCCATTGCTAACGGGCAAGTTGGAAATGCCACGCAAGCCATCGAGTTTACACGCTGGGCACTGTGGCTATCATTAATTAAGCCATGTTCACGTGCAAGCTTTTCTATTTTGGCTTTGTCTTTCGCAGGCACACCAGCAATCACTAAGTTTTGATTGGCGGTCATGCGGAAATCACCTTTGTGAATTTCAGCAATTTTGGCAACGCCGGTTTTCAAGGCCTTTTCTGGGTAATCTAGCAAGCGGCCATTTTCAATAAACACTGTTAAGTGGTACTTACCATCAATACCTTCAACCCAACCAATACGATCACCCCGAGAGGTAAACTCGTAGGGGCGACTTGCTTCGAAATTAATGCCAGCACGCTTTTCAACTTCTTGCTTAAAGGTATCGCTACCCACACGGTCAAGCGTGTATTTGGTTTTAGCATTTTTGCGGTTAACTCGGTTACCCCAATCGCGCTGCGTAGTTACCACTGCCGCAGCCACATCTAAGGTTTTATCAAGAGGAACAAAACCAAAGTCATCGGCGCGACGCGGGTAAGTAGACTTATCACCGTGAGTCATCGCTAGGCCGCCGCCTACCAATACGTTAAAACCTACTAACTTGCCGTTATCAGCAATCGCGACAAAATTAAGGTCATTAGCGTGTACGTCAATGTCATTATGAGGCGGGATCACTACCGTGGTTTTAAACTTACGTGGTAAGTAGTTTGAACCTAAAATCGGCTCTTCTTCACCACCTTCAACCTTTTCACCATCTAGCCAAATCTCGGCGTAGGCGCGAGTTTTAGGTAATAAGTGCTCACTGATTTTCGTAGCCCACTCGTAAGCTTCTTGGTGCAGTTCAGATTCAACCGGATTACTGGTACATAATACGTTTCGGTTAACATCACCGGCGGTTGCAATAGAATCAATGCCAATACTGTTAAGTGTTTGGTGCATTAATTTAATGTTTGGCTTTAACACACCGTGAAACTGGAAAGTTTGACGCGTGGTTAAACGAATACTGCCATACATAGTGTGGTCGGTAGCAAACTTATCAATGGCCAACCACTGCTTAGGCTGAATAATCCCACCTGGCATACGCGCACGTAACATTACATTGTGCAGCGGCTCTAGCTTTTGCTTGGTTCGCTCGGCACGAATATCACGGTCATCTTGCTGGTACATACCGTGGAAACGAATTAACTGAAAGTTATCTGCTGTAAATCCACCAGTGATTCGATCACTTAGGTCAGCTTCAATAGTGCCTCGCAGGAAGTTACTCTCTCGCTTTAGGCGCTCATTATCTGACAACTTGCCTTCAACAATTAGATCCGAACTCATTAGTAAACATCCTTTTGGTAACGCTTAGCGCTGCGTAACTGTTTTAAATACTCTTCTGCTTGCTCAGGGCTTTGTTTGCCTTGCTCAGCAATAATATCGATAAGGGCTTGGTGAACATCTTTCGCCATGCGGTTTGCGTCACCACAAATGTATAGGTGGGCACCTTCTTCTAACCATTGGAAAACTTCTTCAGCATTTTCTCTTAGGCGATCTTGCACATAGATTTTCTCCGCTTGATCACGCGAGAATGCTACGTCTAACTTACTTAACAAGCCTGATTTCAAGTAGCCTTGCCATTCGGTTTGATATAAGAAGTCTTGAGTAAAGGTTTGGTCACCAAAGAACAACCAGTTTTTGCCCTCAGCATCGCTGGCATCACGCTGTTGCATAAATGCGCGGAATGGCGCGATACCCGTACCTGGACCAACCATAATTACCGGCGTATCAGGGTTGCTTGGCAAGCGGAAGTTGTCGTTATGCTCAACAAATACCTTAACTTGAGCGCCTTCTTCAGCACGTGCACCTAAGAAACCAGAAGCCCCACCCAAGCGCTGTTCATCACCTTGTTGGTAGCTCACTACACCAACCGTTAAATGAACCTCTTCTTCTACTTCTGCTTGTGCAGAGGCAATAGAGTAAAGTCGCGGAGTAATTTTACGCAAAGCATCAACAAAATCTTGTGCAGCCACTTTGGCTTTTTTCTCTAGCAATACATCAATCACTTGATGATTAGCGGCGTACTCTCGCAGTTTGTCTTTATCGGCAACCACAGTTTGTAGCTTTTTGCTGGCAGACCAATTAGCCCAAGCTTCAACAAAGGCGCCACTAGTTTGAGTAATTTCTAACTTTTCAGTTAGTGCGTCGGCTAAACTAAATTCTTGCTCGTCAATACTAACGGTTTGGTCTTCTTTTAGACCTAAACGCGCGATAATTTTGGCCACTAACTCGCGGTCATTTTCAAACCATACACCTAAAGCATCACCGGCTTGGTATTGAATGCCTGAATCAGCTAAATCAATTTCAACATGGCGAACATCTTTCGCTGAATCACGACCAGTGATCTTCTGGCTTAAGCTCAATTCAGCAGCATAAGGGTTCTTTTTATTGTATTGACTAGCTGCTGGAGCGTTTACCGGCAAGCTAACCACCGAGCCAGTCGCTTCTGCGCTTAAGGTTTGCTTAACTTCGGCTAATGCTTGCTCAGTCCAGCTGGCAGCGTCTTTGTCATAATCAACATCACAATCAACACGCTCACATACACGCTCTGCGCCTAAAGCAGCTAAACGCTCATCAAAGTCTTTACCGGTTTGGCAGAAGAACTCGTAGCTTGAATCACCTAAGGCCAATACGCTGTACTTAAGGTTATCTAGTTTTGGTGCTTTCTTAGAGGCCAAGAATTCATGGAACTCAATCGCGTCATCGGGCGGCTCGCCTTCACCGTTAGTACTGGCAACAATCAGCAAGTGAGTTTCGTTCTTCAGACTTTTTGCTTTGTAATCAGCCACATTAACAACTTGAGCATTAATATCTTGAGCTTGAGCAGCAGCATGCAACTCTTCTGCAACCCCTTTAGCATTACCCGTTTGAGAAGCGTAAAGAATAGTTAGTTTGCCCGCAGGTTGTGCTTGCGCAAGCGGTGCTAATTGCCCCGCGTTTTGTCCTACGCCCGCTAGGTAACCACTTACCCAAGCGAGTTGAGTTACCGACAGCTCAGCCGTTGCCTGTTGCAGCAGGCTAACCTGTTGCTCAGACAATGGGCTAGCCAATGACGAAAGTTCCTTTAACAGCATTTTATCGCACCCTAGATTCACAATTGCAGCTAGTCTACTCAAGCACGCCCTAAGACAATAAAGAATAAAAGGGGATTTTTTATAACCGTAGGTAATATATGGTCGGCTAAGATCGATAAATTCGTTCACAATTTACACTATGTGACTGAACAACCAGCAATATCTGCAATTGTTATATAAGCTTATTTTATTGCCTTATTTAATTGGTTCGCGATGGAACAGCGTTCAAAAAACCAAATGTCATTAAAGCAGAAGCTGTTGTTGGTACTGGGTTGGTTGCTACTTTTGTTACTGGCCGGTGTCACCGCGCAATACCAAGCAAAGCAACAGCAACAAAGCCAATTACTTGAAGAGAGCCAACGCTTACAACGCAGTATTCAACATGAGTTGGATAGATTCAGGAATTTTCCGAAAGTACTGGCGATTCAACAGCAATTAATTGAGCCACTAAGTCTAAACGTCACTAGCCAGCGCCGCCACGCGCTCAATCTTTATCTACAACATATTAATGAGTTGCAAGGTAGTGACGTTACCTATTTGCTAGACCCCAGTGGCATGACTTTAGCTTCCAGCAACTGGCAAAGTGCCCGCTCGTTTGTTGGCAGCAACTACAGTTATCGGCCTTATTTTCAAACCGCTATTTTAGGTAAGTATGGGCAGTACTTTGCTTTGGGCTCTCGTTCGGGCATTCGCGGCTATTATTTTTCGGCCCCCGTAAAGCTGCAACAGCGAGTTATTGGGGTACTAGTGGTAAAAGTCGCGCTTAACATCATTGATAAAAGCTGGCGTGATCCTAACTTTGAATACCTGCTTACCGACAAACACGGAGTGGTGTTTTACGCCTCAAAAGCGCACTGGCTGTATAGCAGTATTAAAGCCTTACCTGAGTCTTTGCGCCAACAACTGATCAACTCTCGCCAATATGGCGAACACCAGCTAACAAATATGGCGCAAGACCTACGTCCGAATAGTATTAATCTGCCCAATTATGGCGGGCAACGGGTTAATTATATTAGTACCAACCGCGTGCTCCCCACTGCCGGCTGGCGGCTATATGCCTTGTCCAAGGACAGTGGTTATAAAGGTGAGATTGCCGAGGCGCTGTTTTTAAGTTCACTGTTTTATCTAGGTGGGGTATTGCTTTATTTGTATTGGCGCCAGCTTCAGTTGAGCCGATTAATGCAAGCTCAAGCTAATCAACAATTAGAGGTAAGTGTGCAGCAGCGTACTACCGAACTCACCCAAAGCAACCAGCAACTACAGCAAGCCATTGATGACTATCGACGTACTGCTAACACCTTAAAGAAAACCGAAGGTGAACTGGTGCAAGCAGCCAAACTAGCCACGCTTGGCGAGCTCTCTGCTGGTATTAATCATGAACTAAATCAGCCTCTCACTGCCATGCAGAGCTATGCAGAGAACGCCCTGCGTTTTCAACAAAAGCACAATCATCAGCAAGTCACCCACAACCTACAAGACATCATCAAGCTCACCTCCATGATGAGCAAAATGATTGCCAAATTTAAAATTTTCTCGCGTAAATCCAGTGGGCAAACCAGCGCAGTATCTAGCGCGGTATCAATTAACGCTGCATTATCGATACTAGCAAATCGTATCGTATCTAACGGGATTAAAATTGAGTTTAGTGGCCAAGATGAACAGTGGGTTAAAGCTGAACCGATACAGCTGGAACAAGTCCTCATTAACCTGATCAATAACGCCATCGATGCCCTAGAAGGTATGCAAAATGCCCGCTTAGGCATTCGCCAATATCAGCAGGGAGGTTGGCAATGCATTGCCATTTGGGACAATGGCCCAATGCTCAGTGAGGAGCAACTTCAACGTATTTTTGAGCCCTTCTTTACCACTAAAAAGCAAGGCTTGGGTTTAGGCATGGCAATATCTAAACGTTTAATCGAGTCTTTTGAAGGCGAACTGAGCGTGAGTAACTTAGCGGATATTGGCCCTGAGTTTGTTATTCGTTTACGCACTCACACCCCACCCGCTAATAGTTAACACTAGAGGTAACTGTGTATACACCGGTAATAATCATCGATGACGACCCCGATATTTTGCGCTCTCTGGGACAAACTTTAGAGTTAGAAGACTACGAATGTCTGCGCTTTGAAAATGCCGAACAGGCTTTACGGCAAATTAAACCTACCTGGCCAGGCGTAATCATTTCAGACATCAATATGCCAGGTTTAAGCGGCTTAGAGATGATGCAACAAGCCCATCAAATTGATGCCGATTTACCGATTATTTTGCTTACCGGCCATGGTGATATATCTATGGCCATTAAGGCGATACGCGATGGTGCTTATGATTTCTTAGAGAAGCCTTTTTCCACCAGCCACTTGTTAGATGTTCTGCAAAGAGCCATAGAAAAACGCCGCCTCACCTTAGAAAACCGCGAGTTAAAAGCCGAACTAGATGCTCAAAGTGGCCCAGGACCACGGATACTTGGCTCTACGCCTGCAATCACCCGCATGCGCAAAATTCTTAGCCATATTAAAGATACCCCTGCTGATGTATTAATTCATGGTGAAACAGGCACCGGTAAAGAACTGGTTGCGCGCTTTTTACATGACCATAGCGTGCGCGCCAAACAGCCTTTTGTGGCGATTAACTGCGGCGCAGTGCCAGAGACCATGATTGAAAGCGAGCTTTTTGGTCATGAGGCTGGCGCATTTACTGGCGCCCAAAAAAAACGCATTGGAAAGATAGCCTTTGCTAACCATGGCACCTTATTTCTAGATGAAATTGAAAGCATGCCAATAGCACTGCAAATAAAGTTACTCCGAGTGCTAGAAGAGCGCAGCGTGGAACCTTTGGGCAGTAATCAAGCCACTTCTCTTAACATTAGGGTCATCGCCGCCACCAAGAGTGATTTACAAGAACTAGGTGAGCAAGGTAAGTTTCGTAGTGATTTGTATTATCGCCTAAACGTGGTTGAGGTACACATTCCTGCCTTGAGAGAGCGCAGTGAAGATATCCCGCTGTTGCTGGAAAACTTCCTACGAGTAGCCGCTGCTCGCTATCAACTTAACAGCCCAGAGGTATCACCCGGCCGTCTTGCGGAGTTAATGAACCATGATTGGCCTGGTAATGTGCGTGAGCTGAGAAACTTGGCAGAACGTTGGGTACTGATGGGCGAAGAAGCCGCTTTTAATGAGAGTAACAACCACCAGCAATCACTCAACCTGGCCGAGCAGCTTTACCGCTTTGAACGCACCCTATTGCAAGATGCCTTACAACGCCATAATGGCCAACTAAAAGCGGTACAAGAAGAACTGCAAATAGGTCGTAAAACCTTATACGAGAAAATGAAGAAGTATCAATTGGACAAGGGTGACTACAAAGATAATGATACTTTTTAATGGGTCGAAACCGACCCATTAAGCCAAAGCTCACGGGGGGAGATCCCCCCATTCCTCACCAAGAAAATTAATCTCCCGCTGTAGAAAGGCATAACTAAATCAAGCTATTCAAACACTTACCAGAATCATGAAAACTTGGCGTGCTGCTTGCTCTAGGGTTTAGCGTTGTAAACAACTAACCCTAGACAAGGACGGACATAATGAAGCTATTAGCAAGCACGCTCGCCGCTTTAAGTTTTGCATTTGCCAGTACCCTAAGTGCTGCGCCTATCGAGCTAAAATTTTCACATGTTGTTGCAGAGAACACCCCTAAAGGTCAAATGGCCTTAAAGTTTAAAGAGCTCGTCGACCAACGTTTACCGGGTAAAGTAGAAGTGAAGGTTTACCCTAACTCTCAGCTTTACGGAGATGGTAAAGAGCTAGAAGCCTTACTGCTAGGTGATGTGGAGTTGATATCGCCCTCTCTATCTAAATTCAAAAAATACACCAAAAAACTGCAGGTCTTCGACCTACCTTTCCTATTTCAAGACATGGCAGCAGTAGAGCGCTTCCAAGCGAGTCCCTCTGGCCAAGAACTATTATCTTCACTAGAGAGCAAAGGCTTAGTGGGTTTGGGCTACCTGCACAACGGGATGAAGCAGCTATCTGCTAACGAGCCACTTTATACACCAGCCGATGCGAAAGGTAAGAAATTCCGGATTATGTCTTCCGATGTATTAGCTGCTCAATTTGAAGCCGTTGATGCTGTGCCGCTTAAAAAGCCCTTTTCAGAAGTATTCACCCTACTACAAACTCGCGCCATTGATGGACAAGAGAACACTTGGTCGAACATTTACTCAAAAAAATTCTTTGAGGTTCAAGCCAGCATTACCGAATCAAACCACGGTGTATTGGACTACTTAATAGTAACCTCTGCAGAGTTTTGGCATGAGCTACCCGACGACATTCGCAGCGAGTTAAAAACCGCCTTGGACGAAGCCGTTGCGCATGGCAACCAGATTGCTGCGCAAAAAGCCGATAAAGATAAAGCCAATATCATGGCTTCAAACCGTTCAGAAATCATTTCATTAAGTCCAGAGCAACGTCAGCAATGGGTAGAAGCAATGAAACCGGTTTGGCAGCAATTCGAAAGTGAAATTGGCAAAAACATTATTGATGCTGCAGTAGCGGCCAACCAATAACAGAGTTGGCGTAAGGTCCCCTCGCCTTGCGCTAACTTCCCTTGGTTTTGGCTCTTCGATAAGGACATCACATGACCTTTGTTACTTGGTTTCGCCGCTTTGAAGAAAACTTCATCGCATTCTTGCTGGTCGCCATGACGCTGCTGGTTTTTGTAGAAGTAATCATGCGCTTTGTATTCAACTCTGGCATCCATTGGGTGCAAGAAGTCACCTTGTACTGCTCGGCCTGGTTAGTACTTCTTGGTGCCAGCTGGGGTGTGCGAGAAGGCGCCCACATTGGTGTAGACGCCTTTGTCAAAGTGCTGCCTCCCACTCAACGTAAGTGGCTAACCTTAGTTGCCTTAGCGCTGTGCTTGTTTTACTGCGGCTTATTTATGTATGGCTCTTGGGTATACCTAAGCAAGCTGGCCCGCATCGGCATTGAAATGGAAGACCTTCCCATCGAAAAATGGAAAACCATGAGTGTATTGTTCATTGGTTTTGTATTGCTGGTAATTCGGTTTTTGGAAGTGGGCTGGAAAGTATTCACCAACCAGCAAGATGGTTTTCATTTGGCAGACGAAGCCAAGGAAAGCATGCAACTCGCCGACGAACTAAAAAAACAATAAGCGCTTGCGGCAAAGGAACTGACCATGACAACTTTTACTCTGTTTATTCTACTGTTTGTTTGCATGATTATTGGTATGCCCATCGCCATTGCGCTTGGGTTTGCCAGCATGACAACCATCCTTTTATTTTCAAACGACTCCTTGGCATCGGTAGCATTAAAGCTATTTGAAGCCACCTCTGAACATTACACTTTATTAGCCATTCCCTTCTTTATTCTGTCATCCGCCTTTCTTTCTACTGGCGGAGTGGCTCGCAGATTGATTAACTTCGCTATGGATAGCGTGGGGCATATTCGTGGTGGCTTAGCCATGGCCTCAGTATTAGCCTGCATGCTGTTTGCTGCGGTATCTGGCTCAAGCCCTGCGACCGTTGCGGCCATTGGCTCGATTGTGATTGCGGGTATGGTGCGCTCTGGCTACCCAGAATCTCTTGCTGCGGGGGTGATTGCCAATGCAGGAACCTTAGGCATTCTCATCCCGCCTTCGATTGTAATGCTGGTGTACGCTGCTGCCACCGAAGTCTCAGCTTCTCGGATGTTTATGGCCGGCTTTATCCCCGGCATCATGATGGGCACGATCTTGATGATTGCTATCTACATTGTTGCGCGGATTAAAAACTTGCCCGCTCAAGCCTACCCTGGTTGCAGGAAGTGGGCAATTTCAGCACTAAAGGCCACTGGTGGGTTAATGCTGATTGTGATTGTACTTGGCTCTATCTATGGAGGTGTAGCCAGCCCAACCGAGGCGGCATCGGTTGCCGCAATTTATGCATTTTTAGTTTCGGTATATGGCTATCGGGATATCGGCCCGATTAAACATCAAGCGTGGCAAAATGAGGGTGAAAACCTTGGCGCTGCTATAGGCCGAAACTTATTGTTATTCCCCATTAGCATTTTCAAGTCGGTAAGCGACCCTGAGGTACGTCAAGTATTAAAAGACGCCGCTAAAGTGAGCATAATGCTGCTGTTTATCATTGCTAATGCCATGTTATTTGCTCATGTATTAACTACCGAGCGGATCCCGCACATGATTGCGGAGTCGATAGTTGCTTATGGCCTGCAACCTTGGGCATTTTTGGTGGTGGTAAATATCTTATTGCTGATTGCCGGTAACTTTATGGAGCCCTCAGCCATCTTGCTGATCATGGCTCCCATTTTGTTCCCTATTGCTACGCAACTTGGTATCGACCCGATTCACCTTGGGATCATTATGGTAGTGAACATGGAAATCGGTATGCTTACACCACCTGTTGGTTTAAACCTCTTTGTTACAGCGGGGATAACTGGAAAGAGCATGGGATGGGTGATTAAAGCTTGCTTACCTTGGCTAAGCCTATTGTTGTTCTTCCTGATTCTGATTACTTATATTCCGCAAATATCGCTATTTTTGCCGGAGTACATCGACCGACTTAACGGCTATTAACCTTACGTACCAACAAAACAAAGGCCTGCAAATATTGCAGGCCTTTTTATCGTTTAGGCTTTTTCCATTCTACGCTGGCGGCGTCGCAGCGCATCATTAAATCGCCTTTTAGCGACTTCGGTGCTTGGCTGTAACGGCGGTACCTCAGCAGAATTGCCTTGCTCATCAACTGCAACCATCGTGAAGAAACAAGAGTGAGTGTGGCGAACCGTTTGCTCTTTAAGATTCTTGGCAACTACTTTTATGCCAATTTCCATGGAAGTGCGACCGGTGTAATTTACCGAGGCCAAAAAGGTAACAAACTCGCCTATCTCCACCGGGTTCTTAAATAATACTTGGTCTACCGATAGCGTTACCGCGTAATTTCCACAATATTGAATAGCCGTGGTATAGGCCACTTCATCCAACTTTTTCAACATGGCTCCACCATGCATCTTACCGGAGAAATTGGCCATCTCTGGGGTGACCAATATATTCATTTCTGTTTGTGACTTGTCCATGTGGGGCCTAATTTAGTAACTACAACAAGCGACTCTCGCCGCTTTACAAACAAACCGACCTTAGTCAGTTTTTAAACCATATTTATCGAGCAAAGAATACAAGGTTGGGCGAGTAACACCAAGCAGACCAGCTGTATTAGAAATATTGCCGTTGCTTAGCGCTAAGGCTTTATTAATCGCTTGCTTCTCTGCCGCTTCACGCACATGGCGAAGATTCAGCGCCAGTTTAACTTGCTCTTCATCGCCAATCGGCAAGGCCAAGTCATCTGCGGTAATCTGCTTGTTATCAGCCATGATAACCGCCGACTTCACCTTGTTTTGCAGTTCTCGAATGTTACCCGGCCAACGGTGGCTGCTTAAGGCGGTAATGGCATCGTCACTAAAGTTATTAATATTGCGCTGCATTTGCTTGTTATAGTTTTGCAAGAAAGCCCGTGCTAATAAAATCACATCTTCACCGCGGTCGCGAAGTGGCGGGATGTTAATGGTGATCTCACTGATTCGGTAAAACAAATCTTCACGGAACTCTTTTTGCTCAACCATGTTTTGCAAGTTTTGGTGGGTTGCACAAACAATTTTCACATCCACCGCTATTTCTTTGCGCCCGCCTACTCGCTCCACCACTTTTTCTTGCAAGAAACGAAGAATTTTAGCTTGAAGCGAATAGGGCATATCGCCAATTTCATCTAGGAATAAGGTACCGCCATTGGCGCACTCAATTTTACCTTCGGTGGTTTTATGTGCCCCAGTAAATGCACCTTTCTCAAAACCAAATAGCTCACTTTCTAGCAAGTTCTCGGGGATAGAGGCACAGTTAATAGCAATAAAAGGTTGGTCTTTGCGCGGGCTTTGTTGGTGAATAGCGCGAGCTAATACTTCTTTACCAGTACCACTTTCACCTAGCAATAACGTGGTTACCTCGGTAGGCGCAATACGCTCCACCATGCGGCAGACTTTCTGCACTTGTGGTGAGTTGCCTAAAAAGCCGTTGTTATCTAATGAGGCGCCCTTCAGAGTTTCATTTTCGAGCTCTATATTAGCAACCCAGAATGCCCTAGCGATAATCACCGACATGGTGTCGTCGTCAATCGGCTTTTGATAAAAATCATGTGCTCCCATCGCAATCGCACTTAGAGCGTTCTCTTTATCTTCGTTACCGGTAATAACAATAACTTTGAGTTTTGGGTTTAACTCCAGCATTTCTTTTAACGTCGCCAGGCCTTCACTGGCATTTGCTTCATCTGGCGGTAAACCCAAATCTAAAGTCACCACTTTAGGTTCATAACGACGTAGAGCAGTGATGGCTTCCTTTCTATCACCGGCAATAATCACTTCGTAGTCACTAAAGCTCCACTTTAACTGCTTTTGAATACCCGGGTCGTCTTCAACAACCAGTAACGTTTCCATGTTATTTCTTCCATCAGCTTTGCTGGCGCATTAAGCCAGCTAAATTTTGTGAATGGGCAAGTACAACTTAAATAAGCTACCCTCGCCAACATTACTCGTAACTTGTATATGCCCACCAAGTTCTTCGACAAATCGTTTCGCGTCATAGGCACCAACACCCATGCCAGCATTACCTTTGGTGGTATCAAATGGCTTGAATAAACGTGTATCAATAAATTCTACGCTCATTCCTTCACCGTTGTCTTGTATTTCTATTAAGCATTCATTGCTTTGCTTGCCTGCGCGAATGCTGATCAAGCCGTCTTCTGACGTAGCATCTTGAGCATTTTGCACTAGATGCGAGACTACATTTATAAATCGATCTTGGTCCCCAACCAGCTCAAAATCATCACTTAAGGTGAACGCTAACTGCGGAACAGGCTTACTGATGGAACGAGATTGCGCAACCTGCTCAAGTGCTGCTTTGAGTCCAAAAGGAGCGACTACGGTATCAACTCGTTGCTTCTTGCTGAGGTGCGCCACAACTTTAGCCAAACGATTGGCCGCAGAGTCTACTGTTTCAAAAGCATCATCAATAAATTCTGGGTTGTGCTTATGCTTCACTGCATTTTTCGACATCAGCTGCAATTGCGCCAAAACATTTTTTAGGTCATGCACCAGATAAGCAGACATACGGTTAAAGGTATCAAACTGCTGACTTTCGGCCAATGCCAAGTTAGAACGATGCAAGTTAAGAAAAACCGCCAATTGGCGACTAATCGCTCGCATTAAATCGCGGTCTTCCCAGTTTACACTATGAATAGCAGAGGGCGCAGACAGTAAAATCACCCCTTTAAAGCCTGCACTGGTGCTCATAGGAATGACATAACAAAACTTAGTAATTTGCTGTAACTTGTTACTGGAGACTTGAAACGGCACCACACTGGTATCTTCTTTCAGTTCTTCAATATCGACAATCCATTGGTGCTCAATGGCTTCTCCAGCCAAATGCTCTAAACATAACTGAGCCTGCGAATCGTCGTCACGAATATTATAGGTGGCTTTAACCACATAGCGGCCGTTTTCTACGATGGCCAAGCCAGCATACTGACAATCGAAAGGCTGGTTAATTGCCTTTAGTGCAATGCTATAGGACGAAACGCTATCTTCTTCAAGCACTGCTGCAAACTTCATCCACTCTTCACGGTATTCATACTTGTTAGCAAAGAAGTGTTTGGTGATTTGCACCTTTAAACGTTTGCGTAAGCGTTCAGATAAAAACAAACTCACTAAAATTATTGCGCTTAGAGCAAAGAAGCCATTTTGGGCCATGCTGCCCCAGTCACCACCAGCGTATCGAATGTAGTAACCCACCAAAGCCATTACCAGTAAGTAGCCACCGGCCACTAATAGCAAAGTACTGTGATAAATCACATCACGCGACACATAGATTTTGGTCGACCAACGCTTGATCCTTCGGGCACTTAATAACACCAGTGGTGCAGCGAGTATGGCGACAAAACCGCGCAGGCTCCAAAAATCAAAAGAGATCCCAGAAGTAATTAAGGCATTGGCATATAGGGAAAAATCGAAGGCGAACATACCGCCCAACCCCAGACACATAGGTTTAATGGTGGGGCGAGCGCTAATATCAATGCGTCGATATAACTGCTCTATTAACCACAAGCCAATTACGGTTTGTGCTAGCTGCGTTACCAACCAAAACTGATTTAACTGCAAGCCTGCCAAAGCAGTGACTACTTGTAGAGATGCGATAAATATCAGGCCCAGCAACAAGCCTTTTTTACGCCAAGGGCCGCGAATGAAATTACTAAGCTCGAAACGCGGGGCAATGGTAGCGTAAAGCAGCAAGAACCACAGCGCATTGCGCAGGGTTTCAATACCAAACAAATAACCAAGGGGAAGTGCTATCCACATTTGGGCAACCCCAGAGGATGCCCAAAGCAGCGTGAAAAACACCACCAAGCTTAATGCTTGGCGTTGAAAGCCACTTTGCTTAGTAGTGAGCAACAATAAGCTGAATAGCAAGTACACCAGCGCTGCAATGCTGTACCCTAATAAACCAACAATAATACTCAAAGATGACCTTCCATTTATCAGCTAGGCTTTGCGGCAGCAGACAATAAACAATACTTAGCTATTTTCGCTTAACTCGACGATTTCTTTACGCTTCTTCTCGATCATCTTATCTAGATAACGGATGATCTTTATTTTTCGTAATACCACTTCTTCTAGGTAGCTAGACACATCAAGTAGTTTTGCTTTTAACTGACTATCACTGATGGCAGCATTACCCATACTGGCAGTAGTATTGGTGCCGTCTTCATATTGGCGTCCCAATACTGCATCAATATCCGACACGCCTTGCTGCTCTGGCGTGCCTTGCAAAGAACCAGATAGCTCACCGGCCATTTCTTCAATAACTGCAGCTACGTCTGCTTGGCTAATCGCGTGTAAATCTTCCAAAAACGCATATAAAAACAGTCGGTCAGCAAAGATATTAATCTTTCGTGGAATACCTTTAGTAAAGTCAGCAATTTGCTGGAAAATATCATCATCTAACTTAGGGTTTTCATTCCAACCCACCTGCTTGAGGCGGTGCAATATATAACCTTGGGTTTGCTCTGCATCCAAGGGTTTTAAGTGACAAGATGCGATAATCCGTTGCCTAAACTGCTCCATTTCTGGCAGTTCAATAATTGGCTTAAGCTCTTCCTGCCCAAGTAAGAAACTTTGAAAAAGAGGTTTGTCGTTGAGTTGAAAGTTAGACAGCATCCGCAGTTCTTCAACGGTTTCTGCTGGCAAATTCTGCGCTTCGTCTACTACCAATAAGGCGCGTTTACCTTGCTTATTTAAGGTCAGCAAATATTGTTCAAAGCGCTTTAGAATGTCGGCCTTGTTTAGCCCTTCAACATCAATACTGAACTGGGCTGCAACTAAACGAACTAATTCATCGGGATTAAGCTTAGTTGTGGCAATTTGAGCAGCCACAATCGAGTCGTCTACCGAGGCTAATAAGCTTCGAGCGATAGTGGTTTTTCCGGTACCAATTGGCCCCGTTACAACAATGAAGCCTTCACCTTGAGATAAACCATAACGCAGATAAGACACCGCGCGATCATGGTGAGGGCTAGCAAAGAAAAACTTAGGGTCGGGGCTAAGCTTAAATGGTTTATCACTTAAGCCAAAAAATGATTCATACATACTTAAAACTGCTTAGTCGCGTTAATCGATACTCGATTTTCGTCATAGGTTCTGCCCACTATGTTGGAGCTACGGTGAGTAAATTGGTAACGATAAGTGAGGAAGAACCCTTCGATGAGGTCTTGATTTAGAGACAGATCGTAGCGACTGTACTTATCCACTTGGTCGATGCCATTGAGGCGATCAAATGTGTAGTGATCGTAATCAAATGCAAAGGCAATAATCAGCTTACGACTTAACTTATGGTCTAAGCTAATTCCGCCACCATAAGTAGTGTCTTTGACAAAATCTGTTACATCACGCAAGCCTTCACGGGTTTGGTGGCGCAACTCAAAATCAAGTCCAGAACGGCGTAGGTCTAAGCCGGTATTCCATCTAAGGGTTTTATCAAGCTTTTGCTCTTCTACACTGTCACCTTCAACAAAGAAACGACGGTCGAAGCTGGTAGGTTCTTCTATGTAGCTAATGTCGGTACTAATACGACGCTTTTGGTGGAAGAAGGTGAATTCATAGGCATCACCATAAAAACGCTTACTATATTCAAAAAATAATTTGGTTCGACGATTGGGTTCGAGATTAACCGCAGCCCCCACATAATCTTCGTTTTTATCTTTATCTAAAGAGAAGTTATAACTCAGTTCGAAGTAGCTTAAGCGGGAACGGAAGTAACGAACTGCTGGCCCCCAGCTCTCTGACTCACCCACCTTTTCCGATGAGCTAACACCTTGCAAGTAACTCTCTGCGTAGTAGCGAATAAAGGGGCTGAAGCCAGAACGTTGCTGCAAGCCCAACTCACCTTTATATTTAATGCTTTCTGTTTCTGAAGAGTTACCACGGGCTTCGCGGCGAATGTAGCTAGAGTCAATTAACCAAAATACTGAGTTTACCTTCTGGCCATTTTTAAACAGCAGTGATGCGTCATAATCGTTGTTATTACCACGTTCATCTTCATAACGGTATAAGCTACTGGCAACTCGAGCGTTAAGATCTACCCATTTACGTGGGTTTGATTGATAATTTAAACCAAGGCCTAACTCACTGCCCTGAATCAAATCTCCAGAAATCACATCGGTAATCGCATTGCTACTCACCTCTGCCGGCAAAATATCAACAGATGCAACAGCATCGATGCTAAAGCCGGATTGTCCCAGCTTTTTATCGCCAGTAAAATCTAGCTCGTGGTAAAGCTTATTTTTTTCGGAGTCGTAAGAGTGGTAGGTTTGTCTTGCCCGATAATCAAGAGAGAGTTCGCCGTCTTTACCAATAACTTCAGAGACAATACCCGCTGACAAAATACCAATTTCACCAGACTCTGGCGCTTCTTCAGTAAGGCCTGCATTATCGGTGTAAACCAGCTCTGCGCCAATTTCTGGGCGAAACTCTACCTCTGCGGCATTAACCGAGCTTGATATTCCAACAGCAATAGCAAGCGCAACAACTGCCCTAAGCGCTGCGTTCTTCCTCATATCCATAGCCATATCCGTAGCCATATCCGTAAGTCCCTGTTTTGCCGTGCACTGCTTTATTCAATACATATCCGATTGCCAGCTCATCGCTAAATTGCGATACAGCAGATCTAATCGCAGCGAGCTTGGTGCCATCTTGTTCCACTACCACCACCGCTTGTCCAATGAAGTTAGACAATACCACCGTTTCGTTTACCCCGAGTACAGGAGGGCTATCAAACAACACAACTCGGTCGGAATAACGGCTATTTAGCTCTTCAGTAAGAGAACGCATTTTGTCACTAGCCAATAGTTCATTGCTCAGGTGGTGTGGCATGCCTGCTGGCATAATTCTTAAATTAGGTATATTGGTGTGATAGATAACATCAGCAATGTCATCGGTTTCGCCCAGTAGATACTCCATCAAGCCCATGTGTTGACCAATACCCAAGGTTTTACTCACGGTTGGCTTTAACACATCTGAATCAATCAGCAGTACTGTTTTATCCTTTTCCAAGGCTAAGCTCAGCGCTAAGTTAATAGAGGTAAATGTTTTACCTTCACCCGGGTTAGCACTAGTAACCATGATCAAGTTACTTTTATTTTGCGGAATTAAACCTGGCTCAAAAGCATTTTTAATCAGCTTTCGTTTAATGCTTCGGTACTCATCACTGAGCATTCTAGTTTCGCGTGAACGAACACCAGACAGCATACCCAATCGATTTAAAACCGCAGAATCAATTTGTAGTACTGGCTTATCACCCATTTCTATAGAGGGGTCACTGCTAGCCGCCGCTTGGTTTCGTTCGGCAGTCTCAAGCTGTTCACTATTCTCTTGTTTAGCTCGGGCTTGTTTAGCAAGCTTGCCCATTGCTTTTTCTATGGTACTCATAGCAATCCACCTAAACCGGTAATTATTTTACTGTGTAAACTGGGCAGTAAGTTGATCACCATAAAGCCAACAAAACCACACAATAAAACCGCGTTTGACAACACAAATAAACGCATCTTGCGCTTTTCCACTTTCATCAAGCCGGAGCTTTCTGTGGCAGAGACCACACCTAATACAGGATAACCCGTTTGTTGATACAATTGCTGAATACTTGAAACAACTGGATTTACTTGGCTAAAGGCCAGCGACAAACCAACGCCAACAGCTAGGGCAAAGATCAACACACCAGCAATCAATAAAGGGCGCTTGGGACCAGAAGGCTCCAGGGGAACTCTCGGCGCATCAATAACCCTAAACTTAATGTCGTCAGTGGTTTTACCGGCACTTTGTGAAATAAGCGCGCTTTCTCTTCGAGACAGCAAATCTTCATACTTAGACTTGGTAATCTCATAATTACGGTTAAGGCCTGTAAGCTTTGCTTCTACATCAGGAACCTGACGTAACTGCTCTTCTAAGTCATCAACTTTGTCCGAGTGTCTCTGCTCACGCACCTTAAGTGAAGCTACATCGTTTTCAATTTGACTTACTGTAATTTTAAGATCTTGATAGATAACTGATTCAGAGGCTATAGCTGCAGGCGTTTTAGCTGTAATCAGGGCGTTGTCTTTTTGCTTTTGCAAAGAAGCCAGCTGACGTTGCACTTCTACTACATCAGGATGGCGCTCGGTATAGCGCAGTAATAAGTCGTCCAAGCGAGTTTGCATGGAGAGAATACGGTCATCAAACTCTGTGCGAACCCGCGCGGTTTGTTGTGAGGCTAAGACCTCTTCACTAGCTAATTGCGCTCTAGCCGACACCAGTTTGGTTTCGGCTTCACTAAGTTGTAAACGAGTTTCTTCCAGCTGCTTCTTAACGTTCTCAAGATTACTGTAGTAAGTAGACTCTTTACCGGGCAGGAAGGCTGTGTACTCCTGCTTGAAAGAAGCCAGACGTTTTTCCGCTTCAATCAAGCGCGTCTCGTATTCTTCTATCTGCTGATTAATAAATGAGTTGGCGGTGTCGGTATCTTGTCGTTTTTCCCCAAGAGTATTTTCAACAAATACATCCAAGGCGGCTTGCACTACATCACGGACATATTGTGGGGAATCTGCTTCAAAACTGATAGTGTAAAGATTTTCTCTACGAGTTTTATCGATTTCGATAGTCTCTTTCAAATCATCTAACAACTCATCATATTCAGTGCTGTTATTCACCCGTACATCAGCATCACTAGCCCGAGCGATCTTTTCTAAGTTAGCCCGGCTCAACAGAGTTTTTACCATCATCGCCAACTCCTGACTAGGATCGGTTTGAATAGCTAACCCTTTAAGTAGAGGCTGCAATAATGAGCGAGTATCTGCGTAAACCCTAGCCTCGGCAGTGTATTGATTTGGCATCAATGTCACGGCTATCCAGCCAATAGGACAAATAATCCACAGAGCGATTAAAATATAACGGCGCTTTAACCATACCCCTCGTAGGTATTGCAGAAAGTCCTCAATTAAATCTTGCATTTATACGACTACTCCGACTAAAACCATGCTTCTGGGATAATGATAATATCACCAGGAAGAACATCCACATTGGCTTCAATCTCACCGTCTTGAATCAATTTACCAACAAGTACTTTATAAGAACGCTGTTCACCGCTAACCACTCGAACTAAGCGGGCGTTATCGCCATCAGCATACTCAGTTAGGCCGCCTACCTGAATCATCACATCAAGCAGCGTCATATCTTCACGATAGTTAATTGCTTGAGGCTCGAAAGCTTCACCGATGACTCTAACCTGCTCACTAAATGGTCCAATAAAGCCTTCAACTGTTACAGTCACAATCGGATCACGAATGAACTCTGATAACTCCGACTCAATCAGACGAGCCAATTCAGTAGGCGTTTTTCCCGACACCTCTAAGTCTTCAACTAGGGAGGTAGACACCATGCCGTCTGGACGCACAATGAAGGTGCCCGATATTTCAGGGTTACGCCATACAAAGATGTTGAGTTCATCTCCGGGGCCAATCAAATATTTGTAATCAGCCGGGTTAGCAGTAAGCGACGGATGAACCGACGCGCCAGGTAAAGCAGGTAGGTTGTTCGAGCAAGCGGTTAGGAAAAGTCCTATCGCCATAAACGAGAGCAATTTAATTACTACTTGATTGAGTTTTTTCATAGCACTGTCCATTTCGCTGAGAGTCCATCAAAGTAACATTGATTGAGGTAATCCTTTTTTCCATGATAGTGTGCGAGCGCGCATGTTGTAAATCTCTTGAGCTAAATAGTTTTAATATATCGACATTTATCTACTGGCTGTTGGAAATGTAAAGCGTCGGTAACAAACTTAGGTTTAACTAGCTGAGCACAAGTTACACCGATTTTTTGTAGCCCTGCGACTAAATCTCGGTATACTGATTAGTCTTAAAACTATTTTTATATCTTGTTTCAAGGAAGAAGCGTGGCTGGCTCGAAATTTCATAATCTAGATCCCGGTAGTAGAGCGATCATTCTTGCCGAATTTTTACTTCTCATTGGGGTTTTCGTCATTGGTGTTGAACTTCTCCGCTTTAGCGGCTTTGAAGGAATCCCGGCCTATGGCGAAGGAATACTCTTATTACACTGTTTGGCATTTACCTTCCCAATACAACTGTCAATATTGTCAGTTGGCTTATATAACCAAAAGATTCGCGAAACTTTTCGAGGGGTAATACGCCGCCTATTGGTAAGCATTGCCTTAGGTTACTTCATATCTTCTGTTATTTACGTACTTACGCCCTTAGATGTTCTGCCAGGTAACTTCCGCGAACTGCTTTACGCTGCAGTAATGATAGGCTTAACCACCATTCGTTACTTTGCGCTTAAAATGCAATACGAGCATATGGGCCGCAAACGAATTTTGGTATTAGGCGCCGGTGAACGCGCCAGTATTATTGAAAAACGTATGCGCCGTAAATCTGACCGAGTAAGCTTCGAAATGGCCGGTTTCATTCGTATGCCTGGTGATTCTGATGACGGTATTCAACGCGAAACGATTTTAGAGCTAGACCAACCCTTGGAGTCATTTGTTCTTGCCAACGGCGTAGAAGAAATAGTGATTGCAGCCGATGAGCGACGCGCTAACTTGCCGGTTGATAGTTTATTTTTATGTAAACTGCGTGGCGTTGAAATCACCGACATTATCGACTTCATCGAGCGTGAATCGGGACAAATTGCAGTAAACCTTATCTATCCTTCATGGGTGATTTACAGCAATGGTTTCCACTCAACCAACTACTTACGTAGCTCTTTAGACTGGGTATGTAACACTTTCTTAGGCTTGATTGTATTGTTCCTCACTTGGCCATTGATGCTAATTACCGTCATCATGATTAAGTTAGAAGAAGGTATTCGAGCACCAGTGCTCTACTCACAAGAGCGCATTGGTTTAAACGGGCAACCATTTAATATCTACAAGTTCCGCAGTATGCGTACCGACGCTGAAAAAGATGGCGCCAAATGGGCTCAAAAAGAAGATCCACGAGTTACTAAAGTGGGTAACTTTATTCGTAAATACCGCGTGGACGAACTGCCACAAATTTATAACGTATTAGTGGGTGATATGGGATTTGTAGGCCCTCGACCAGAGCGCCCTGCCTTTGTAAAAGAATTGGTATTATCGATTCCTTATTACAACCAGCGCCACAACGTTAAACCAGGCTTAACTGGCTGGGCACAGCTTAAGTACCCATATGGCAGTACTGAAGCTGATGCACTTGAGAAGCTAAAGTTTGACCTTTACTACATCAAACACAGAAGCTTCCTGCTCGACCTTTTAATTCTAGTGCGCACCGCAGAAATTATTTTGTTCGGTAAAGGACGCTAATCTTTGGTAGCGACAGGGCCAAGCAGCAAACTAGACAACAGCGGCTTACTTCAAGCTGCTGTTGTTCTAGGTATTACAGCCTTAGTTGCTTTGCTCTTTTGGCCGGTAGTATTAGATATTTGGCGCTATAGTTTTGATGATGGTACCTACTCACATGCATTCTTAATCCCAATTGTTGCTCTGTATGTGCTTTACGATTGCCGCCAACAACTGCAGTTTCGCCAAGGAGCAAGCTTGTGGTTAGTATTGTTAATTGCCAGTTTAGCCATAGAGTTGCTACTTTACCTAAGCCAAATTAGCTTGCCAGTTAGAGCGCTATTACCCTTTGTGTTGCTGTTCAGTTTACTAAGTGTTTTTAAGCATCATAAAAGCCTTTATATATATGCTTTAGTTCTGCTATTTGCCACACCGATTTGGGGTATTTTGTCGCCGCCCTTGCAAAGCTTATCGACCAATGTTGTAGAAATGGTAATGGCTTACACCCATGTACCGACTTACTTTGAAGGCAATGTAGTATCTATTCCTTCAGGGCAGTTTGAAATAGCCAATGGCTGCAGCGGTTTACGCTACTTTATTACTTCTTTATTTTTGTGTTTGTTGTACATCTATTTCAACATTCGCAGTGTAAAAAATGCCGCCATGTTTTTTGTTATTTGCATGCTTGGCGCATTAATCGTTAACTGGGTTCGCATCATCACTATCATTTTGATAGGTCATGAAACCCAAATGCAAAGTGAAATAATATACGACCACAATAATCTAGGTTGGTATCTCTATATTCCCTATTTGTTATTGGCATTTTTTGTAGGCGGAAAGCTATCTAGCGAGTTAATGGTTCAAGCCAAGGTAGATCAAGCTGACGGCCCTCCGCTTCGCGGTTTAGTCTTTGTTATTTTGGCTTTATTGATTTTTTCACCAAGCTTAATTGATTGGCCAGTATGGGATGCCAATAAGTTAAATACCGAAGACATTAAAGCAACAACTAGCTACCATCCAGCCCTTCAAGTGGCTCAGTACCAGTCTGTGGAGCAGCAAAGCCTTAGCGTTAATCAAATAGAGCTTAATTATTGGGTGTTTTTGTTTAGCGGCTTAGGCTTAGACAATAAAGCCTCATTTTATCTAAACGAAGTGGTACCAGAGAACCTGCGCATTGATCACTCAGAAACTGAGCAAGCAATTAACTTTGTTTATTTCCGTTCAGCAGCCAACCGACCAGCCTTGCTTGCTTATAGCTATGCTAGTGACAGCGGGTTACAGCCGCTAAGAACCCATTTAAAGAGACAAAAACTAAGCAACATAATGAACGGAAACCGTAGCACTGCTATTTTGGCTTACAGTGCTCAATGCCCAAGAGAAAGCTGTAAGCTTACAAAAAAGATATTAAGCGAACAGATTCACACTCAATTCAATAATTTGTCTTTAAACTAAGGACTATTTATATAATTTCGAATAACTCTGAGCAATTTGTTGAATAGAGTACTCTTGCTTAATCAAATCGTAAGAAGCCTTCTTCCAAGAGCTCAAAACCTTGGGATTCAGGATAAGCTCTCTAACAATATCTGACAAGCTAGCCACATCGCCAACGTCAATCAAGTATCCATTTTCGTTGTGAGTGATTACTGTTGATATCGCTCCAACATCTGTAGAAACGGCAGGTATGCCTCTTGACATTGACTCGAGCAGCACCATCGGTAGCCCCTCCGTATTTGAACTTATGATAAGTAAATCAAATGTCTGATATATTATTTTTTCATTTGGCTCATTTCCATGAAAAATGGCGTTCACACCCTTTTCTAACGCTAAATTTTCCAAGTCTTTTCTACATTCGCCATCACCAAAAATATTCAATTCTACAGAAGAGCGTTCTAATAAAGATAAAGCTTCGATTATCAATGGTACATTTTTCAAAGGAATCAAACGACCAACAAAGCCTAATTTCAAAGGAGGAATATTTAGGAAAGGTTTAATTTCATTGGCGATGGGCACACCATTTGCAATCAAGCCAATACCATCAACAGGATAACCAAACCGGTCCTTAAGGGAGTACCTAATAGCCTCGGACACAGCAAGAATCTTAAACATAAACAAGCGAGAAAAAGCGAGAGACAATCTCATACCTCTAGCTTTAGGTGAGGTTTCTCCATGAGCTGTAAAAATAACTTTTTGCCGAAGTAGCAAAGGAATTACCGGGGACATACTTCTTACTAGAGGGATCGAATGAAAATGAACAATATCAAACCTGCGTAGCTGCTTAAGTGCAAACCACAGCCTTTGAAAAACAGAGCCTTCGATAAGAACTACATCAATCTCTTGAACCTTTAGTAGTGAATAAAACGTGTCCGTTTTTTTTCCTGCTGACATAACAGTTACTTTAATGCCGAGTTTCTTTTGCTCTATAGCGAGGTTATAAACTAAACGCTCGGCGCCCCCTAAGTTTAAACTGCTAACTAAATGAACTACTTTCATAAATTTGCTTCAATTAAGGTACCATTTGGATATCTATAGCTCCAACCGAAGTCTTAGCTGCCCGTTTATTCTGATAGAAATCAAACTCTGGTGAAAACTCTGTATTAGAGGGTTTGCTAAACAACGGGATGTTTTTAACGCTAGATATTTCAACATCTACAAGCCCAACTTCGGAGTCGAAATCACATTCACAATGCTGACGCCATTCATCAAGCCCACCAATTTTAGACTGAATACCCACCCTCATATCGTTAAAATAAATACCATCTCCCTCAGAAATATATATATTGTTATCTGAAATAACTCGCCCCACTAGAGAAGATAAGGGGCCCAATTCTGCATGATGTAAATGCCTGATTTCAAAAACCACATCATCAGTCCGAATACTTGAAAAGACATTATTATATATCAATACATTTCGGCTCGGGGGGCGCTTAGCTTCCGGGTCTTTATCTTGAAAACTTAAACCAAAATAAACTGGAGCATGATAGCTGGTTGCTGCGTTTAATACCGTATTGTTAACAACACGAATATTTTCTCCAGAATAAACACCTATTCCAGCCCCATTACTATCAATGACAATATTATTCTCAATCCGCACGTCTCTAGCTTCGAACATTCTCGGGTTTCGTTTTTTATCAAAGAACTGCGGGCTCGTGTCAAAACCTGCCAGAATTCCGGCGACACCCGCATTCTCAGAAAGATTACGTTGAATTACAATGTTTGAAGAGCCGCCTTTAACATAAACTGAATTGGTGGCTGTATCTTTAAAATAATTATCCTGAATGGTAATACCATGCGCATTGACAGCATCTATCCCTTCTGCATTTTTAGAATCTCGTAGACCACTATTAAAAATACGATTTCTCTCAATTAATACATCCCACACATAAGGGTTGATTTTTATGGCGTCTCTACCACTACCGTGTATCAAGTTGCGAGATAAAACCACCTTAGAGACTCCATCTTGCCACCCCCCCTTCCAACGAACATGCATAGACACTGCATAGAAATAACCACCACTGATATCCAGCCCAACTAAGCGCGTACCTGAAGCGGTATGGTCTATTCTAATGGTTTGCTGTTTTTTCTTCTGATTAATAGGTTGCGTTATTTTAGCTTGATGTAACTCTGTAGAACGC
Source organism: Agarivorans aestuarii (assembly GCF_019670125.1). Classification (NCBI taxonomy): domain Bacteria; kingdom Pseudomonadati; phylum Pseudomonadota; class Gammaproteobacteria; order Alteromonadales; family Alteromonadaceae; genus Agarivorans; species Agarivorans aestuarii. Next base: position 3,962,808 of record NZ_AP023033.1, read on the forward strand.
AAGGTAATACGAGGCTTTCGTATCCTAACATGCTCTTCATAAACTCCAGGTTCTATCCAAATTTCGTCGCCAGGCCTAGCTCTCTTTAAGGCATCATTAATTGTTGAGAAAGGGGCTTTATAAGTACCAACTCCCCCCCCCCCAGCGTAACTACCGTTAACAACCCAAATAGCACCATTTGACTGCTCTAAATTGGCCCAAGAAGGCGAATCACTACTCATTTCAAGCTGATTCCACGGCATAATCATGCCAGCACTAGGAAACGCGAATAAAAGTAACAATACTCCTAAAACACTACTTTTCAATGGCAAGCCCTTATTATCTAGCGTCAAACAGCCCCCAAAATAAATCTGGCTAACTCCTCCACCGATTTATCTCCATCTACAGATACTCTATCGATGTTATATCGTAAAGACATATCCAACCTAGTGTTCACACCTCCCTTAAAAGCAAATGCCAATCGGTAACCTAATTGATTGGCTAAATCTGTGGATACTTGGTTAAAAGTCCCTGCTTTACCTACTGGATATGAAAAAAGAGCCGGGGTTTGACCTAACGTAGTGGCTAATTTAGCTTTTGAGCTAGCGAGTTCGTTCATTTGTTCTTCATCAGACAAATGCGAAAGAATAGGGTGACTTAATGTATGAGAACCAATAGCCATGCCTGACTTTAACATAACTTCAATTTGGTGCCATGAAAGGTACAAATCTACTTTCTTTGGTAAAACAACATTACAAGTTTGCTCTAGAAAGCTAACTTTATCTTCAATTGATAAACTTGAGTCATCCTTTAGCATTTTAAGTATTATTTTGATAGATTGGCCGATATCATCACGCACTATAGAGCAAGGTTTGCTCCAGTGAGGTAACTGGATTTGCTTAACGGTGGTATTCTTCAACAAATAGGCAACTTTATCCCACCACGCAAGCTCCACCCCATCAGCAAAGTTCGTCACAATAAAGAATACTGCCGACATATTATGCTTTAGCAGTAAAGGATATGCATGCTCAAAGCAATCTACATAGCCATCATCAAAGGTAATCATTGCATAAGGCTTATCAAAACCAGACTCACTACTAAATAATTCGAGTAAGCCTTTCTCATCAAGCATACAAAAGTTAGATTTATAAAACTTTAGATGCTCCTCAAAATTCTCTACGCTGCAACTAAAAACATTAGGATCAAATTCGGTAACAGCAGGGTTGCCTATACGATGATAATTAAACACATATAGGCCATTTCGATAATGATGAGAGGCCGAACCTTTAAAGCTAAAGTACTTCTTTAACCTCCCCCGAAGCTTACTCACTCGGTTCATATCTTCTATACCTCGGTGCACCTACAATGTAATCACGATACTGATTTGGGTTACCCGACTCACCGGCTTCTGCAGCCTTGGCCATGTTGTACATTTCACGCGCCGACACATAGTGCAATACGTAGTTTTCACCATCGTTATATTTACTTTCCAAATAGCTGCACATGTCATCAAAAGGCTTGCCTAATAAAGTAGGCATATCAGCTTCTTGGGTGCCGTGAGTGTGTATTTTGATAAAGCGCCACTCAGGTCTACCTTCAACATGAATGTTCGCGTTTACCCATAAATCGACACGATCTTTAGTCGGCATCATACTGGTGCGAATATCAGAGTTCTCGATTTGCGGGAAAATGCCTTTTTTGCGGGCTTTCCAGTTAAGGTCTAGCGGTCCATTAATTAGCATTAAATCACCCCACATTTGACCGCCTACTTTGACCATTTTTCCAGTGTCATGCGACTTCGGCGCATGAGGGTCGTCTTTGGCATAATAAATCGCGTTCACCGTTGCGGGTTGGGTAACACTTGGCGCAGACGGGAACGTATAATCAACAAAACAGCCGGTCTCTTTAAGCACAATAAGTTCGTCATTCACGCCACATAATTTGCCATCTGGGTGCGAGTTATCTAAGGTCCAGTTTCCGTGAATAAATGCGTATTGTAGCTTGCCGGTCTCTTCACTACGTACAAAGGCACCATGCTTCTCATGTAATAACTCGGTAAAGCCCTCCAAGGTTTTGCGCAAATTATCACTGGTATCGTCGTCGTGGTGCAGGTGAATTTCGATTTCACCAAAACCACGCGCACATATATCGGCTACCTTGGCTAAGTGCTCATAGCGATACTCTTCTTCTGGGTAGAAAAACGAATGTTTAGGGTGACAACCATCTGCATCTTGGTGTTTACCTGCCACTACCGGGTATTCATTAAACCAGCGGTCCACACGCGCTCGTTCTTGCTCAAGGCTAATGTTTTTGCCCCACTGCGGCTCGTAGTGGTCGACAAAACAAAACAAAACGTGGGTTGGCCCTTCAAATTTTGCCTTAGCTCTAAACTTCTGTTTTAGGTAATGAGGTAACCATAAGTGCATCTGCTTCTTTCGAATAATTAAGGTTACCGCTGCTGCGCCAACTAGCAGCAATACAATTAAAGCTAAAAAGATTATCACCGTGATGTCCTTTGCCATGTGCCTTGCACATTTTTAAACAAGAATGAGTAGAAGCCTTTTAATAAAGCCATATTCATAGATACAAAAAAAGTTAGAAACGCAATGCTACCAGGTACACTTTTACCTCGCTTACTGCGACTGTTACCCCATGCAGCCACTAGGTAACCGGCTAGCTGAATAGCTAACAAACTAGCGTATAAAGGTTTGGTCACCAGCACTAGGTTACAGAGTAAGGCAATAAGCATTAAATGCGGGGTGAACCAACGTAAGACTTTGTGGCTTAGGTAGGCAAAAAAACGCGCACCTTGTAATGGGTTTAAGGCCCATAAACAGCGCGTAAAAGCTTGGTAGTTGCCGGTGCCTATACGAACTCGACGCTTTTCTTCATCCTGCAACGATGGCGCAACTTCTTCAAAGGCTACTGCGTTTGGTTCATACAATACCCGTTTACCCACCTTAGACACGTTCATTACAATCATGAAGTCATCAACAATGGTATTAGCGGGAAGAGCCTGATACAAAGGCTTGGCAATAGCGTAGATGGCACCATTAGCGCCAAGTAAGGCACCTAAGCGAGACTCATGAAACTTGAGCATTTGCTCATAGCGCCAGTAAATACCGTCTTTGTTATCTTCTGACTCAGAGTCAACCAAGTGCAACTCGCCACATACCGCGCCAATTTCGTCGCTATCAAAGTGCCTAACCAGGTTTTCAATTGCGTCCACTTCGAAATGGGTATTAGCGTCTGACATTACCAAAATAGGGTCTTCGGCCAACTCAACCAGGTCGTTAAGTACGTTAATTTTGCCGCGATTTTGCTCAAAGATATGGGCTTTAAAATTGCTCGCCTCCACGGCCTGCAAAATTTCTGCAGATTTATCCGTGCTGCCATCAGAGCCAATGTGAATGGTAAGTTTGTCTTTGGGGTAACTAAGCTGCAGCAAATTGTCTATGCGCTGCTGCAAACAGCTCTCTTCATTATAAGCGGCAATAATAATTGAAACAGATGGCCACTCTTTAGCTTCTAGTGAACGGCGCTCACGACGACGCCAAAGGTAGCGAGTATCGCGAACGGCCTGCTTAATGCCGCTGACCATTAACAACACGATGGGATAAACAGCATAACTGTAAGCGATTAAGCCCACAGCTATCCAAAATAACAATTCCATTTACTGCTCCACCTCAGCGGGCTTACGACGATAGGCTTTTGCCGGTATGCCCAACATAGTTGCGCCCTCTTCTGCAGACTTGGTTAACACCGCATTGGCGCCAACTTTCACCAGATCGGCCACCTCTAGGTCACCAATAATCTTGGCGCCAGCGCCCACAAATAAGTTTGAGCCTAAGCGTGGTGATTTACCTTTCTCATCGCCAATTACAACGCCACTTTCTAAAGTAATATTACTGCCGCCCATCACCTTAGAATTAATTACAATACCTACAGGGTGCATAATCACAAAACCGGGACCAAACTCGGCACCAGAGCCAATCACACATCCATTTAGAAACTTATTCAGCCATTGGAAGAAGTAGGCGAGTAAACCTAAGTTATGCTTGGCGCACCAACGCATCCAGCGATAGATAATATTAGCACTAGAGCCGTCAGCCATTACAATCCTCAGCATGCTTACCGACGCTCCATCTAATCTGAAGATTTCTTGCTTACGACGAAAATCAGCTTTGATATTTTCCATTATTTCACCAAAGTTAACAGTTGCTCGGCATTATGACGCCACTGCCTTTCACGCTCGATATAAGCTCTAGCCTGCTGACCAACCTGCTGCTGTTGCTCCACTTGAGAAGAGAGGCTAAGAACCTTTTCTACACAAGACTCACGATCGTTTGCTTTAAATAACCAGCTCGTCTCACCATCGGCGACCACTTCGGCAATTGGTGTAAAATCAGGGGCAACCATGCCTTTGCCCATCGCCATAAATTCAAACAACTTCATCGGCGAGCCGTAGTCATTTGAGTCTGGCAAAATGCCAAAGTCCATGGCCGACAAATAAGTCGGCACTTGGTCATGAGCGACCCTGCCAGGCATAATAATTTGCTGTTCAGCACCCGCATCAGCAATGCGCTGTTTAATACTTTGATAACAAACACCGTCACCCACCAATAACAAAACAATATTGGGGTAATCTTTTAGACGCTCTGCAATTAGGTCAACAAACCAGTCAATACCGTGCCAATGCACAAAGGCACCCACGTAACCCACTACCACTTTATCTTCCACAGCTAACTGTTTACGTAAAGCAAGAGCGGCATCATCATCAATAATAAACTGGTCTAAATCGGCAGCGTTCGGCGAGATAACAGAAGGGGCAATATTTGGGTAAGCATCTTGAGCCACTTGCTGAAAACGGCTAGAAATAAACACTAAACCAGTGGCGTTACTAAATATCCACTTTTCGATTGAACGAGCAAAGCGCTGGAAAAATAACTCACGAACTCGATGCACTAAACATGAATCATTAATCTCCAACACAATTGGAATATTATGACGTTTTGCCCACCACACACTGGCAAACATAAACAATGAATAGCGCTCATAAACAAACTCTATTTGCTGCTCTTTAACCGTTTTACGTAAGCGCAACCAAGCCAATACATTAAAGGCTAGTTCAAACAACTCAAACACAAACTCGGGAGTATGTTTGGTTAATTCAGCTAAGCGAGAAAACAAGCTTTTTTTAGCTGGCGGTTTAGCTGCTTGCTGCGGTTTCGGTGTAACAAGCTCTTCCTCTGGATCGGCGCCAGGCAAGGACAAAATACTTACTTTATGGCCAAGTTCACGTAGGCCTTTTACCACACCACGAATATGCACACCTTCGGCCCCTCGGCCACGCGTTCGATGGTGGAACAACACTTTCATTAAACGGCTCTCCTTAGCACAAAAATGAAGTTAGCAAAATTAATCTATTTGCCGTGTAAGCTACTATAAATAGCTTACTTAAAAGAATAACACAGTCCCCTGTGGGAAAAACTACAGATTTCGATTACCTAAATATTGAAGTTTCACTTTCGGGATAATAGTTGAAGTAACATCTGTTTATTATTTTCCCAAGAAAACTTTAGAGACTGCTCTTTTATAAGTGAACCATCCCAACTTTTTCCTAAAATATACCTTATCCCGTTTGCAACTTCGTCAGCACTTTTAGGTGAGATTAACTTCCCACATACTGACTCCTTAAACACCTCTGGAACCCCACCAACCCTAGTTGCTAAGGTTGGAACCCCAGAAGCCATTGACTCAAGAACGACATTTGGCACCCCCTCAGCATAACTTGGCAAAGCAAGCAACTTAGCTTTAGCAATCCAATTAGGTAATAGCTGATGCTCGACCGCCCCCATTAAATGAACTCTAGAAGACACTCCTAGTATTTCAGCCTCTTCCTGAAGCTGGCTAAGCATCCCCCCTTCACCAAGATAAACTAATTGAAGGTCCGGGAATTCCTCCGAAACCATAGCAAAGCCTTTTAACAACTCAATCACCCCTTTGTCTCGTTTTAAGTTACCAACATAGAGTAAATAGTCATCGTCGGCTCGAGACTCCGAAATACCAAATAGTTCGTGGTTTACACCATTATAAATTACTTTAATCTTTTCCCGCTTCACTCCCAGCTTCACTAGTTTATTAGCAAGAGCTTGAGACACCGACAAAACTCCACTCGACCGATTTGCGGCAGCCAAAAACTGGCGAACCCTACCAGGAAAGTGGTCAATTAAATTGATGTCGGAGCCATGAACCTTTATAAAGAATTTTGTAGACATTAGTCGACTTAACCACATGCTTACGACGCCTTCAGGAAAAGCCCACGAAGCGACAATAATCTGCGGATGCTTTTTAACTAACCATATCGCGCTGTGTAATAACAGTGAGACAAACATTGTATAACTATAAAAAGACCTGCCTACCTTAGGTGTATAAAAGTAGGGAAAATAGCGAATAGAATCTGTTTGTTGGATAGACTTGCGATGCTTCCACCAATCTAAAAAAGCCACTGGTATCAAAATACTCACACTGTAATCACTTTTCAACATGTCAAACTGTTGCTGATTGAATTTCCCTCGATTGCTCTGCCAAGGCAAGGGGTAAAGATTGGTTAATAACACCAAATTTGGCTTTTTAGAACTCATCAAACTTCCCATTAGACTTGTTACTACTTCGCGGCAAAGCCGCTGAAACGCTTATACAAATTTAAAATAACGCTAACTGGTTACAGAGCATTTAGCAATCACTATGCATAGGAAACTTAGAATCGGGTAGACAGCCCAAGAGTTACTTGAGAGAATCCATTTCGTTAAGTTGCCTAGTTGAGGTTATGGAGAGAATCAACATGCAGATCTACGCTCCAAAGTTATATCAAGACAATGGCTCAAAATACGAATCACGTGTAGAGCTAAATGGAGCTTCAAAGGTACTCTGGTTCAACTTACAAACCGGGAATGCTGAACAATTGAGTACAAGTTGTGATGCAGCCTTAATCGCTTTGCTAATCCCAGCGATGCTAAAAGGTCAAGATATAACTATTCATGGACCTTTATCGGAAAAGTTACTTTTTAACGCTCAGGTGCCTCTACAGAGCATCCTTTGCAGCCTTATTCCTCGGTTAAAAAGAATATCTATAACAGCTACAAACACCTTAAATACCACAACTAGCTCTTCAGGAGTAGCAACAGGCTTCTCGGCAGGAATAGATTCTTACGCCACCCTTAGTGATTATTATAAGAATAGCGGCCCTAAGCAATTAAGCATATCACACTTGCTTTTTAACAATGTTGGATCACACGGAAAAGAAAAAGCTAACAAATTATTCAACTCACGCTTTAAGAAGTTGCACTCAGCAGCTTCTGAGTTAAACCTACCCTTTTTGAAAATAGACTCTAACCTTGAAGAATTTTATGGAAGAGAGTTAGATTTTCAGCTTACTCATACCATTCGTAATGCATCTGTAGCTCTACTTCTACAACCCATCTTAAAGTTTTATCTATACTCTTCGGCTTATAGCTACGAGTCATTAAAAGTAGAAGAAACCTACGACATAGCTTTTGCTGACGCTATGATTCTGCCCCTTATTGCAACCGAAAGCTTAACAATGCTGTCAGTTGGTAGTGAGTATTCAAGAGTAGAAAAGACTTTAAAGGTCTCTAAACTATCTCATAGTTACAAACACTTAGATGTTTGTGTTTTAGTTAAAGAGGAAGCTCATAACTGCTCTAAATGTTCAAAATGTATGAGAACCCTATTAACGTTAGAATTGAGTGGCAAGCTTCAACACTACTCCGAGGCCTTTGATTTGCCTTGTTATTTTGAAAATAAGAACAAATTCATCATTGATATGATTTTTAGTGATGACCCACTACATAAAGAAATAGTACAGTTTGCAAAAAACAAGAAAATTAGCTTTCCGGTACATTTATACATCTTCGCTATATTCTCTTTATTAAGAAAGTCACTCGCAAGAACAAAGTTTAAAACAAAGAAATTATTAAAAGCAATAATAATTAAAAGTCATTGAAAGCATACACTTAGAGAAAAAAATGAGTAACACCAGTCCCAAAAGCCCCCTAAAACACCAAGTAATTCACTCTCTAAAATGGGTTGCTGCGGGAAAAATCCTTACTCAAATTCTACGCTGGGTCACTACATTTTGGGTTATAAGGTTACTCACACCTGAAGACTATGCTTTAGTTGCTATGGCTGATGTACTATCGGGATTCATTGTCCTGATTATAAGCTCTTTATTTAGTTCCGCTATTATTCAGAAAAAAGAACTTACAAACCAGATACTTAGAAAAATGTTTGGTGCCATAATTTGCGTTCACATTACATTATTCATCCTCCAATTTTTGTTAGCAACTCCTGTTGGAAATTACTACCAATCAGAAGGGGTTACACAAATCCTCAAGGTGAACGCTTGGTGTTTAGTCATTCTTGCTTTTGAGGTCATCCCAGCAGCTCTACTTGCGAAAAAAATGGACTTTAAGGCGGTCTCTATCATTGAGGCTGCAAGTAACTCAATCGCTGCAATAGCAACGTTAATATTTGCTCATCTGGGATTTGGGTTCTGGTCAATCATCTATGGGCAAGTGCTATTTACTCTTCTCAAAACAATATTGACATTTTCATCAAATCCATTTTTCTATTTACCTATTTTTAGTTTTGTAGAAATCAAACCGATGCTAAAATTTGGTGGCAGCCTAAGTATATTATCTATGCTTTTTTATGTTTTTCTTCACATGGATATAGTTATTGCTGGCCGGGTAATGAGCCACATTGAAGTTGGCTTGTATGCCGTTGGTTTACAGATTGCGATGATGCCGCAGAAAAAAATAATGCCACTGTTAAGGCAAGTTGCTTATCCCGCTTTTTCTACTATCCAAGACAGCCCTATATTAATCAGTAGTTATGTACTCAAATCGCAGAAACTATGCTTAGCTATCTCCTTACCCATTTTTTGGGGATTAGCCTCAATTGTCGATTCATTAATACCCATAATATTAGGAGAGAAGTGGATAGGAGCAATCATACCAGCTACTCTTATTCTACTGGTTATGCCATTGAGATTTAGTGAAGAACTTTTTAACCCTGCACTAAAAAGTTTACTAAAAATAAGGCATATGTTTATCAATGCAGGGATACTATTGCTTGTAATAACTCCAGCGATACTAATCGGTGTTAATTATGGTTCCAAAGGCTTAGGCATAGCATGGGCTTTGGCATTCCCCATAGCTTACACACTAATATCATTTAGAAACTGCCGCGCATTTAATATAAAGATATTGACCTTTTTCAAAGAAATCTCAAGCCCTTTTGTTGCGGGGTTACTTATGTCTCTAAGCCTAAAGTTATATAGCTCAGAAATAGAATTCAGCTCCAGTATTTTATTATTGCTCACGCAAGTTTTATTAGGAGCTTTTGTGTATACCACTTGCCTTTGGGTTATAGATAAAAACTTAATCACACAACTTAAAACGCTAAAAAACAATAAATAAGTAATTTACACCTTTTGCTATTTTAGTTTTTTTTCAATAACCCTTAATGGCCAAGATAGCTTCCAGCTAATAGACTGATAAGCTTCCTCGAATAAGCAGCGAAAGTGGGTTTCCGAGGCTTGAACTTTTTCCAGGTGCTCTATTAACACTACAGGAAACTTATCTAAATATTCGTTGTATTCGCATTCAAGCGCTTCAACTGAAAATTTATCATCGCTCAAAATAGCCACATAGAGCTTTTGAGCTAGCTGTTCCAGATACCCTTTTCTACTACTATTACTTGCTACCTGTTTCCTCAATTTTTTTTCAATAAAGCTTGAATTAGAAGCAGATTCCAAACTTAAATGAAAACGATCAGATATTTTTTCTCTCACCGACTCAGGAGAGTTAAGCAACTCATTGAAGTCAATAATTAGTCGATTAGACTCACATGTGTTAAGAAAGGCCGAAAAGTTATAATTGAGCCATAGCATCAAACCTTTCTCTTTAGAAAAACCATCTCGCTTCATAAGTGATGCAGCAACCTCTTCAGGATTACGCACCATTAGTAAATAATTAACGTCGCAGTTAACGTTTTTTAATACGCGCAACCAAAATGGTAATAAAACAGAAACTCTAGGGTCCTTCATGCCCCAAACCTTCGATGAAGCATACTCACTATCAATTAGGTCCGTAGCCATTTTATAATAATCTTCTTCAACTGGAGATTGACTTTTAAGAGTACCTAAAGGATTATCCCAGGATGAAACTTGGTGGTCGAGCAACTCTTCATTTAGCTCTACCAAGCGGGAATTTTCCCAAAAGCCTTTATCATTCACCCCTGCTTGTGCCTTAAAAAGGTGTTTTCCCATGAACACTCCAAACTGAGCTAACTCACCCGATAAAGCAGAAGTTCCACTTCGATGCATTCCAATAACAATAACCGCTTTACTTAACATTTTAATCCTTTTGAATAAAACAAATAATTACAAACCTACTAAAATTAAAAATTGATACTTCGTTTAATTTTCTGCAATGTATAAAGAATAAATGAAGGCATGAGAGAAAATGTCAAAGATTTTAATTTTAACTGGGGAGAGGGCGCTAATTTATTAGCTAGTGAATACGCTTCAGCTGCTAAGGTAAACTCACCGGAATAAACAAAATTTTTAGCATAACGGCAATGAATTTTAGCTTCTACATTTCCAAAATCAACAAACGAAAAACCCTGACAATAGTTTTTTCTGATTTTTTCAATGCAAACTTTTTCTGCGGCATACATCTTGCGGTCATTTAACGAGTAGTTATCTTGATCAATAATATGAGTGGCTAATGGCCTATCTACACACGCAAACTCACAAATCAAAGAAAGCTTTAACCATAAATGCCAATCATCAACGCCCATAAGGTTAAAATCTGCATCAAAAAAACCCACCTCTTCTAATAGGGCCTTTCTTACAATGCCTGTACAGCAAACAATAAAGTTTTCTTGAATTAGAAAGGGAGCAACATTACCACTAAAGTTAGCTAATGATGGAGACTTCTTATTATACTGTCGCAAATCAACAAAAGCTCTACTATAGACAACCCCAATCTCATTTTTTGAAAATAGGGGAACCTGTAACTCTAACTTATCCTGCTCCCATAAATCATCTTGATCACAGAAAGCAACTAGCTCTCCCTTTGCGTGGCTAATACCATGGTTCCTCGCATCAGCTACGCCTCCATTAGCTTTACTAAAAGACCTTACATTTAAAAACTGTTGCGCAAGCTGTTCTATGATTAACTTAGATGAGTCTTTTGAACCATCATTCACCAGTATAATCTCAATGTTTTTATAGGTCTGTTTCAATAAAGAGTCGACTGTATTATCTATGTAATCCTCACCATTATATACAGGAACAACTATTGAAACTAAAGGGTTTACCATGAAGTACTCCATTACCATACTCGCCACCAGAGGTGACATGCTCTAAAAAACAACTTTTATTAAAACTCCATTCAACAAAAATCACTTAGTTTAACTAGTATCATTGATTTAATAATCAATTTATTATTATAAAGATTTAATCAAGGCTTTAAGTAATATAAAACAAGTACTCAATCTAAACTTAAGCGCTAATGAGCGAACACATACACCTATGGCTTCCTTAGGCTTAGATCGCCAAATCAGGTCTTTTCCCCAGTCTGCAAGAACTTTGGCTTTTACCTGTCTTGCCAAACGCTCCCACTCTACTTTGTGGTCGGATTGACGAGAAATAAAACGGTCTACTACGACTAAATTATCTTGATAGGAATTTGGTAAGTCACCTAAACTTCCTTCCACATCTCCTCTCAATACTAGGCACTTATCAATCTCGCCAATAACCCCACACTCAGCAATACGCAAACACAAATCGACATCTTCAGCGGTAGTCAGCTCGGCATCAAAAAAGCCGACCTTTTGTAAAGTGGGCCTCCTAACGATCAAGGACGAAGTTGCACAATATGGGGACAAGAAAAACTCTTGTAAGTTTTTACTCGTGAAAGTCACTGGCTCGCTACCTAAAGATACATCCACTACTTGGGTCGAAAACTCCGAGTAACAAGCAAGCCAATCGGTGTGATTTCTTAATGCGTTGACTTGTATTTCTAGCTTCTTGGGGTGCCATTCATCATCAGCATCAAGAAAGGCAATAAACTCGCCAGTGGCACATTCTATACCTGCATTTCTAGCTTTAGAAGCCCCACCGTTCACCTGAGGAATAAGCGTGATTGAGTCACTGTATGCCGCTAAGCAGTCGGAGGTATTATCTGTAGAACCATCATCTACTACAATAATCTGAAAATTTGTATAGCTTTGACCAAGAACTGAATCTATTGCCTTAGTGACAAGAGATGCAGAATTGTAGGTAGGTATTATTACACTTACCGAAACCGTCATATACTTATCCCTTATTCATTAAGGCCTCGACACTCTGGTTGAGACGAGTAATAAGACCATTTTGAATAACATCACAACTGAGCAAACCTTCTGTATTTTTAGCAATCGCGCTTAACTTTTCGCATACCTCAGAGCGAACTGCTGGATTTGAGTTACGCGCTTTAGGTTTATACCAATGCTCTCCAAGCCCCACACTCTGTAGCCGCCTTTTTAACTCATCTTTTAGCATTAGGGTAGGGCTTTTATATTTACTATAAAAATAATGTGGTAGTAGTGCCGGCTGATACTGCATGTCAACCGTTGATAACCAATCCTGCCACTTAACCTGATTAACATGCTCACCTAAAATGACCGCCTTCCAAGGAAGGCGCAGGGCGTCGGCCACAATGGCGCCATGCATCGCTTCCGTTAGTATTAAACGGCATTGAGCCATCTCCGCAAATACTTTATCAACAGGCCACTCTGGCGAAATGAACCTAAAACTGCAGGCTTGAGCTATATTTTCCCAATCTGCAGTGCGACAACTTGCATAGTGAGGCATAAACCCAATATCACCGTTTTCTTTATGAACCGGTTCCATCACATTGCGCAGCAATAAGGCTGAGTCCGTCACAATGGTACTGGGATCAAGATTTAAAGCTTTAGCACTATAAGGGCCCCGCACGGCGTGTACCTTCCACTTATCGGTAACCGCTGGTAGTTGACCATAGCCAACACCAGAACCAACAATGTGTAAGGTTTTGTCACTAGGTAAACGATGATTTAATAAAGTCCCGATACCAACCAACAGTTCAGAAGACTCTTCGTCAATAAAACCAGGTATTAGCTGAGGCCATAACCATGGGTTAAGGTCATCGCCAAAATTACCTACTTCATCTTGGTAATAATATAATTTCATTTGTACAGCCTAATACTTATTAATATGTTACAACCCAACCTTTAGAGCCATATAAACAACTAATATTATGACCCAAGCAAAACCAATAGCCCTCCAAACATTAGTAGCAGAGACCAGCTCGAGCACTAACGGATTTAACTTAGTTATTCGAGTAAATGAGGCAATTTGCATCCCCATGAAAATAAATAGCAATAAAGTGAACTGCCGACTAAGAAAAAAAGCTGTAATAAGAAACCCTACCATTGAAAAGAACAAAGTATTGCTGATTATGAGTTCTTCTTTAAGTAGGTCTTCATTACCCTCAGCATTGGAACTCTTAAGTTTTAAATATTCAGTTTTTTTCAACAATGCATAGCCAATGTACATAGTAAGCATCAAGGTCCCACCCCATAGAGAATACCCAATAACTCCCAATTCACCGGCTACATGAATATATGAGTTATGGGCAACCTTACCGTGAACATCTCTAAAGTTCCCCATTCCTACACCTAACACAGGGTTATGAAGTAGCATAAGTACACCATCATACCAAGCATCCAGTCGCCCCCTAGCAGAGGCTTCTTGTGAAGATAGTCCTCCAAAGGAGGCAAGCAACGTAGCAACTACTGGAGCAAGAAAAGAAGCAATTATCACCAATTTCGTGCCTGCTTTTTTCAAAAAGAAATACACAGAAATCAACCCTAATGCGCCAAGCAAGGTCCCACGGGAGCCAGTCATGTAAATACCATATAACAAAGCAATGAAAATACTTAAAGCAACTACTTTTTTAACAAAACCTCCTTTCTGATAGAGCAGGCCAACGAATGGAATATTCATCACCAAGAACATACCCAAATCATTTGGATCATTAAAAAAGCCTAAATAACTAATTCGCATTTCTTCCTTGCCAACAGTTATGCTACCTCCTATACCTGTACCATAGACACCATTAAAGTTGCTTTGCTGTATGTGTCCATTCATAACCATCCCCAAAGCTGCAACAATAGACACTGCCATCAACAGTCGCTGTCGACCACTAGAAGTAATCAGTACACTGTATAAAAACATGGGCAGAATCGAAGCAACAAATAGATGCTGTGCTTGATATATCCCACCAGTCCCCCAACCATTAGCAAATGCCGAAACCATAATCAAAGGAGTTAGCCCAAGTAACAAATAATGTTGTGGATATAACTTAAATGGCCTCAATGTAAATAAAGTAAAGATAAAGGAGAAAATGGCAAATATCTTAATTACTATATATTGAGAAGTTTCAACAGAGAACTCATGCGGCCTGATAAAAACCGCAACTGTGTATAGGAAAAGAAAGAAAAAACCCAAAGGAGCATTCTTTTCTTTAATTGGAAATTTTTGCCCTCTACTAAGAGAACCCTTCGTTTCTAAAGGATTTTGTCGACGAGCTTGAATAGTCTTATCCTCCAAGGGGAATTAATCAGCGACAGATTAACCAAGTTGGTTTCATCACATGAAAACTTTGCTTTATAGCTTTGTGCAGTAGCACCCATCATAAAGTCATAAAGCACGGCTTTGCTGTTCAAAATACTCCATACATGAAGCGCAAATCCCGGCGAGTATTGAGAGCAGTGTTTGTCATCCCAACCTGATTGATAAAAATGCAGTTGCTGCCCCTCTAACAAATAGAAATTTAAAGCTAAAGGCTGCTGGTCAATAAATACACCGCTCATAGCTACTGAATTTGGATGCTGCTGGCGGAACTGCTGATGAAACTGCATAAAGCTTTGCTCAGCAAAGGCTCCTAGTTTGCCCTTGCTCTGCCACCTAGCTTGATGAAACTCCACCATATGCGGCCAATACTGCTCAATTTCAGATTGTGTTAACCACTTAAATTCGGCCCCTTTTGCCACTAAAGCTTTTTCAGCTCTGCGCCACTGTGAGCGAGCATTGCGACTAAGCTGCTTTATCGACCACTGGTCTGGCTTTAAAGAATAACGGCAAGCTTGAACTGACTGAGCATGAGGCAAGCGCATAACGAGCCTATGTAAAATACTCTGCTCGATTACAGCGCGGGCAGCAAACACATCAAACTTAAGTTTAGTTAGCCACAGGGCCAAGGTCTTGGACGCTTCATCCAGATAATCATTAATCACCAATACATCCGGATATTCAGAGGCTACCTCTGCTTGTTCTGGCTCACCTTGGCCGAGCAAAAACAGCTGTTTTATCCCCAAGAACTTTGCGCTGCGCCGGGTATAAAAAGGGGCTAAAACCACTAGTTTTTCATTAGCAAATCCAGCCATGCAATAAAGCTCACAATGTTCATCCCAAAACTGCTTACTCCAGAGAGCTAGCCAATTAGGGCAGTTAAACAACTCTGCTTGGCATGCTTTTCCCAGCACTCGCCATTGCTCTTCTAAAGCAAAAAGTTGGTCTAGTGAACGAATTTCTCGCCAATCTAAAGCTTCAACACTGCTCATTTGGATACGCTAAACAATCCCAGTAAACGACTCAAAATAAGGAAAACCAGCAGATAAACTACTGCTGGTTTCCAAAGCTTAACCTTTTCTTCCTTAAAAAGATCTTCAGCGCTGTCAATCTGCTGCTTTAGTTCGCTTTAGATTGCTCAATGTACCAAGGCATGGCGATAGCTAAGCCCTGACCAATAGTGAACTCTGGCGCATAACCCAACAATTGCTCAGCCTTACTAATGTCAGCGCGTGAGTGGCGTACATCACCAGCCCGAAAATCGCGATACTCTGGCTTGGCAGAGCGTACAACCCCGTACTTAGATAGGTTTTCACACAGTAAGTCATAGAGCTGAGTTAAGCTGGTTTGGTCATTCAGGGCTACATTGAATACTTCGCTGCTTTCTAAACCGGCAGTTGCAGCTAAAATATTCATTTGCACGACATTGTCAATAAAGCAAAAATCTCTGCTGGTTTCGCCATCGCCGTTAATAAATACCGGCTCTTCATCAATCAGTGCTGCGGTCCACTTAGGAATAACCGCCGCATATGCGCCATTAGGATCTTGGCGTGGGCCAAATACATTAAAGTAGCGTAAGCCGATAGATGGGAAGTTATAAGTACGTTGAAATACCGAACTGTATAGCTCGTTAACATACTTGGTCACAGCATAAGGCGATAACGGATTGCCAATTTTATCTTCTACTTTAGGTAAATCTGGGTGATCGCCATAGGTTGAACTAGACGCAGCATAAACAAAGGCAGATACCTGTTGCTCTTTAGCAGCCTGCAACATATTCAAGTAACCAGAAATGTTTACTTCATTGGTGGTAATAGGGTCATTTATCGAGCGAGGCACCGAGCCAAGGGCAGCTTGGTGCAACACAAAATCAGCACCAGATAAAAACTCCTGACAAGTTGCTTGGTCTCGAATGTCGCCTTCTACAAAGCGAAATTGCTGCCATTGCTGCTCACTTACCAAACCTTTTACTTCGTCTAAATTATGCTGGTGTCCGGTGGCAAAGTTATCGAGGCCAACTACTTTCTGGTTTAACTTCAGTAAGGCCTCTAATAAGTTAGAGCCAATAAAACCAGCAACACCGGTAATTGCCCAAACTTTAGGTTCGGCTTTAAGTTGCTCACAAACTTGTTGAAAACGCTGCACGATATCAGTCCCCATTACAAACGAAGATCGCTAGCGCCAACCGGCAATAGATATTTAAGGTCGTAAAGTACGTGGTCTGTTTTACCAAAGGCACGTATTTGTTCTACTGACATATCTTTAAACTGCTGGTGAGCAACGGCTAAAATGATTGCGTCGTAATTACCGGCCTGTGGGCTTTCTACTAAATCAATACCGTACTCTTCATGACATTCTTCTTTGTCTGCCCAGGGGTCGTAAGTGTCTACTTGAACACCGTAATCAGCAAACTCATGAACAATATCGATAACTTTGGTATTTCGGATATCAGGGCAGTTTTCTTTAAAGGTTAAACCTAAAATCAAAATCTTACTTTCAACAACCGAGATATTGCGTTTCACCATTGACTTTATACACTGTGAAACAACATAACGACCCATGTTGTCGTTAATTCTTCGGCCTGCAAGAATTACTTCTGGGCGGTAACCAATAGACTCAGCTTTATGAGTTAAGTAATAAGGGTCTACACCAATACAGTGACCACCTACTAAGCCTGGACGGAATGGCAAAAAGTTCCACTTAGTACCAGCAGCTTCTAATACGGCTTCAGTATCAATATCTAGGCGATTAAAGATAAGCGCTAATTCATTGATAAGCGCGATATTTACATCACGCTGAGTGTTCTCAATCACCTTAGCCGCTTCGGCCACTTTAATGCTGCTAGCTTTGTGAGTACCCACCACCACAATTTCAGCATAAAGATCATCAACGATAGTGGCGATTTCAGGGGTTGAGCCAGAAGTGATTTTTTTAATCGTAGAAACGCGGTGAGTCTTGTCACCTGGATTGATACGTTCAGGGCTGTAACCAACGTAAAAATCACTATTAAAGGTAAGCCCTGAGTTCTTTTCTAAAACAGGAACACATTGCTCTTCAGTAGCACCTGGATACACTGTTGATTCGTAAATAACGATGTCATTAGGTTTAAGTACTTTGGCAACTGTTTCGCTAGCGCGTACCAAAGGTGTTAGATCAGGCTGTTTATGCTCAGTAATTGGAGTAGGAACAGTCACAATGAACACGTTACATTTTGCTAAGTCTTCAATGTTACAGCTGTAAGACATATTGCCAGCAACATCTTGTAGCTCTTGCTTGCTAACCTCTTGGGTAAGGTCTTCACCTTGTTGAAGCTCGGTCACTCGTCCTTGATTAATATCAAAACCAACCACACTGCGTTTTTTTGCAAACTCTACAGCCAACGGCAGTCCAACATAACCTAAACCAATTACGGCAATACTCACGTCCATGTATACATCCATTTAAATTTGAAAACAGTTTTCTAATGCTAATTAAACCGCATATTGGAACAGAAAGTAAGGGTCAAAATCCACATAAAAACAAAACACACTACAAAGTAAGACATAGCGGTAATTAAGCTGTATTATTTTAATGTGATTTATCAATCCAACAAACAGGGAATAATATGAGTAATCATAGGTTTGGAATGAAGAAAATTCTGGCAGTTAGTGCCTTAACCATCGCATTAACTGCCTGCGGTGGGGACACCGCAGAACAGCATTTATCTAAGGCTACCGAGTACTTAGCAAAAAATGATCAGAACGCTGCAATCATCGAACTAAAAAATGCCATAAAAAAAGATGCTTCACTAGCACAGGCGCGCTTAAATCTAGGTGAAATTTACCTAGAACGTGGTAACTACCCGGCAGCAGAAAAAGAGCTACTAAGAGCCTTAGATTTAAACGCCGAAAAACAGCAACTCATTCCCCTATTAACTAGAACCTATTTAAATCAAAATGAGCCGGAAAAAATAGGCGATTTGATAACTCAAAATAGACCCTTTGAGGCAGAGTTAGAAACTGAATTACTCGCAATTCACGCCCTATCGCTATTTAGAAATGGTCAGTTTGATCCGGCTAAAACCACCTTAAATCAGGCCCAAGAACTTGGCTTTGAAGGTACCTACTCGCGCATGATGAAGGCCAGTATCTCTGCAGCGGATCAACAGTTTGGAGCAGCAAACGAAACATTAGAACAGTTAAGCCAAGAAGTACCAGACAATACTGACGTATGGTTGTTGAAAGGTCACCTTGCGTCTATGTCTAATGACTCTGACGTCGCGGTTGAGTCATACAGCAAAGCGGTAGAGCTGGCCCCTGATGCAGCCCAGTTCACCTTGTATTTGGCACAGGCCCTAGTGAAAAACAAGCAATTTAGCGAAGCTGAAAAATATTTAGACAATATTTTGAAAATTGCACCAAACCACATGCTGAGCAATCAGCTTAAAGCTTATGTACGTTTTCAAGATGAAGATTTTGAAAAGGCATTTTCGTTCTCAACTAAAGCTTTGCAAAGTGGTTCTCATAACACTGCTACCCAAATTGTTGCCGGTATTTCTGCCTACAAACTACAAAAGTACGAACAAGCTTTAACTCAACTAGAGCGAGTGATTACTAAAGATCCACAAAATGCCCTGGCACAACGTTTATACGTAACCACTCAATTTAGGATTGGCCAATTAGACAACGCCTTCAATCAGCTTAACCAAGCATCGGTTGCTGAGGGCCAAGACAGCGACTTCTTAAGCACAGTGAGCATGCAGCTCAACCGTTTAGGCCGCACCGAAGAAGCAGTACAAATTGCCGAAAAAGCCGCAAGTTCAGGAGGCTTATCAGAAAAGGCCAAACTTGGTTTACTTAAGCTTAAACAAAATGATTTAGATGGAATTGGCATACTCGAAGAGGTGCTAGCCGAAGACCCGAATCACGCTCAAGCATTTTTAGGTTTACAAACCCATTACTTCCGCCAAGGAAAAGCTGAAGAAGTGCTAAAGTCTCTGAATAGTTGGATTGATGCTCACCCAGAGGATCAAAGTGTGAAACTATTTAAAGGTGCCATTCTAGAACAGCAAGAGCGCTACGACGAAGCACTCGCGGCTTATCAATCAATATTAAAAGACCAACCTGATGACCTAGCAGCAAAACTATTTAGCTCATCGGTTTACGTGCAAAAAGGCGAAGTAGAAAAGGCCTATGAGATAACCTACGAGGTTAAAACTCAGCAGCCCGAAAACCTGCGTGTTTTTGAGTTTCTAATGAGCCACGCATCGCAGATAGATAAAACCCAAGAAGTAAAAACTCTTTTAGATAAACAAGCTGTTGAAGCGCCAGAGTCTTCGTTATTGAAAGAACAGTTAGGCCGATACTATCTATTTACCCGAGAATTTCCTAAAGCCATTGAATCTTTTGAGCAAATTGATGCTTTAACCCGCGAAGACAGAGTTTGGCAATTGATTGGCGATTTGTACCTAGAAACAGGAAACCAAGAGAAGGCTATTTTGAGTTACCAAGCTTGGCTAGAAAACTCTCCTCTCTCGCTACCGGCGTATGTTAAGAACATCAACATCTTAGAGTCTTCAGGTAAGCTAAAAGAAGCGGTAGCGCTAAGTAATAGGGCTGTAAAACTTTATAAAAATAACCAACGCCTATTGTTTGTTCATTCGGTATTGCAACTCAAGGCAGGCGACACAACCGCTAGCCAAGATGCGCTAAACAGCCTCGATGCCAATCAAATGAATACACCTGCAGTTTTACAGCAGCAAGGTTACATTTATTTAGTTCAAGAAAACTGGCCTGCAGCAACGGATACTTTCAATAAACTATATGAAGCTTATCCAAGTACCCAAACAGCCAACCTGTTAATCAAATCATACAAAGAAGCAGATAAAATCGAGCAAGCCGTTGCTTTCATTAGACAAGCTATCGATGTTCATGGCGAAGCGGCAAAACCTCTTCAACTGCAACTTGCAGAGCTGCAAATGAAAGCCAACCCCCAACAAGCTATTGAAGAGTACCAAGCAATCATTCAAGACCAGCCAGATAACTTTGTTGCCTGGAACAACCTCGCCTGGGTTTACCACGACTTAAATGAGTTTGAAGTAGCCTTAACCTATGCGAATAAAGCCCATGAGTTAAAACCGGATATACCTCAGGTAAAAGACACTTACGGCTATATGTTACTTAAATCTGGGAAAATAGTAGAAGCAACTAAAGCGCTTGAGGATAGTTACAAACAAGATGCAAGCAATGAGGTAGGTTTACACTTAGTAGAAGCACTCATTGCAAACAAACAAAGCAAGGAAGCTAAACAGCTACTCAGTGAAATAAAAAACCTTGAACCAGAGTTAGCCAATAAAAAAGCTGAACTAGAAGCTCAGCTAAATTAATCTATATAGCCTAATAAAACCTTATAGGGGCAAGTATAAGCCCTTAGATTCACACCACTTATGGCTCTCTCGTAACGATATGTTCGGAGAGTCATTTTTGTAGAAGTCCGGTGAGTACATCTTTTTAATGTATTCATCGTTATCATCATTATTTCTCGCTGCCAAGCACCCCTTCTCCACTTCCTTGTCAATGTTATTCATTAAGGTTTGAAAGCCGACAGGTAAGGTACGAGTAAGCATTCCGGCACTAATATAGTAGGGAGCCCGTAAGCCATGGTAATCAATGGCCGGACCAAGTTGCTCAAACTTAATACCAAGAAAGCTCATACTTCTAGCTAAGCGAGGTTCCATCATCACAAATGCATGATGAGTTCCAGCTCTTACCGCTAAAGACGCAATAGACAAATACAAACCAATTGCTAAAAACGGAAAGCAACGAAGTTCTTCTTCAGAGTATGTTTGTTCATTGATCGCACCAGAGGCAGCGCCATCAAAGTTATCGGCTTTACGACGCCGGAACTGTGGACGAACCGCTAAACGCGATATTTCACATATTTCAGTTCGTTCAAATTGTGAAGGATGATATTTAGCACCTTCAATGGCATTTGAACAAAATTTCTCGATGGGCAATAGCTCATCTTTAGTAGAGGGAGAGACTATTCGCACACAGCCTGCGTAATTGGTACTAGGTTTGTGCTCAATTAAACAAAAGCGTGAGTATTCATCAAACTCATCTTGCTCCATGCCATTTTCACGGACTGGCTCAAAATTGAGTTCTTCACAATATACGTCATGACGAATTCTAAACGCTTCTTCAACGGTATCGGTTTTATATGCCACCACCGGTCGAAGATACTCTGCAAAATGTTGAGCAATTAGCTTAGCTTCTCGCTTAACCAAAAGCGAAATGCCCCCTCTTACAACTGCCCCGATGTATGGAACACTTGCTAAGGTTTTCACGGTTTTGTTTCGGATCATAAAGCGCTCTCAAAGCTTCAAACTTTCCAAATATTACATTTAGATTTTAGAAACAATTTAGAATTATAAAAGGTAGGCTGCAGAAAAAACAAAGCGCAGAACTAGGCTGCGCTTTGGATGTAAAATGCTAAAACTTAGCGACTTTGCAATTAAGCATTAAGCACGACGGCGAACAGCTGCCAAACCTAATAGACCTAACCCAAAGATAGCTAATGTTCCTGGCTCTGATACTTGTGCAGCAGAGATAGCAAAACCAGCTTTCAATTCGTTAGTTTTATCTTCTTCTGTAAGGAAACCAATACAAGTTGCGTTTGGTCCACAATCAATATCACCTAATACTTCTAAGCCTTGTAGACGAGTAGTTAAGGTGTATACATAGTCATCGTAACCAGGAATTGGCAGTACGAAGCTGTTTTGTAGGTAAATATCATTGCCTACTTCAGTGTAGGAAACGTCTGGACCTAACACGATAGTGAACAGATCAGCACACCCTTCTTCATTAATACCTTGGGCACCTACTTCTTCAGCCGGTGCATATTTACAAATATTGTCAGCTGGAGTGTTAAATGTTTCTTCAAAAATAACTCCGAACTGAAGCACTGGTGCTGGAGCTAATGGGAACACAACTGGTGCTGTAGGCGCAAGGAACAAACCATCAAACAAGGTAGCAGCAACTAGAGTATCGCCGGTTACACCCCAGTTTTCGTGCACAAGGCCAGTACCTTCTGAAAAGGCCAATGCGCCAACACCATCTACAACACTAGTTGTAACAGAGCCTGCTTTAGCATCTTCAATATTTAAAGCACTTTTCTTTTCATCGGGATTTTCAGCTTTGTATGGGTTGCCCCAAGCAAGAGACTTAGGAAGCTCGCCACCGAATAAAGGATCGAAATCATCTAAAGTTTCACCCGAAGCATCAATGCCCGTTGGGTCAATCGAGTTAGGGTCTGAAGTCCACTGATCAAAACCAGCATCGTTTAAGTAATCCCAATCAGTGATAAGATCAGCGTTAGCAGAGATACTTGCAAAACCTAAGCTAGCCGCCAAGCATGTAAGTTTTAGTTTATTCATGTCACCCATCCATTTGGTCAGTACGATTCGAAACACAGTTTAAACATAGCAAGCTAGGTGCCAACTTTAAAAAGTATTAAAAAGCAACAGCTTAAAAAACAATCAACTCATGTGTGTAAATAGAATGTAAAAATATCCGACACCAAAAACGACAAAATCAACCAAACTAAATGATCCTTAGTATTTACTCTCTAACGGCTATTCTGTAAATAACTAGGTCCCTTAAAATGAGCCTATCCATATACACACTAGCCAATAGTAATAAATATCGCTGGAGCTAAGACATTATTAGTAGAAAGGTTTATTCAAGAGTTGATCTTTAAGAAAAGTTTTTAGAAAGAGGGGGGGGGAATAATTACTGCTGCTTGCATGCAGCAGTAATTAAGGTAGCTAAGTAGATTACGAACGGCGACGAACCGAAGCCAAACCTAACAAGCCTAGGCCGAAGATGGCCAACGTAGCCGGCTCTGTTACTTCAGCAGCAGAAATAGCAAAGGCAGCTTTTAATTCGTTCTTCTGGTTTTCTTCTGTTAAGAAACCAATACATGTAGCGTTTGGACCACAGTCTAGGTTATCTAATAGAGTCAAACCCTGCAAACGTGTAGTTAAGGTATACACATAATCATCGAAACCCGGAATAGGTAATATGAAACTATTTTGAAGATAGATATCATCGCCTACTTCAGTATAAGTAACATCGGGGCCTAACACGATAGTGAACAAGTCAGAACAACCTTCTTGGTTAATGCCTGGATCACCAACTAATTGAGTAGGTTCGTACTTACAAACATTGTTAGCTGGAGTGTTAAATGTTTCTTCAAAAATAACACCGAACTGAAGTACAGGCGCTGGAGCTAATGGAAATGCAACAGGCGCTGTAGGCGCGAGGAATAAACCATCAAACAAAGTAGCAGCAACTAGTGTATCACCGGTTACACCCCAGTTTTCGTGAGTAAGGCCAGTACCTTCAGCAAAGGCCAATGCGCCAACACCATCTACAACACTAGTAGTAACCGTGCCTGATTTTGAATCTTCAATGGTCAGAGCACTTTTCTTACGATCTGGATTTACAGCAGCATACGGGCTACCCCAAGCAAGAGACTTAGGAAGCTCACCACCAAAAAGTGGGTCAAAATCATCAAGGGTTTCACCAGTTGCATCAATCCCCGTTGGGTCAATCGAGCCAGCATCAGAAGTCCACTGATCAAAACCAGCTTCGTTTAAGTAATCCCATTCAGTGATTAGTACAGCGTTAGCAGAAATACTTGCAAACCCTAGGCTTGCGGCCAAGCAAGTAAGTTTCAATTTGTTCATGTCACCCATCCAATTTGGTAATAGCGTTTAGATATAAAGAATCACTACAAAGCAAAATTAGGGCCAAGATAAAAAAACATACAAAAACAACAACTTACCGATCAACCTTAAGAGTAGCAGTTATGAGATGTAAAACTTACTGACATAAAAATGCGCTTAAGAGTCTTCTTTCAAGACGATTTTTTTAGCAATTTTAAACACCATACGCTGCAAAGGGTTGCGATTGCCCATTGGCCGCCAAGTTTTCTTAAAACGATTTCGGTATGCGTCGAAGTGCAATCCATAAGGCGCAGTAATTAGCGGTCCACGATTAAGTAGAATCTTGAGTACATAGGTTCCAGCTATTCCGCCACACATCTTCACCGCCATAGGCATCGACGGCCCCTTTTTAGCATGAAAGTCAGCTCGACTCGGATCAACTAAGTAGGGGCGCTGCAACATAGCAGGCGATAAACCAATTAAAAACTTTATATATTGCTCATTCTCACTAGTGGCATCTTCAAATCGAAAATACTCTTCGTAACTCATGCTACTCGGCATAAAACACAAAAATGCACAGCCCATCCCCAAAGGTGCAGCGGTTACTAAAGGGATCTTTTTTTCTAAACATTTTTGAAATACCAGCTTTCGCGCAGACAAGGCAAAAAAGTCTAAGCTATCCACGTAAACATCTACGCCTTCAAGAAATTCATCAACATTGTGCTCAAAAATGCCTTCGGGGAAAGACTTCACTTCAGCTTCTGGGTTTATGTCTAAGCAAATGTTTTCCATCACCTTAACTTTATCTTGGCCAACCGTAGACATAAACGCACCAGCTTGACGATTAAAGTTATGTACCTCATATTCATCAAAATCAGAGATGTGAAACTTGCCAACTCCCAAGCGAGCTAAAGTAACAATGTGCTCACTACCAACTCCGCCAGCGCCCGCCATGGCAACTCGCTTGCCACGTAATATCAGCTGCTCAGCTTCCGTTACCCAACCGATATTTCTAGAAAAAGCATCTTCGTAATTAAAACTCATAAATAATTGGCCTTATAAGATTAACGACATCCTGTCGCGTGCATATAACCACGAACAACATAGCAACTTGCTCTAATGCATAGTAAAAATTAAGATTAAAGAGTCATTCAAGGAAGAATATAGTATGAAACTCGCCCTCATCGTAATCCTCGTCTCTTTTTCTTCACTGTTTAGTGTAGAAGCTTCAGGCGCTCTTGCTGATACTATAGAAAAAATCAAACCTTCTGTCGTAGGAATTGGCACTTACAATAAACTTAGCTCCCCCAGAGCTAACCTGCGGGGTACTGGATTTGTAGTGGGTTCCCACCTCATTGCCACCAATGCGCATGTCATCCCTAAAAGCTTAAATCAGCAACAAAATGAAAAACTAGTAGTATTTGTTGGCCAAGGTCGTTCGCCAGAATTACGCATAGCAAGCCTCGTCGCCATTATAGAAGAGCACGATTTAGCTATATTAAGAGTTGATGGCAAGCCCCTAAGACCTTTAACACTTTCAAGCCAAAAAGTACGCGAAGGAGAACTGTATGCCTTCACTGGCTTCCCCATCGGTGCGGTATTAGGTTTATATCCGGTCACCCATCGCGGCATTATTTCGAGCATTACTCCAGTGGCAATACCTGCTAGATCTGCCAGCGAGTTAAACCTTGCTCAATTAAAGCGCCTCAAATCGCCTTATAACATTTATCAATTGGATGCCACAGCCTACCCTGGTAATAGTGGCAGCCCTTTATACCATCCAGAAACCGGCGAAGTTATCGCAATCATCAACAAAGTATTTGTGAAAACAACCAAAGAAGCAGTACTGGCTGACCCCAGCGCCATAAGTTACGCAATCCCCGTCATTCACTTAAAGCAGCTGCTAAAAAGCGTCAAGTAGCCTTACTAAATATTCAGGTACAAAAAAGCCCTTAAAATAAGGGCTTAAATTTTGTCTCATCAGCTTAGAGCGGCTGCTAGAACGGGATGTCGTCGTCGAAATCCATTGGTGGCTCGTTAAACTGCTGCGTTGCCTGCTGAGGCGCTTGTTGCGGCGCTGGTGCTGGTTTAGCTTGCTGCTGATAACCACCTTGCTGAGGAGCTGGCTGTTGCGGAGCTTGTTGCTGGAAACCACCTTGCTGAGCAGGTGCCGCTTGAGGAGCTGCCTGCTGCTGACCGCCCCAATTGCCTTGTTGCTGAGGTGCGCCACCGCCCATGTTTTGGCCCTGACCACCGCCTTGACGGCCACCTAACATTTGCATTACACCATTAAAGCCTTGTACAACCACTTCAGTAGAGTAGCGGTCTTGACCACCTTGGTCTTGCCATTTACGGGTTTGTAGTTGACCTTCAATATAAACTTGTGAGCCTTTCTTTAAGTATTCACCAGCCACTTCAGCTAACTTGCCAAACAACACAACACGGTGCCATTCGGTACGCTCTTTCTGTTCACCACTTTGCTTGTCTCTCCAGCTTTCTGAAGTTGCAATGGTAATATTGGCGACGGCCCCTCCGTTTGGCATAAAACGAACTTCAGGATCTTGTCCTAAGTTACCAACCAAAATTACTTTATTAATGCCCCGAGTGGCCATGTATATCGCTCCTATATTCTATCTGTTGTGGCGAGGAAGACCCGCTATCATACTAGGCTGAACGCACCAAATCCAATGCTCTAGCCAATTCAAATTCTTTTGTTTTAACTTTAAGGTAAGCAGTATTGTCACTTGCTATAACAACTGCTTCTACAACCCCAGGTAAAACCTGCAGTTTTTCTAAAATGCTGGCAGGTTGATCGGATGATGATATCGTTAATGAATAACTTTTTATGCCACTTTGCGCACGCAATCCTAAACTGACAACAATCCAAATAATCAGCAATGCAATAGCAAACAAGCTTACTAAACTAGCGCCGCCCAACGTATATAAGGCTCCAGCACTAGAGCCTCCGATAAACGCCCCTAAAAACTGACTGGTAGAAAACACCCCTAACGCCGCACCTTTGTTACCCGGTGGGCATAAATTGGAGATTAGTGCCGGCAAACTGGCTTCTAAGTAATTAAAGCCAACAAAAAATATGGCCAATATAGTAACTAAAGCCCAAACAGAGGTGCCATTTATCAGCAATAAGGCATTAGCAATCAATAACAAACTAATAGCAAAAATAAAGTAGCCGCGCTGCTGGTTACGTTTGGCCGCAATAATCAGCATTGGCACCATCAATACAAAGGAGATAAGCACTGCAGGCAAATACACCTGCCAATGATTTGCTGCACTTAAATCCGCCTCAAGCAAGCGAAATGGCATTACGACAAACAATGCGGTGAGCACTAGGTGCAGGGTGAAAACTCCCCAATCTAAACGCAGCAACTGGGGGTGTTTAAGCAAAGTAAGCATCTTATTCGAGTTAGTGCTCACTTCACCACTAGGCGCTTTAAAATCGGAGTTTGGCACAGCAAACTGAACAACCAGCATAGCCAACACTGCCAACCCCGCTATTAACCAAAATAATCCAGATAAACCTAAATAAGCTGAAAGAAGCGGCCCTAAAACCAGCGATGCGGCGAATGACAAGCCAATGCTCACGCCAATAAATGCCATTACTTTTGCTCGCTGAGTTTCCCGACTTAGATCAGCCGCCAAAGCCATCACCGTGCTGGCTATTGCTCCCATTCCCTGCAGAGCTCTACCTAGGGCAATGCCATAAATGGAATCTGCCATTGCCGCAACCACAGAACCAAGTGCAAAAATGCTCAAGCCTAAAAATATAATCGGCTTGCGACCAACCCTATCGGATAACCACCCCATGGGGATTTGAAACATCGCCTGAGTTAAGCCATAAGCGCCTATCGCAAAGCCAACCCACAAAGGCGAAAAGCCCACAAGCTCTTGGCCATAAACGGCTAATACTGGCATTAACATAAACAAACCGGCCATGCGCAAGGCAAATAACAAAGCCAATGAATAGGCTGCGCGCTTCTCTGTAGGGTTTAATCGTTCGTCTAGGTCCATAACCATCAAAAATACGTCATTAAAGAACCGGCAATGCTATCACAAGCAGTAAGCCGCAAACCAGCGCAAGATGGTCAGCAAGTAATAAGTTACAGCTCGGCTTTTCAACGACGCATTTCAATAAATTATGTGTAATACTGGGCGATTTAGTGCAGCAGTGAACAGCTAACAATGGACAGTATTGATATTCGGGGTGCCCGCACCCACAACCTTAAAAACATTTCACTGACCCTGCCTCGCGATAAGCTAATTGTTATCACCGGCTTATCGGGCTCAGGGAAATCGTCGCTCGCATTCGATACTCTTTACGCAGAAGGTCAGCGACGCTATGTTGAGTCTCTTTCTGCCTATGCGCGCCAGTTTCTATCATTAATGGAAAAGCCCGATGTAGACCACATCGAAGGCCTATCGCCAGCCATTTCTATTGAGCAAAAATCAACCTCGCACAATCCACGCTCTACCGTGGGAACCATCACTGAGATTTACGACTATTTGCGTTTGCTCTATGCCCGTGTTGGTGAGCCCCGCTGCCCGCATCACAACGAACCACTGGCTGCGCAAACCATTAGCCAAATGGTGGACAAAGTATTTGAAGAGCCAGAAAACAGCAAACTAATGCTATTGGCTCCAATAGTGCGAGATCGCAAAGGTGAGCATGTAAAAACTCTGGAGAACCTAGCGGCGCAAGGCTTTATTCGTGCTCGTATTGATGGGGAAGTGTGTGACTTAAGCGATCCTCCAGAATTAGAGCTGCACAAAAAACACAATATTGAAGTAGTGATTGACCGCTTTAAAGTTCGCGCCAGTGACGACTTAGCCCAACGCTTAGCGGAGTCATTTGAAACAGCCTTAGAACTAGCCGAAGGCACTGCCATTTTAGTTGATATGGACAGCGGCGACACTCGCCAATTATTCTCAGCTAACTTTGCCTGCCCGGTATGTGGCTACAGCATGACCGAGCTAGAGCCAAGAATTTTCTCCTTCAACAACCCTGCAGGTGCTTGCCAAACCTGTGATGGTTTAGGTGTGGATCAATTCTTCGACGATAAGAAGGTGATTGTAAACCCTGAGCTTAGTTTATCAGGCGGTGCCATCCGCGGTTGGGACAAACGCAACTTCTACTATTACCAAATGCTCAAGTCATTAGCGGCGCATTTCGAGTTTAACTTAGATATGGCCTTTCAAGACCTTAGCGACAAACACCAAAAAGTAATTTTGCATGGCTCGGGCCGCTCCAGCATTGAATTTAAGTACATGAACGATCGCGGTGACGTTACAGTACGCAAACACCCTTTTGAAGGGATTATCCCCAATATGCGCCGCCGATATAAAGAAACCGAATCAAACGCGGTTCGCGAAGAGTTGGCAAAATTCATTAGCAACCAAGAATGTCCAGGCTGTGGCGGCAGCCGGTTGCGCGAAGAAGCTAGAAACGTATTTATAGGCACCACAAATCTGCCAGAAGTAAGTTGTAAGTCCATTGGCGAAGCCATGGAGTTCTTCGACTCTCTAAGCCTTAAAGGACAGCGTGCTCAAATCGCCGACAAAATTCTTAAAGAAATTTGTGAGCGTTTAAACTTTTTGATCAATGTTGGTTTAGATTACCTTTCCTTAGACCGCAGTGCCGACACATTGTCTGGCGGCGAAGCGCAGCGAATAAGACTCGCCAGCCAAATTGGCGCAGGTCTAGTCGGTGTTATGTATGTGCTCGACGAACCGTCTATCGGCTTACACCAACGCGATAACGAACGCTTACTCGCGACCCTAAATCACCTGCGAGATTTAGGCAACACAGTTATTGTGGTTGAACATGATGAAGATGCTATTCGGGCAGCCGACTACATTGTAGATATAGGCCCTGGGGCAGGTGTACATGGTGGTGAAATCGTTGCTCAAGGTACTTACCAACAAGTAATTGATACACCAGACTCCCTCACCGGACAATACCTATCAGGCAAGAAAGCCATTGAAGTACCCAATGAGCGCCACCCAACGGGCAAGGATTGGTTAAAAGTACTTGGAGCTAGCGGTAACAATCTAAAAAATGTCGACTTAGCAATTCCTCTGGGCTTATTGACTTGTATTACTGGTGTATCGGGTAGCGGAAAATCTACTCTCATTAATGACACACTCTACAAAATTGCTCAAAAAGCGCTTAATGGTGCAGCTGGCGAAGATATCGCTGCTCACAAAGCGGTAGAAGGTCTCGAACACCTAGATAAAGTGGTAGATATCGACCAAAGCCCAATTGGCCGCACTCCACGCTCTAACCCTGCTACATACACTGGGATCTTCACCCCTATTCGCGAATTATTTGCCGCTACTCAAGAGGCTCGTTCGCGTGGATATAAGCCAGGGCGCTTCAGCTTTAACGTGAAAGGTGGCCGCTGTGAAGCCTGCCAGGGTGATGGCGTTATCAAGGTTGAAATGCACTTTTTGCCGGATGTGTATGTGCCTTGTGATGTTTGTAAAAGCAAACGTTACAACCGAGAAACCCTAGAGATAAAATACAAAGGCAAGAGTATTCATCAGATTTTGGAAATGACGGTAGAGGAAGCTCGCCCCTTCTTCGATGCAGTACCAGCCATTGCCAGAAAATTGCAAACCTTGATTGATGTTGGCCTCACCTACATCAAACTCGGTCAGTCGGCTACTACCTTATCGGGCGGCGAAGCTCAACGAGTTAAGCTCGCTCGCGAACTTAGCAAGCGCGATACTGGCCAAACCCTTTATATTCTTGATGAACCAACCACAGGCCTTCACTTTCACGATATTGAGTTGCTGTTAGAAGTTATTCATCGCTTACGTGACCATGGTAATACTATTGTTGTAATTGAACACAACCTAGATGTCGTTAAAACCGCAGATTGGATTGTCGATCTGGGGCCAGAAGGGGGCAAAGGTGGCGGAGAAATTCTCGTTGCTGGCACGCCGGAACACATTGTCAAAGAACAGCGATCTCATACCGCTAGATTCTTAAAACCCATGCTAGAAAATAAAAAATAGACCCAAAGCCAGATTATCAAGGATGTAAGATGTTATCGAAGTTTAGCCTAGAGCGTACTTTTGTTTATGTATTTGGTGCGATGATGTTACTAGGCATGCACTACTTTCAACACAACCAAGGTGGAACAGGCCTAGCCCTCCCCTTTAATTTGGTTGTGTGGTGTTTTGCTAGCATTCTTATCGGCCTTGGCCTTATTAAAGTAAGTCAATCGCAAACTTTGCGCTATAACAAAACACTTATTGGTTTAGCTATTTGTGCGATTGGTTTATGGATCCCGCTGTTTTATCCAAATGCTGAATTCGGTACTTTTGCTTTAGATCGTTTAATCGGGTTGGCAGCAGGTTTACTACTTATCTTTTCAATACTTCAGCTTGAAATAAGCCAAAAGCAATGGCACCAAATGATGTACCTGATTGTTGCAGCAGTCTTAATTGAGAGCCTTTATGCATTAACCCAAATTTACCTATTAACAGAGGGTAATTGGGTCGGCTTTAATGTTAATTCAACCAGAGCTGCCGGCATTTTTCAGCAACCTAATGTATTAGGAACCTTTGTGCTGTTTGGTCCAGCCATATCCGCTTGGTTGTTGTCACAACAAGCTATAAACGAAAAATGGCAGCTCTTACTTATACTTGTAACTAGCTTTGCAGCAACATGGGTATGTTTCTTAACAGGATCTAGAACAACGTTAGTAGCGTTGTTTCTAATACTCCCGCTAATGGCTCCTTACCTATTTAAAACTGCAAATTTATCGTACCTTAGATGGTGGCTAGTTAGTATTTTGTTGGGAGTTTTAGCACCTATGCTTCCCGAACTATTCAATTCCAACGAAGCAAGAGATGCCTTAGGTGGCGCAACCACAGCTTATAGAGTAACAATGCTTGAGGTTAGTTGGCAGCTGTTCAAACAGCAACCGTTGTTAGGCTGGGGTTATGGTGCTTATGATGGTGTTTACCATGGGGCGCAAGCTTTACTTAATCAACAAGGCTTAATCGATGGTTATCATTTTAATGTAACTCACCCCCATAACGAACTAGCTTATTGGGCAGTTGAAGGTGGACTTCTGCCAGTCACAGCTTTGTTCGCGATGGCTTTCCTAATAATAAAGAGCATGCTCAAACAAGGCTGGGCTAAGGGATTGTTTTATTTTGCAATATTGTTTCCTAGCTTACTTCACTGCATGACTGAACTGCCTTTTTATCACTCTGCGGTCTTATGGATTCTATTCTGCACATTGATCAGTCAGATTCTAAAAAATGAAGAAATTGTAGTCAAAACGTTCCCGGCTAAATTTGCCCCAAAGATATTTGGAGCTCTAATTCCATGCTTCACTATCGTGTTCATGGCAACTGGTTTACAGGCCATCTACAAAATCACTCAATTTGAACGAACCGGCAGTGCAAATGCAACTTTGCTCGAAGAAGTGTTCAATCCACTGCCCATGCAAACTCGCTATGAATTCAACGCTATGTCATTTAGGTTAAACGCTGCTTTGTCTTTAGATCTCAAAGAAGAACTTAAAGGCTACCTAGCATGGTCAGAACAGCTGATAAAGAGGCAAGCCAGAACTGAACACTTTTATAATCGCTCTGTTGCTTTACGAGCCCTAGGCTTAAACGAACAAGCTAAGGCTAATGACAAACTGGCTAACGATATATATCCAAACTTTGAACGTGTATCCTATAAGCTTGTTTCAGCGACTACTGGCGGTGAGGAAACGCTACGGCAGTACTTGCTATGGAATAAAACTGAGATTGACAAAAAGCCTTTACCACAACTGTATATTCACCAGATTAACGCTTTGGTGAAGCTTGGTGATATTAAACCAGCTGTAGATATGCTTATAGAAGCACAACACAGACTCCCTGAACAAATTAGTTTAAATAATGTTCCGAGTTTAAAGCCCTACGTTAGGATTCAAACGCCTAGTTAAGTAAAAGCATAGGTGGTGAGCAAAACTAGTTTTTGCTCACCACTAGCAGATTAGTTCAAGCAAAATCATCTTTAGTTTACCGGTTGTTAGCTCGAAAGCTTTTTTAGTAAGAGTTACTCCAACTCTTCATACCCTCAGAATAATCATTAGCTCCACAGTCGTCGAAGAATCGGAAACTCACTCCCAGAGTTGTTTGACTGATACGAAAGTACCTTTCTGAACTAGGGTCTTAATAAGCCATACCACTATCATGTAAATTAGAACCTAAAGCCTCCTAGCAACTACAGGATTTTGATATTTCGGGTATTGCCCAAACAACACATTTAATAGTCGCCGAGAAGCCTTGTATCGGCAAAAAGACCTAGACGCCAAAGGCATTGTGGCCAAAGACCGTGACGGCCAACAACGCTTCTTTCATCTGAGTGGATTGGCTGTAGGTGTTACCCGCTGGACTGCAGCCTCGCAACTGAGTATCGATGAGTTAAGCGAGCGGGCGAGCCTTGCCAAGAAACACGCTAAGCGTAATCATTGGTCGACCTTGTATGTGCAAGAGGACGATGTCTGTGATGTGCTCGGTTAGCACTCTTGAGAAAGTGATTGAGGATTGAGTGTGAGCATATCTAGAAGGCTTTTGTGGGACTAAATCGCAAGCAATAAAAAAGCCCTCGTCGTATGACGAGGCTTAGTATAGGAGCCTGGTGGTGGTCAGGTGCGCAGCATAGCTGCTTCCGCTTCGGCCTGAAAGCGCTTCGCCCTTTCCGAGCGACCTCCGCCCTACTTTTGAAAGCAGGCCACGCTAAACACAAACAAAAAGGGCTTCCCAACCGGGAAGCCCTTTTCGATAATGAGAGCCTGGCAGTGACCTACTTTCACATGGGGAAACCCCACACTATCATCGGCGCAGTTGCGTTTCACTTCTGAGTTCGGCATGGGATCAGGTGGGTCCACAACGCTATTGCCACCAGGCAAAAACTGTTGTCTTTAACATTCGAAAAAGCTAAAAATATCTCACGAGTACTAACAAGTATTCATGGTCAAAAAATAAGGTATCTATAAGCAACACCCTTTAGGTGTTGTATGGTTAAGCCTCACGGGTAATTAGTACAAGTTAGCTCAATGCCTCACAGCACTTACACACCTTGCCTATCAACGTTGTAGTCTCCAACGGCCCTTCAGAGGACTTAAAGTCCTAGTGAGAATTAATCTCGAGGCCTGCTTCCCGCTTAGATGCTTTCAGCGGTTATCAGTTCCGAACGTAGCTACTGGGCAATGCTATTGGCATAACAACCCAAACACCAGCGGTTCGTCCACTCCGGTCCTCTCGTACTAGGAGCAGCTCCCCTCAATTCTCAAACGCCCACGGCAGATAGGGACCGAACTGTCTCACGACGTTCTAAACCCAGCTCGCGTACCACTTTAAATGGCGAACAGCCATACCCTTGGGACCGACTTCAGCCCCAGGATGTGATGAGCCGACATCGAGGTGCCAAACACCGCCGTCGATATGAACTCTTGGGCGGTATCAGCCTGTTATCCCCGGAGTACCTTTTATCCGTTGAGCGATGGCCCTTCCATACAGAACCACCGGATCACTATGACCTACTTTCGTACCTGCTCGACGTGTCTGTCTCGCAGTTAAGCTGGCTTATGCCATTGCACTAACCGTATGATGTCCGACCATACTTAGCCAACCTTCGTGCTCCTCCGTTACTCTTTGGGAGGAGACCGCCCCAGTCAAACTACCCACCAGACACTGTCCGCAATCCCGATAAGGGACCAACGTTAGAACATCAACACTACAAGGGTGGTATTTCAAGGTCGGCTCCACATCATCTAGCGACAACGCTTCAAAGCCTCCCACCTATCCTACACATGTAGGGTCAATGTTCAGTGTCAAGCTGTAGTAAAGGTTCACGG
Source organism: Agarivorans aestuarii (assembly GCF_019670125.1). NCBI lineage: Bacteria > Pseudomonadati > Pseudomonadota > Gammaproteobacteria > Alteromonadales > Alteromonadaceae > Agarivorans > Agarivorans aestuarii. The sequence continues at coordinate 3,998,125 of NZ_AP023033.1, forward strand.
GGTCTTTCCGTCTAGCCGCGGGTACACCGCATCTTCACGGCAATTTCAATTTCACTGAGTCTCGGGTGGAGACAGCTTGGCCATCATTACGCCATTCGTGCAGGTCGGAACTTACCCGACAAGGAATTTCGCTACCTTAGGACCGTTATAGTTACGGCCGCCGTTTACCGGGGCTTCGATCAATAGCTTCGTCCAAAGACTAACCACATCAATTAACCTTCCGGCACCGGGCAGGCGTCACACCGTATACGTCATCTTTCGATTTAGCACAGTGCTGTGTTTTTAATAAACAGTTGCAGCCAACTGGTATCTGCGACTCTCAGCAGCTTAGGGAGCAAGTCCCATCACCATCAAGAGCGTACCTTCTCCCGAAGTTACGGTACCATTTTGCCTAGTTCCTTCACCCGAGTTCTCTCAAGCGCCTTGGTATTCTCTACCCAACCACCTGTGTCGGTTTGGGGTACGGTTTCGTATAATCTGAAGCTTAGAGACTTTTCCTGGAAGCAGGGCATCAACCACTTCGTGTCCGTAGACACTCGTCATCAACTCTCAGCGTAATGTAAACCCGGATTTGCCTAAGTTTACCGCCTACTGCCTTTCACGTGGACAACCATCGCCACGCTGGCCTAGCCTTCTCCGTCCTCCCATCGCAATTATACGAAGTACAGGAATATTAACCTGTTTCCCATCGACTACACTTTTCAGTCTCGCCTTAGGGGCCGACTCACCCTGCCCTGATTAACATTGGACAGGAAACCTTGGTCTTTCGGCGAGGGGGCTTTTCACCCCCTTTATCGTTACTCATGTCAACATTCGCACTTCTGATACCTCCAGCAGACCTTACGATCCACCTTCAACGGCTTACAGAACGCTCCTCTACCGAGCATGCAAGCATGCTCCCGTAGCTTCGGTGGTATGTTTAGCCCCGTTACATCTTCCGCGCAGGCCGACTCGACCAGTGAGCTATTACGCTTTCTTTAAATGATGGCTGCTTCTAAGCCAACATCCTGGCTGTCTAAGCCTTCCCACATCGTTTCCCACTTAACATACACTTTGGGACCTTAGCTGACGGTCTGGGTTGTTTCCCTTTCCACGACGGACGTTAGCACCCGCCGTGTGTCTCCCGGATAGTACTTAGTGGTATTCGGAGTTTGCAAAGGGTTGGTAAGTCGGGATGACCCCCTAGCCTTAACAGTGCTCTACCCCCACTAGTATTCATCCGAGGCGCTACCTAAATAGCTTTCGAGGAGAACCAGCTATCTCCCGGTTTGATTGGCCTTTCACCCCCAGCCACAAGTCATCCGCTAATTTTTCAACATTAGTCGGTTCGGTCCTCCAATTGGTGTTACCCAATCTTCAACCTGCCCATGGCTAGATCACCGGGTTTCGGGTCTAATCCCAGCAACTATGCGCGCAGTTAACACTCGGTTTCCCTACGGCTCCGCTATTCGCTTAACCTTGCTACTGAAATTAAGTCGTTGACCCATTATACAAAGGTACGCAGTCACCCCACGAACCCACTGCTTGTACGTATACGGTTTCAGGTTCTATTTCACTCCCCTCACAGGGGTTCTTTTCGCCTTTCCCTCACGGTACTGGTTCACTATCGGTCAGTCAGGAGTATTTAGCCTTGGAGGATGGTCCCCCCATATTCAGACAACATATCACGTGTGCCGTCCTACTCGATTTCACTTAAAGTAGATTTTCATGTACGGGGCTATCACCCTGTATCGCTGTCCTTTCCAGAACATTCCACTAATCACATAAAAGCTTAAGGGCTAATCCGGGTTCGCTCGCCGCTACTACCAGAATCTCGGTTGATTTCTTTTCCTCCGGGTACTTAGATGTTTCAGTTCCCCGGGTTCGCCTCGCAACGCTATGTATTCACGTTACGATACTGCATAAAATGCAGTGGGTTTCCCCATTCGGAAATCCATGTCTATTACGTCTTTTATCGACTCAACATGGCTTATCGCAGATTAACACGTCCTTCATCGCCTCTGACTGCCAAGGCATCCACCGTATACGCTTAGTCACTTAACCATACAACACCTAAATGTTGTCGCTTAAATCACTTGAATAGTCAGGCTGTATAAGTCCTGCTATTCGAGTACGATCACCTTATTTTTTTGAATACCAAAAACACTTGTTATTTAACTCGTATTTTTGAGATATTTTTTATCAGCTTTTCCAAATTGTTAAAGAGCAATTGGCTTCTTAGAAACCAAAGCTAAGCACTGTATTAACTAATGCTTAGCTTTGTATTCTTACAACCAAAGAGAGAGATGGTATCCCGTACGAGATTTGAACTCGTGTTACCGCCGTGAAAGGGCGGTGTCCTAGGCCTCTAGACGAACGGGACACTGCGTTAGCTGTTCTCGTTGGTTCTACACCACACTAGAACTTCTCTCTTTATCTTTTCATCAAGCAATCTGTGTGAACACGTCACAGGGACATAAGCATCATAATAAGGAGGTGATCCAGCCCCAGGTTCCCCTAGGGCTACCTTGTTACGACTTCACCCCAGTCATGAACCACAAAGTGGTGAGCGTCCTCCCGAAGGTTAAACTACCCACTTCTTTTGCAGCCCACTCCCATGGTGTGACGGGCGGTGTGTACAAGGCCCGGGAACGTATTCACCGTAGCATTCTGATCTACGATTACTAGCGATTCCGACTTCACGGAGTCGAGTTGCAGACTCCGATCCGACATGCTTTTTGGGGTCCGCTTGCTCTCGCGAGTTCGCATCCCTCTGTACATGCCATTGTAGCACGTGTGTAGCCCTGCCCGTAAGGGCCATGATGACTTGACGTCGTCCCCACCTTCCTCCGGTTTATCACCGGCAGTCTCCCTAGAGTTCCCACCATTACGTGCTGGCAAATAAGGATAGGGGTTGCGCTCGTTGCGGGACTTAACCCAACATCTCACGACACGAGCTGACGACAGCCATGCAGCACCTGTATCTGAGTTCCCGAAGGCACCAAGGAATCTCTTCCAAGTTCTCAGTATGTCAAGGGCAGGTAAGGTTCTTCGCGTTGCATCGAATTAAACCACATGCTCCACCGCTTGTGCGTGCCCCCGTCAATTCATTTGAGTTTTAACCTTGCGGCCGTACTCCCCAGGCGGTCTACTTAATGCGTTAGCTGCGTTACCCACGAGTTAAACTCACAGACAACTAGTAGACATCGTTTACGGCGTGGACTACCAGGGTATCTAATCCTGTTTGCTCCCCACGCTTTCGTACATGAGCGTCAGTTTTTGTCCAGGTGGCCGCCTTCGCCACTGGTATTCCTTCAGATCTCTACGCATTTCACCGCTACACCTGAAATTCTACCACCCTCTACAAAACTCTAGCTTGCCAGTTCCAAATGCCATTCCCAGGTTGGTCGGGATTTCACATCTGGCTTAACAAGCCGCCTGCGTACGCTTTACGCCCAGTAATTCCGATTAACGCTCGGACCCTCCGTATTACCGCGGCTGCTGGCACGGAGTTAGCCGGTCCTTCTTCTGTTGCTAACGTCAAAGATAAAGAGTATTAACCTTTACCTCTTCCTCACAACTGAAAGTGCTTTACAACCCGAAGGCCTTCTTCACACACGCGGCATGGCTGCATCAGGCTTTCGCCCATTGTGCAATATTCCCCACTGCTGCCTCCCGTAGGAGTCTGGGCCGTGTCTCAGTCCCAGTGTGGCTGATCATCCTCTCAAACCAGCTAGGGATCGTCGCCTTGGTGAGCCATTACCTCACCAACTAGCTAATCCCACTTGGGCTAATCAATACGCGAAAGGCTCCGAAGAGTCCCCTCCTTTGGTCCGAAGACATTATGCGGTATTAGCAGTCGTTTCCAACTGTTGTCCCCCACGTAAAGGCATATTCCCAAGCATTACTCACCCGTCCGCCGCTCGTCAGCAAAGTAGCAAGCTACTTTCTGTTACCGCTCGACTTGCATGTGTTAAGCCTGCCGCCAGCGTTCAATCTGAGCCATGATCAAACTCTTCAATCAAAAGTTTTTTCGCTCAAAGTTAAAAACTGAAATTATTACTGTTGTTACAGTGCAAGACTCCAGTTCACTTAAGCTTAATTTTTTCGCTTAAGACCCTGTGAGTGCTCACACAGATTGCTTGATAAATTGTTAAAGAGCGTTGCTTCGTTGCCGAAGCGAGGTGCGCATTCTACGCTTTCCTCTGTGGCTGTCAACCGCTTTTTAAAAGATTTTAAAAAGTAGTTTTTGAGCCGCTAACTCAGCCCTAGGCCTTGTTAACCCTGACTTAGCCTTGCTGCGCTTTAGAGCGCTGCGTACCGTGTCAGTGGAGGTGCATTATAGGGATGCGCGTTTCAGGTGCAAGCGTTTTTTGAAGAAAATCACAGAAACACGTTTAAGTGTTCAGATAGTAATCAGCAGGGGCATTTATTGGTGATTTTATCCGCATTTAGAGCCGTTTTATCGCGATGACCTTTGGTGACCAATAGACATTATCAATCCGCGAGAAGATCACACCTTTAGATGTTGATGCATGGAGAAAGTGATTTTGATCGTACACCACTCCGACATGTCGCACTTTATAACTGGTTTGAAAGAAAATAAGGTCGCCGGTTTTAACCTGACTTAGCGGAACGGCTGTTCCTTGGCTTAACTGCAGTTCTGTAGTGCGCGGCAAGGTTTTATTGTAAACATCTAAATAAAGGTATTGAACAAATGCCGAGCAATCTACGCCTGCTTTATTTGTTCCGCCCAAGCGATAAGGTGTTCCTTGCCATTGTTGGTGAACCTGCAACATTTTTTGTTGTACGCTGTTTACGTCTTTAGCAAGCTCAAGATCTACTGAGGTGCTATCTGGCTGGCTACTACAAGCAGCCAGTGAACAACAGACCAAGGCCATTAAGCAACGGCTTTGAAACACAGCCCCAACTTTATGCATTGAAGCAACTCCTCTTTACTTTGGACGTTGAAGAGAAAAGCTATTGCCATTTGCCCAATACTCTCCCCCACCTAAACGCCCTAAAGGGTTAAGCTGGTTGGTATCTACGGTGATTCGCCCTTGCGCTTCAGTGACAAACTGCTCTTCTATATATAGGTGCAATACTTTAAGCAGTATCATTGCTTGAGGAGTTTTCCCCACTTTATGCATTTCATAAAGCTCGCAAGCCATGGCAATTGGGGCATGAGTAAGCCTTGGTAGCGAAAAACTATCAAACTGGGTTAATGCAAGTTGCTGGCGCTCTATTTCAGACTCCCCATGCGGTAGGGTTTTAGCTGATTCGGTCACTTGCTCGGCCTGCTCGGCGCTTGCGATATGCACTACACAATGTTTACGTTGTTCAATATTAACTTTGGTATCTTTGTCACTGCCATCTATTTTTTTCCCCACCGAAAGCATCATCAGAGGTGGATTGGAGCTAACGGCTGTAAAATATGAAAAAGGCGCTAAGTTATAAGAGATAGGCTCTCCGTTGTCGCTAAGTACCCAAGCTATAGGGCGAGGCACTACTGTTTGAGTCATGCAGTGGTATATCTGATTGGCACTTAAACTTGAAAAATCGATGTACATCTAAGCTCTTCCTATATGCCGATAATAGGTTTGAATAAAAAGAAACCCGCAACTGCGGGCTTCAAGCACTAGTATAGAAAGAAAATATCAGCTTTCGCCAAGAACTTCAGCCAATGCCGCTAAACATAAACTCACGTTCTCTTTGCGGGCAGCATAACCCATTAAACCTATTCGCCATGCTTTACCAGCAAACTGACCTAAACCCGCACCAATCTCTAAGTTATAGTTATTAAGCAACTTAGCACGAATTGCAGCTTCGTCTGCGCCGTTGGGGATTGCCACTAAATTTAGCTGGGGTAAACGACAGCTTTGGTCCACCATCAAATCTAGGCCTAACTCAGCTAGACCATCGGCCAACTGACTGTGCATATCGGCGTGTCGCTGCCAAGATTGTTCTAAGCCTTCTTTATATAAGGCCAGCAATGACTCATGTAATGCATACAATGCAGTAACCGGCGCAGTATGATGGTAAGAACGCTTTTGCTCCCCAGACCAGTAACCCATTACTAAGCTTTGATCTAAAAACCAACTTTGTACTTTGCTGTTTCGGCTAGTTAACTTATTAACTGCCGCTTGGCTAAAACTTACTGGTGATAAGCCGGGTACACAAGATAGACATTTTTGACTACCAGAATAGATAGCATCGATGCCCCATTCGTCCACTTTCACGGGGATACCCGCAAGAGAGGTAACGGCATCAACAATGGTTAGGCAGTTGTGTTGTTTCGCCAATGCACATAAAGCTTGAGCATCAGAAGCTACGCCGGTAGATGTTTCTGCGTGAACAAAGGCCAGTATTTTGGCATCAGAATGCTGCTCAAGTGTTTGACTCACTTTCTCTATAGAAACGGCTTCTCCCCAGCTGTCTTCTACCACCACCGGAACACCACCACAGCGTTCTACATTTTCCAACATGCGTTGTCCAAATACGCCATTAATACACACAACAACTTTATCACCTGGCTCAACCAAGTTAACAAAACAGGTTTCCATGCCTGCAGAGCCAGGCGCGGATACGGCGAAGGTGTGAGCATTTTGGGTTTGAAATGCGTACTGCAACAAAGCTTTAATTTCGTCCATCATGTTCACGAACAAAGGATCTAAATGGCCAATGATAGGGCGGCTTTGTGCCTGCAATACTTGTGGAGAAATATCTGAGGGCCCTGGTCCCATCAAAATTCTACGAGGAGGGTTAAAAGAGCTAATATCCATGAAAGCATGTCCTTATATTTAATCTAATTATTTATTGTAATTATGAGTGTTGCGTAATTACTCTAACATTCAGGTGACAACAATTGAACACAAAACAGCCAGAAGCATCAGCCTTTGAGTGATCTTTTCACTGAGCCCATAAACCCCATACACATCTCATTTGGCATTTATAAAAACTCATAAAAAGACAAATACAACTAATAGAAATAAGCTGAAAAAAACGAGTGTTTATTAAACTAACCATTCTATAAACCAAGCAAAATATGAATAAGATCTTTAACGCTACCCAAACGCAACAATATTTACATAAAAGAAACATTATAATCTTCATAGAAGATCAAAAGCCACCATCGAAAAATTGATCTAAAACAACAAAAACACCGAAATCAGAAACCACCCACAAACCCTCTAAGTAAAAGGTACAAAGTCAATAAATCAATATAAAAAACACCCTAGAATAATTACTCAAAGGTAATGCTAATAGAGCTACAAAAAACGCAAACTAAAGAATCGCGCCGATTCTGGCTTAGCTGCTTAATAAACACACCAAAAAGGTTAAACACCTAAAGCTAGCCATATTAACAAAGCATAAATAGTGTATAATTATTCATGATTTATTCACGCAAAAATTTCGCTTTTAAAAACCAGGATAGACATTAGTTTTTCTAATGTATAAATTGCAGTTTTACTTGTTTGAGAAGGCGAATATTCAGATCTATTATTGCCCCATCAACTGAGATGAGGTCTTAAATTATGAGCACTACCGTAAATACCATTGGTAACAACAAAAACACTTCTTTCTTCCAACATGCTGTTGAGGTTTACCACCTTTGCAATACGTGGATTTTGCGCCAGAAAACGCGCCGCCAATTAGCTCAACTTCCAGCTTATTTATTACGTGACATTGGCTTAAGCGAAGCAGATCGCTACCAAGAATCACGCAAGCACTTCTGGGAAAACTAAAGCACTTACAACGCTTTTCGCCAAGGACCTCAGGCTCATTAGAAACGGCATGCTGCTTTGCACATGCCGTTTTTGTTTTTTCTTGTTACCATTCGCTTTTCAATTACCACGCAATTAAAACCACTATGCAAACTCAAGCCGCTAACCTTATTGTTGTATTAGGCCCTACAGCCTCTGGGAAAACCCAACTAGGTGTTGAACTAGCGCGTCGCTATGGGGGTGAAGTGCTATCGGCAGATTCACGCCAAGTATATAAAGGTTTGGATATTGGCTCGGGCAAAGACTTAGATGAGTACCAAGAGATCCCCTACCATCTTATTGATATTGTAGAGCCCGACACCGAATACAGTGTATTTCACTTTCAGCGAGACTTCTTCGCCGCTTATCAGCAGATAAAACAAGTCAATAAATTGCCAATCATGGTGGGTGGAACTGGCTTGTATATAGACGCTGTGACACAAAACTATCAACTACACGAAGCGCCGGTAAATAAGGCCTTGCGGGATCAACTGGCTGAGTTGAGCCTAAGTGAACTACAACAACGTTTATTGGCACTAAAGCCCGAACAGCACAATAGTACCAATTTAACAGTTCGCCCACGCCTAGTGAGGGCGATAGAGATAGCAGAGTCGGACAAAGTAATTGAACCGCAGAGCACGCCTAAGCATCCAAAGATAAATCCACTTTATATGGGAATTCGTTGGGAGCGCTCAGTACTAAGAGAGCGCATCACTCTGCGCTTAAAGCAGCGTTTAGAAGAAGGCTTAATCGAAGAAGTACAAAATCTTCATAGAGATGGCGTAAGTTACAACAAGCTAGAGTTTTATGGTTTGGAGTACCGCTTAGTTGCTCAGTATTTGCAAGAACAACTCAGCTACAACGATATGTTTCAAAAGCTTAATTCTCAGATCCATCAGTTTGCCAAACGCCAAGATACTTGGTTTAGGAAGATGGAGCGCCGCGGTGATCTCATTCATTGGCTGGATCCTCAACAAAACCTGATAGAGCAAGCTGCAAGCTTAGTAGAACCCCAACTAGAAAGCTTGAGTGCCAAGCTCGCTTAAACCGACTACTTATTTGGTGGTTGCTGAGTCGACCACCGGTAATAAAAAAACATTAGCCAATGGGCCAAACTTAAGCCGGCAAATGCTGCAAAAGCTAGCCATAGCGCGACAGAGTAAACAGCCACTTCACCGCTGTAGCCCAAACAGCACACCAATAGCAGCAAACTGCCTAGGTTGGCTTGCCACATACACTGTTGGCAACGGCCTAGCTTTTCTAAAAACCATGCCTTTTGGCAAAACTGACAACTCACGGCTAAACCCTGTTAGAAACAATCTAAGCAAATTATCCACGAGTCATCAGTTTGATCAATAACTCACTGAATTTTGTATAAGGTGGACGCATCAGTTTTATTGCCGGAAAACGCCCTTGCTTAAACACGGGTAGCATTTTAGAAAACTGCACAAAACCGTCATAACCGTGATAGTGCCCCATTCCACTCGGTCCAACACCACCAAAAGGCAGTTCATGTTGGGCTACGTGCAAAAGCACATCATTGATACATAAGCCACCAGCTTGAGTTTGTTGAATAACTTGCTGCTGGGTAGCGGCCTGATTAGAAAACACATATAAAGCGAGCGGATGAGCATGCTGCCGCACATAAGCAATGGCTTCGTCTAACTGCTGATATTCAACTACTGGCAATATTGGGCCAAAGATCTCTTGCTGCATAACATCGGCGCCTTCGGCCACATTTAACAATAAACTCGGCGCTAGCTTTTGCTTACTCTCCCCAGGAAGTAAAGTAATGCTCTCTGCACCCTGCTCTGTTGCCTGCTGGCTTAGCTTATTGAGTCTATGTAAAAAGGCTTCAGAAATGATGCTAGAAAATGCCTGATCGCTCAGCTCTTGATAATGCTTCTTACAATAAGCCACACAAGCATCAACAAACGCTTGGCGTTGTGAGTGATGCAGTAAAACGTAGTCGGGTGCTACGCAGGTTTGCCCTGCATTAAACAGCTTACCCATCATGATGCGCTCAGCGGCCAGCTCGACCGGATAGTCTTTTGCAATAATGACCGGAGATTTACCGCCCAGCTCTAGGGTAACTGGAGTAAGGTTAGCGGCTGCAGCTTGCATAACTTTGCGGCCAGTATTGGTTGAGCCTGTAAACACTAGATGAGCAAAGGCGAGGCTTGAGAATTGGGCGCCGCGGCTGCCATCCTCATCGGCATATAGCCTTACCAAATCCTCTGGAAGATACTGTGGCATTAGCTCGATAAGCAGTTGGGTTAATGCTGGGCTAAGTTCCGACATCTTAATCATCACTTTGTTGCCAGCGGCTAAAGCATCGGTAAGCGGCCCTATGGCTAAATATAAAGGGTAATTCCAGGGCACTATTACCCCTATCACTCCTAGTGGTTTTGCAATCACTTGATTACTCGCACCCAAGTGCCAAATGCTAATACCTCGCCGCTGTGGCTTTAGCCATTTTTTAAGGTGTTTTAAGGCATAGCGTATTCCCTCAATAGAAGGAAATAACTCGATCAGCTGGGTTTCATGTGAGCTACGGTGACCAAAATCTTGGCTAATCGCCTCAATAATGGCGCTTTGATTTTCCATCAACAACTTTAGCAACTGCAGTAGGTTGTATTTGCGTTGCTGCAAACTTGGGTAGCTTTGCTGAACAAAGGCTTGCTTTAGACTGGTTAAGTCACTAGAAAATTGCTGTTGATTCACATCTGTCACCATAAACACTCTATAATCACAAATAGATTATGTTACCAATGGTAACTTGTAAAATATAAATGATGATACTTGAACAAAATTATGACAGGTAGCATAGTTTAGTCGCATCAAACATCAGGAGAACAATCATCAGTCCAAGCCAATTTGCCGCTCCTTGGTGGGCCAAGAACAAGCATATTCAAACTTTATTGCCTACCTTTTTACGGCGTAATAAGCGCTTAAAGCTAGCTTGGCAAAAACTGGATTTAGCCGATGGCGATTTTGTTGATTTAGCTTGGATAGAAAGTGATGAAGCGCGTTCACCAGAGCAGCCCATTGTGGTGGTATTTCATGGCTTAGAAGGCAGTGTTGAATCTCCCTATGCAAAAGGGATACTACAGGCTTGCCAGCAACAAGGTTGGCGCGCAGTAGTTATGCACTTTCGCGGCTGCAGCGGCAAACCGAATAATTTGTGGCGTGGTTACCACAGTGGCGAAATTAAAGATGCCACAAGCTGCATCAATTACTTACACCAGCAATACCCCGAGGCTCCATTACTGGCTTTAGGTTATTCCTTAGGTGGTAATATGTTAGTCAACTATTTAGCCAAAACACCCAGCTCTCCACTGGCTGCTGCCGCTGTAGTATCGCCTCCTTTAAACTTGGGGGCTTGTTCAGAGCGCTTGCAGCGTGGCTTCTCTAAAGTTTATCAACATCACCTGCTATCACGTATGAAACGTAATCTATGTAAAAAAATTGAGCGCACCCAGCAGGCTCCTCTTAATACTCAACAAGTACAAACTTGGCGTAACTTCGTGCAGTTTGACGAACACTACACTGCAAAAGCACATGGCTTTAAGGGCGCTGCCGACTATTACCACCGATGCAGCGGCTTGCCTTTATTAAAAGAAATTACGCAGCCAACCTTATTAATCCATGCAGCTGATGATCCTTTCATGGACCAACGGGTTATTCCCAAAGCAGACCAATTAAGCCAAGCTGTAGAATATCGCCTTAGCAATACCGGTGGACATGTAGGATTTGTTGGTGGTAGCCTGCTGCGCCCGCAATTTTGGCTTGAATCAACTATTCCAGCTTGGTTTAAACAACAACTTGAGCAGACATCAAAATGATCATTCCTTGGCAACAATTAGAACCCGCCACCTTAGATGCATTACTAGAAAGCTATGTACTGCGCGAAGGCACCGACTATGGTGATCAAGAGTTGAGTCTTAATGACAAACTAGAACAAATTAAACAACAAGTTATTAACGGCTCGGTTTTAATCGTATACTCTGAACTTCATGAAACAGTAAACTTAATTGCCAAAGAGCAATTTGATGCCTCTGCCATGGAAGGGCAGCAGGATGATGGGTAAACCCTGTTTATAATCATCACCAACAAATAAGGCCACTATGTCAGCTAAGCATCCCGTTATTGCGGTTACCGGTTCATCAGGCGCTGGAACATCAACCACCAGCGAAGTATTTGCTCATCTGTTTAGGCAGCACAAGCTAAACGCCGCCTTTATCGAAGGGGACAGCTTTCACCGTTACACTCGCCCAGAAATGGATGTAGCTATTCGTAAAGCTCGCGAACATGGTAAACATATTAGCTATTTTGGCCCCGAAGCTAACGACTTTAATTTGCTGTACGACTTCTTCAAACAATATGGCGAAACTGGCACCGGCCAATATCGTCGTTATCTGCATACCTTTGATGAAGCAGTACCTTACAACCAAATGCCCGGTACCTTTACGCCTTGGCAAGATTTACCCGAAGACACCGATGTACTGTTTTATGAAGGCTTACACGGCGGTGTGGCCTACGATGATAAAAACGTAGCCTCTAAAGTTGACTTGCTCATCGGTATGGTGCCGATTGTAAACTTAGAGTGGATTCAAAAGCTGGTGCGAGATACCACCGAGCGAGGCCATTCTCGTGAAGCAGTGCAAGAATCTATCGTTCGTTCGATGGATGATTACATTAACTACATCACCCCTCAATTCTCTCGTACTCATATCAACTTTCAGCGTGTCCCCACAGTAGATACCTCTAACCCATTTAGCGCTAAAAGCATCCCAACCTTAGATGAAAGCATGTTGGTTATTCGTTTTCGTGGCCTAAAAAATGTCGACTTTCCATTTTTATTGCAAATGATTGATGGTGCTTATATGTCACGGCAAAACACCATTGTGGTACCTGGCGGGAAAATGGGTTTTGCCATGGAGTTAATCCTGTCGCCAATGATTCAGCAACTATTAGAGACAGGAAAAATCCGCTAAGTTAAGCAGATTCAATACGATAGCTGTGGCTTACTTCACAGCTTTTACTCAACATTAGCGACACAGAACAGTACTTCTCCATGCTTAATTGCACTGCACGTGCCACATGCTTTTCACTTAAATCAACCCCGGTAACCACAAATTCAAGATGAATTTTGGTAAATACTCGCGGCGTACCTTCTGCCCGCTCAGAATCGAGATTAACTGTACAATCAGTAACTTGCTGTCTAGCTTTGCCCAAAATAGAAATAATATCTACCGAACTACAGCCACCAGCCGCCATTAGTACGTACTCCATAGGGCTTGCCGCAGCCTTTGCACCATCGCCATCCATCTCAATTTGGTGACCTGAGCTACTTTTTCCAATAAATTGCAGTTCTTTAGACCACGAAACGGTCGCTTTCATGTTAGATTCTCCTAGGGAATATTTCGTCGACCAGCTTAATCTAGGTCAAGGTTCAAGGCCAGCGTTTGACTCATACTAAAGGCGTATAAATGCCTTGCAGCAAAGCCCGAAGCCTTTTATGCTAGAGGCGGAATGGACGACTATTAAAATAAATACAGTTTGCGTGTTATAAAGCTAGCAAACAATTATAAAGACAGAGGATTTCTTTAATATGGTAATTGGCAAACCTCAAGCTGATCCGGTGATGGAGTGGTTTCTTTCTCACTGTCACATTCATAAGTACCCATCAAAAAGTACTTTGATTCATGCTGGCGAAAAAGCTGAAACACTTTACTACATTGTAAAAGGTTCAGTGGCAGTATTGATTAAAGATGAAGAAGGCAAGGAAATGATCTTGTCTTACTTGAATCAAGGTGATTTCATGGGTGAATTGGGTCTTTTCGAAGACACTGAAAATCCAATTCGTACTGCTTGGATCCGCGCAAAAAGTCCTTGTGAGGTAGCGGAGATTTCTTACAAGAAATTCCGTCAGCTAATTCAAGTTAACCCTGAAATCTTAATGCGCCTTTCGGGCCAAATGGCTAACCGTTTGCAAATCACCAGCCAAAAAGTAGGTGACTTAGCATTCTTAGACGTTACTGGTCGAATCGCTCAAACGCTATTAAACCTAGCTAAGCAGCCAGATGCTATGACGCATCCAGATGGCATGCAGATTAAGATCACTCGCCAAGAGATCGGCCAAATTGTAGGTTGTTCTCGCGAAACGGTAGGTCGTATTCTTAAGATGCTAGAAGAGCAAGAGTTAATTACCGCACACGGTAAAACTATAGTGGTTTACGGCACACGCTAATAAAATCACCATTGCTCAAATAAAAAGCCGCTTAATGCGGCTTTTTTGTTTTTTAAGAACGGTTGTCGGTACTACTAAATATTTTATCTGCCGACGCTTCTACAAAGCCTGAGTACAACTCACCATCAGCCTTGGCATAACGCAGCGCAAACTCATAAAAACAACTGGGTATGCTGTGTTTACTGTCACTAAACACCACCTCAGTTTGATCGGCCATTGTTGAAGATTGCTCAAGCAATACTTCTAGTGAACCTTTAATCTCGCCACCCACCGTATTTAAGTTGAAGCCAGCTTCCAACAATTTTTGATTAACCGCTTGTAGGCTTTGGTAGCCCGCCAGCTGGTTTACCGACACGGTAAAGTGATTAGCGCGGTAGCCATAGGCTGCTAACCATGCGGCATATTCGCTTTCAGCGAGTAATGCTTGGTAATCGCTATAGCTTAACTGCCAAGGTCGACCAGAAAAGAATACTTCTGGGCGTTGATATAATTCGTCGTTCACTTGGCTAGCCAAACGCTGAACAATAGCTTGCGCTTGAGGAGAAAGGCTTTCGACTTGTAACTCACTAATAAACACCTTGGGTACGGTTGGGTCACTATGTTCAAAATGAGCCGCATCAAGGTGCTTGTTAGCAAAGTGATAAGTACCACCTTGAACGTAACCCATTGCTAACAAGTGCTTGGCAAACGCTTCTACACCGGTATTAGGCAGATTAAAAGTGCGCACCGCAATGTGATCATTAATGATTGGAGCGCCTCCACCCAGCAGGGTATGAATAGACTCCGCGCTAGGTGTTACTGCCAAATACTGTTGCCATAAACGCTCAAAGAATAAATCGATAGTCATTGCTAACTCCTTAGAAGTGCAAGCCTGGACTTAAGGTAGCTGGCATGACACTGGCTTTACCTTCCATCGACGCCACTGGGTAAGCACAATAATCAGCTGCATACTTCGCACTAGCGCGATGGTTACCCGAAGCGCCAACTCCGCCAAAAGGCGCTGCGCTAGAAGCGCCAGTAATGGAGCGATTCCAATTAACAATACCTGCTCGAATGCGGTGGCGGAAGTTTTCCCACAGAGCGGCATCGTTACTTAACAAACCCGCAGATAAGCCGTATCTAGTGTTATTGGCTTGAGCAATTGCACTGTCCCAATCGTCATAACGAACAACTTGGAGCAAAGGGCCGAAGTATTCTTCATCGGGCAGTTCCACCACTTCGCTCACTTCAATGATACCTGGGCTTACAAAGCCCTTATCTACATCTGCTTGCTCTAGTTCTACTAAAGACTCGCCACCCAATGCTGTTAACTTTTCTTGAGCGCTAACCATTCCTGCAGCGGCTTTTGCACTGATCATGGCACCAATGAATGGTTGTTGCTCGGCATCGTAGTCGCCCACTTCAATTGCCTTAGTCACAGATACTAAACGCTCTAGGATTTGCTCGGCTTGCTCGGTTTTTGGTAAATACAAACGGCGTGCACAGGTGCAGCGCTGGCCTGCAGAGATAAAGGCTGATTGCACAATATCGTGAACCGCGGCATCAACATCATGAACCTCAGCCACAACTAAGGGATTATTCCCCCCCATCTCTAAGGCCAAGATTTTATCCGGCTGGCTAGCAAACTGCTGATGCAGAACGTGGCCAGTATTAGAACTGCCCGTAAAGAACAAGCCATCAATGCCTGAATGCGACGCTAAAGCTTTACCTGTGAGCACTTCACCCTGCACCAAATTAATTACGCCATTGGGAACACCTGCTTGTTGCCATAGCTTCACAACGTGCTCAGATGTCTTAGGTGTTAGCTCAGAAGGTTTAAGCACCACTGTATTGCCTGCGATCAACGCTGGGATAATATGGCCATTAGGTAAATGACCCGGGAAGTTGTATGGACCAAAAACCGCAACCACTCCATGAGGCTTATGACGCAATACTGCAGTTGCAATGGGCAGCTCAGAGCTTGACTCGCCAGTACGCTCAAAATAGGCTTTCTCTGAAATGCCTGCCTTGCCGATCATTGCTGCAATCTCAGTACGAGTTTCCCATAAAGGCTTGCCGGTTTCTTGGGCGATAACCAAGGCTAAGGCTTCTTTGTTTTCTTCAAGCAAGCCAGCAAATTTTTTGATGATTGCAAGGCGCGCTTCAACACCGCTCATGTACCAAGCAAATTGGCTATCTCGTGCTGCTGTTACTGCGTTATCTACTTGGCACGCAACTGCTGACTTACCCTGCCACACCGACACATTTTTAGCCGGATCAATCGAGTTAAAAACCTCGCCCTCACCAGCCAACCATTGACCGTTAATAAACTGATTTAAATGTTCCATCTACAACCTCAAATCCTTTATTGCTGCCCGTGGGCAAAATTATTGTTCGAAACGCAGTGCGCCAATGCGAATTTGGTCACCATCGGTCACTTCTAAGGCCTTGGCAGCTTCTTTAGAAATCACTGCGTGGCATTTTTGGGTATCTAACTCGATCTCAGAAACACATGCTCTAAACTCTTGTAAACGCGCATTGGTAAGCAGCATTTCTTCGGCTGCTTCGCTAGGTTGCCCAACATGCACGATTACTTTGAAGGAATGCTTCACGCTCTCAATCAGCTTGAGTGGACACTCAACGGTAGGGCCTGCATCAAAGATGTCTACATAACCATGCTTACAAAAACCTTCAGCCTCTAGCAAACGCAGAGCCGGCCGGGTTTTTTCATGTACTTCGCCAATCACCGCTTGGGCTTCTTTGCTCAGCAAATTAACGTAGATTGGATACTTCGGCATAAGTTCGGCAATAAACTCTTTCTTACCTACGCCCGTTAAGTAGTCGGCAGTAGGAAAATCAACACTAAAAAAGTTGTCTTGCAGCCATTGCCAAAATGGAGAACGGCCTTGCTCGTCGGATACACCACGCATCTCAGCAATTACCGAATCGTTAAAACGTTGTGGATGTTCGGCCATCAACAAAAAGCGACACTTCGACAACAGACGGCCGTTTTGGCCCTGTCGGTGAGGCTCTTGCAAAAACAAGGTGCATAATTCGGTAACGCCGGTGTAGTCATTGGTTAGGGTGAGGGTTTCAACTACGTTGTATACATTTAGGCTACGCGAAGCATGTACAACTTTACCCAGATGATAAGTATAAAATGGGCTGGCCATGCCTACTGCGGCATCAATGGCGCTGGTACCGACTACTTCACCGGTTTCGGTATCTTCGGCAACCATTAGGTAATGCAGATCACCTGGGTGCTCAATGTCACTGGCAAACGAGCGAATTGAATGCGCCAGTTTTTCACGCAATAAAGGTTCGTCTACCGGTAAAGAAGTAAAGCCTATCCCCGAACCCACTGCCATTTGTAACAAGGCAGGGTAATCCGTTTCCTTAATAGGACGGATAACTAACATGGCTATTTCTCCCTTTATTAAATAGCACGGAGCCGTAGCTAAGTATTAGCCACTATTTATGTTTATTAAAAGAATTGCTTGGGCTGAAACCTTTAAGGGTATCAGCCCACTTTGTTTAGCCGTTAACCACGTTTGCAACAGCTTGTTCTAAACGCTGCATGCCTAATTCAACGTCTGCTTGAGGCACGATAAGAGATGGAGTGAAACGCACAACATTAGCGCCAGCAACTAGAACCATTAGGCCCTCTGCCGCAGCTGCCACCAAGAAGTCTCTGGCTCGGCCTTGGTATTGATCATTTAATACCGCACCTAACAGCAAACCTTTACCACGCACTTCAGTAAATACTTGGTACTTTTCATTGATGCGATTAAGTGCTTCTCTAAACCATTGCTCGCGCTGCTTAACGCCACTTAGCACTTCTTCAGAATTAACAATATCAAAAGCGGTTTCGGCTACAGCACAAGCCAGAGGGTTACCGCCATAGGTGCTACCATGGGTGCCGACTTTCATTGATGCTGCAATAGCAGTGGTAGTTAACATCGCACCAATTGGGAAACCGCCGCCCAGGGCTTTAGCCGAGGTTAAAATATCCGGCGTCACTCCTAAACCCATGTACGCGTATAGTTCGCCAGTACGGCCAACTCCGGTTTGTACTTCATCAAAAATTAGCAGCGCTTGGTGTTTGTCACAAAGCTCACGAACTTTTTGGGCAAACTCTAAGTCAGGGCTAATAATGCCGCCCTCACCTTGCAAAGGCTCCATCATTACCGCACAGGTTTGATCATCAATAATGGCCTCTAAGGCGGCAAGATCGTTGTAAGGAATATGTTCTACATCGCCTGGTTTTGGTCCAAAACCGTCAGAATAAGTCGCTTGACCACCTACAGTAACCGTAAAGAAAGTACGACCATGGAAGCCTTGTTCAAAAGCGATGATTTTGGTTTTATCGGCAGAGCCATGTTCAATGGCGTAACGACGCGCTAGCTTTAATGCTGCTTCGTTGGCTTCTGCGCCAGAGTTACAGAAGAACACTTTTTCAGAGAAGGTACTGTCTACCAATTTTTTAGCTAAACGTAATGCTGGTTCGTTGGTTAGGACATTACTTAAGTGCCATAGTGAGTTGCCTTGCTCGGTTAAGCTTTTAACCAAAGCGGGATGACAGTGGCCCAAACAATTAACCGCGATACCACCAGCAAAGTCGATATACTCACGACCGTCTTGATCCCATAAACGCGAACCTTCTCCCTTAACAGGAATAATGGCCGCAGGCGCATAGTTTGGAACCATAACTTCATCGAATAGTGCGCGAGTAACAGCGTGTGACATGTAGTGTTCTCCTTTTAGCTTTCTGGCTATTCCGTTATACAGGGCCAGAAAGGTTAATAGTTTGTAAACAGTTTGGCGATTATGGCAAATCTCAAGAGCCTTGTCTGAGCATAGTGCCTTTGAGCCATACAAAATATGGCCATTTTTACGCATATTCAGTGCATAGTTCTAAATCAATTATTGCTAAGCTGACAGAAAACAGCCAAAGACTTAGCCACTACAGCATAAATATGCACAATCTATTCATTCTATAAAATCACTAGATAAGCATTTATAGAATCTAAAACGTTCTACTTTGTAGAATCAACAAAGTTAGCTAATAACTGTAAACCTTGTTGTGTAAGTATACTTTCTGGATGAAACTGCACCGCATGGATCGGTAAGCTTCGGTGCTTTAGCCCCATTATTTCGGCCGATTCGCCTTTACTATCTTGGCTCCAGGCGGTTACCTCTAAGCATTCTGGTAAGCTGTCTTTTTCTACCACTAATGAATGGTAACGTGTCACCATTTGTGGATTTGCCAAGTCTTTAAATACTGACGCCTGCTGATGATAAATGGGCCTTACCTTGCCATGCATAGGCTGAGCAGCACGTACCACCTTTGCGCCAAAGTGTTGGGCAATGCATTGATGTCCTAAACACACCCCTAGCATAGGCAAGCGCTGAGCAAAGTGAGCGATAACGGCTAAGGATATGCCAGCCTCATTAGGCGAGCAGGGACCAGGTGATATCACTAAATGGCTGGGGGCTAATTGTTCAATTTGCTCTAAGGTAATTTGATCATTACGGCGCACTTCAACCTGAATATCTAACTGTGAAAAGTATTGATATAGGTTGTAGGTAAATGAGTCGTAATTGTCGATGATAAGTAACATGTAGCTTGAGCAAACCGTGTATAAGTCAAAACCAAGAAAGTCGCTATAGTAGCCGATTTTAAACAGCGACACAGCGACTATTCTATCCAGTTTAGTTTAATTCAACTTGCGGCTTGTTCGCTCGAAGCTTTAGGCTCAACAAATACTATCTCGGTGTAGTTATTATCATAAAACTGATTGGCTAGTGCTCGCAGCTGTTGGCGCTGCTGCACCATGTCGCTAAGGGCAAGTTGAGACTGTTGGCACTCTAGCTCAAGGGTTATCCAGAACCTGCGTCCGGTTTTCATTACCATGGCATCAGCAAGACTGAATCCATTGATTAAACTTTGGCTATTGAGCGCAGCTATAAATGGCTTGGTGTGCGCATCATCGGGGGCGCTTAGCAATAATTCTTTAAAACCATTTTTCACTAACAGGTAGGGATCCTTTAGAAAAATCAGCGAGAAAACTATTACCAGAATTTGATCCACATAGCGGGCTATCCAACCAATGCTGCTATCTTGAATCAGTAATACGATAATTAGGGCAACACCAATCGCCCCAGAGATAACGGAGTTAATTAACCAGCCTTGTTGCTCTGCTTGAAGCAGGTTTGAGGCTTGTTTCTGATTGCTACGTAAGCAGACGTACCAAGCCAATAAACACCCAGCTACAGCCGGTACAACATACACCAACATCATGCCTATTTGTGGCTCGCGCCCACCCGCCAGCATAGTTTGTAAATTGGCAGACAAAGCAAATGCCACTAATACTAAAATCGAGACCCCTTTAACCATCACCATTAAAGGCTCGAAGGCAAAATAGCCCATAGGAAAACGTTCGTTATAGTTTTGGCTGGTTAGATAAGCGATGCGGATACCCGTGAAGGCCATAATTGAGGACAATAGATTGAATACGCCATCTAACATAATAGCGCCAGACTCGGTGTAAACCCCCATGGCGATGCCCCAAATAGCCAGTAGCAAAGCAATTATTGCCGACACAACTAAGGTTTTACGTTCAAGATCCATCTTTTCCTCACAGAGCCAATTATCAACACATTGATATATAACTAGATACTAGCAAGCACTTAGCTAGGCTACTAGACATAAAAAAGCCCAGCAATTGGCTGGGCTCGTTATTAATTTGCTAGCTATTACTTCAAACTAATAAAACCTAATACATCATAAACTGCACGTAGGGTTTTACTGGCTTGCTCACTGGCACGTTCTGCACCTTTGGCCATAATAGCCTGCAGAGCCGCTTCATCTTCTCGTAGCGCTTGATAGCGAGCTTGAATAGGCTCCATCATCGCAACCACAGCATCAGCGGTGTCAACCTTCAGGTGACCATACATTTTACCTTCGTAGCTTGCTACTAAGTCATCAATTGACTTACCAGTTGCCACCGATTGCAAAGTAAGCAAGTTAGATACACCAGGCTTTTCATCGCGGTCAAAGTAGATACGCGCCTGCTCATCAGAGTCAGTCACCGAAGCTTTAATCTTCTTGGCGATCTGTTTAGGCGTGTCACTCAATAGAATGAAAGCCTTAGGGTTGTCGTCAGACTTAGACATTTTCTTGGTTGGCTCTTGCAAAGACATAACCCGCGCACCAAATTTTGGAATAAATGGTTCAGGAACGGTAAAGATCTCGCCATAAAGGTTATTAAAGCGATGGGCGATATCACGAGTTAGCTCAAGGTGTTGTTTTTGATCGTCTCCTACTGGCACAGCATTAGCCTGATACAATAAAATATCGGCGGCCATTAACGCAGGATAAGTATATAAACCCGCATTAGTATTGTTGGCGTACTTAGTCGACTTGTCTTTAAACTGGGTCATACGATTCAACTCGCCCATCTGCGTATAGCAGTTTAAGGCCCATGCTAGTTGCGCATGTTCAGGTACTTGCGACTGAACAAAAATGGTGCTTTTGTCTGGGTCTAAACCACAGGCAATATACATCGCTAAGCCATCTAACACTTGATTAGTGAACTGCTTAGGTTCTTGGCGAACAGTAATGGCATGTAAGTCGGCTAACATGAAATGACAATCGTAGTCATTTTGCATATCAATCCACTGATTTATTGCCCCAATATAGTTACCAATGGTTAATGAACCAGAAGGCTGAATGCCACTTAATACAATCGGTTTACTCATGTTCTTCCTATAAAAACTAATACTATGGGCTTAAGCCGTTACCGAGCCTTTAATTAACTCAAGCAATGTTACTAGGCTATCCGCCACAAAATCGGGGCCACTAAGTGCGATATCTTCACCGTAGTTGTAACCATAGGTCAAGCCTAGCGAGCGACATCCCGCCGCTTTTGCAGCTTGAATATCATTTTTTGAGTCACCCACCATCAATAGATCTGCCATTTCAACTTGGCAGCACTCAACTAAGTGCTGCAGCGGCAGGGGATCGGGCTTTTTACGTGACAGCGAATCACCCGACAATACTACGTCGAAGTATTGCGCCAAATTTAAAGCTTCCAATAGCGGCTGAGTGAATACGCCAGGTTTATTGGTCACAATCGCCATTGGCACATTCAGCTTAGAAAGCAGCTCTAAACTCTCTGCTACGCCATCATACAACCTACTGGCGACACACAGTTTTTCTGAATAATGCTGAACGAACAAATCCTTCGCTTGTAAGTACAGGCTCTCTGCAATATCGCTGGCGATAGTATCCGAACCAGACAAGGCGCGTTTAATTAACACTTCAGCACCATTGCCTACCCAGTGGCGAACGGTTTGTTCAGGAAATTGCTCACGCCCTAAATCCAGCAGCATGGCATTAATAGCCAGGGCCAAATCAGGTGCGCTGTCTACCAAGGTACCGTCTAAATCAAAAGCAATTAGCTTCACCGCTTGTAATTGGCTCATTTATTTAACCTTAGTTAGTAACTTTCGCCAGTTCGGCACGCATTTTATCGATAACCGCTTTGTAGTCGGGTTGATTGAAGATGGCAGAACCGGCCACAAAGATATCTGCACCCGCTTGGGCTACTTCTGCAATATTGTCTGGAGTTACCCCACCGTCGATCTCTAAACGGATATCATAACCACTTTCATCAATCTTTTTACGCACTGCGCGCAACTTGTCTAAGGTATTTGGAATGAATTTCTGACCACCAAAACCTGGGTTAACCGACATCAACAAAATCATGTCGAGTTTATCCATAACATAATCGAGACAATGCAGAGGAGTGGCAGGGTTTAGCACCAAACCGGCTTTACAACCTTGCTCTTTGATCAACTGCAAACTGCGATCAATGTGTTCAGAGGCTTCAGCATGGAAAGTAATCATGCTTGCACCCGCTTTAGCGAACTCAGGAATAATGGCATCCACAGGCTTAACCATTAAATGAACGTCAATTGGCGCGGTAATACCGTAATCACGTAGTGCCTTACACACCATTGGACCAACGGTTAGATTAGGCACGTAGTGATTGTCCATTACATCGAAGTGGACTACATCTGCACCAGCAGCAAGTACGTTATCCACTTCTTCACCCAAACGGGCAAAATCAGCGGCTAAAATTGAAGGGGCAATTAAAAAAGGTTTGCTCATTGGGGTAACCATTGGATTTGAAAGTGCGCAATTTTAGCGCAGCTTGTGCTGTGATCCAATCTCTGTACAAAGATTGTTTTTATGTCATGCTGAACTTATCCACCATAAGGGGCAACAAATGGTAGAAATATCATGTCGGTATTGAAAAGTGTTCTCGGTGCATTGTTTGGTGTTCAATCGGACAAACAACGCCAACATGACTTTAGCCAAGGCAAAGCGTGGAAGTTCATCTTAGTTGGCATCATTATGGTTACGCTGTTTGTATTAGCGATAGCAGCGTTGGTGTCGGTGATAACCTGAGAGTGCTTAATTGGCTTGATAATAAGCCAGTAGCTCAGCAACTTTCATACGTTGATGGCCTTTGCGACTAATTGTGCGGCGCACGCTAAGCTGGCTTAACTCACTGTGCTGGTAAATACTGCGGGTTAGCGGCAAATCATGATTACTAATTAATACCGAAGCACCCCGTTGCTGAGCTTCTATCGCCAGCTCTCCCAAGCGTTCTTGATCACTTCGATTAAAGCCTTTGCTTGCGTAGTTAGTAAAACTAGCCGTAGGGCTAAGCGGAGCATAAGGCGGATCGCAATATACGATATCGCCAGCCCTCACCTCGGCAAAAGTTTCCACGTAGCTACAACAACGAAATTCGGCTTTTTGCGACTTTTCTGCAAAAAACTCCAGTTCTTGCTCTGGAAAATAAGGACGTTTATAAGAACCAAAAGGCACATTAAAACCACCACTGCGGTTATAGCGGCATAAACCGTTGTAACCATGGCGATTCATATACAAAAACATCAATGAGCGTTGGTAGCTGTCTTTGGTGGCATTAAAGCGTTTGCGCAGCTGGTAGTAGTATTCGCTTTGATTACACTCTTGAGTGAAGTAGTGCTTGGCATCATCAATGAACTGCTGCGGGCGTTGCTGCAATATTTGATACATGTTGATCAAATCAGGATTAATGTCGCTCAATAGGTAACGCGGATAATCGGTATTCAAAAACACCGAAGCTGCACCCACAAACGGTTCCACTAACAAGTCACCCTCGGGTAATTGTTGCTGGATGTCTTCAATTAAGCCGTATTTACCGCCGGCCCATTTCAAAAAAGCGCGTGTTTTCTTCATTACTATTGAGTCAATTCAAACTGAACCTGTTTAAATTGCTTAATCAAAGAATCAAGATTTTGCTGTTTTAAACTATTGCGAGCGGCTTGAGCTTCTTCGCGCGTGGCGAAGTCACCATAAATAATTTTGTAAGGAACATTCGGATTGGCACTTGAACGATATACCCACACATCATGCGCCCATTGGCGAGCCGACACAAACTGCTGCGCTTTTTCACGATTATTCAGAGCCATTAACTGCAGGGTATAACGCTTGCTTGGCTTAGCCTCCAACAACGCTTTTACATTGGTGACTTTAATCGACACTTCTTCTTGCTTAGTGTCGCTTGGCGCTTTATCAGCACTAAGTTCTGCTTCTGGCTCTGCCAGCAAATTACCGCTGTCTTGAATTTGCGCGACCAATTCAGTGTCGTCAGCTGGTTGGCTTTGTTCTGCAAGCAACTTATTAACTACGTCATCTTCAACCACTACGCGCAACTCTGACTCAGAACTTTGACTGTTTACATCTAGCTCTTTGGGTAAATCTTGCGATGGCAGTTCTGCCGTTTCCGCCTCACTATTTGAGCCAGCAAAATCTACGCTATTTTGTTGTGAACCTTTACCAGCACTTTGATTGGGAGAGTTACCATTGGCTAAGGTAGGTTCTTCCATTAAGGCTAAGGCGATACGGCTGTCATCCCCTTGTTCACTGCCGCTCCAGTCGTTGATAACTTGCACTAATAAACCGGCTACCGCTGCACATAACACCACCGCAATAACTATGTATAATTTACTTCTATTTGGTGCACTTGCTTCCGCCATGGGAACATCTCCGGTAACGATTTGGTCGACAAATTGATAAATTAAACGAGGATTTCCTTTCGCCGAGGCGATGTGTTGCTCAATTGCTTGTTGGTTCTCAAATTCCGCCACGTACTCAGCACGATTAAATAACAGTGAAGCTAATTCGAAGGATTCAGTATTATTTAAAGGGGGAACATCAAAATAGAGAACTTGATTACTTAGCGAATCCAATTGCGCATTAAAACTACTACTTGACTCAGCAAACAGGATTAATGATAAATCATGCTGATATAGCTGATTGTAATGCTGATAGAACTCCACCAACTCTTTTAGTAGGTCGATACTAAGGTTATGCGCTGCATCTATGATGATAATGAGCGGAGCTGAAGTTTCTTTTACATTACGTTGAAAACTGTCAAACAGTGGATCGTCTTGATTAAACAGAGGGTCTTTCAATAGTTGTTGTAATAAATCTCGACGCAAACGACCATCTTGCTCACTGGCAGCACTTACCAAGGCGTGATTAGCAAAAGGAGCACTTTCAAGAAGGGAGTTAGCCATAGACGACTTGCCAGACCCAGCCTCACCGTTAACGCAAATGAGCTTTGCGCTAAAGCGAATTTGAGTGATAAGCCTATCGCGTAAGCGCAATTGACTTTGCAATTGTGCAAACTCGGCATCACGCCGCACTCCCACCATTCAAATTTGCCTTATTGAAATCGATTGATAACTGTTTTTATATCACTTTCAGTAATTGTATCAACTACTTCTGCCGTACCAATAGAGCTAGGTAGAACTAAACGCAGTTTTCCATCCAATACTTTCTTATCACGCATCATATGCGGAATAAACTCTGCTAAACCCATACCCTGTGGTGGCACAATGGGTAAACCAGCACGTTCAATCAAAGTTCGCATACGCGTTACTTCACTTTGACTAATCATTCCCGCTAACTCAGCAGTTTCGGCGGCCATAACCATACCCGCACCAACCGCTTCACCATGTAACCAAACGCCGTAACCTTGCTCAGCTTCAATAGCATGACCAAATGTATGGCCAAGATTTAGTAAAGCACGAATACCTTGCTCGGTTTCGTCTTTGGCCACCACTTCAGCCTTAATTTCACAACAACGAGCAATTGCTCGCGTCATTAACTCTGGTTCGAGCGCCATTAGTTGATCAAGATGGGTTTCTAACCATGCAAAAAACGCTGCATCGTAGATAATGCCATACTTAATCACTTCTGCCATGCCAGCGGCAAGCTCTCTCTTATCCAAAGTGGCTAAACAATTTATGTCAATCACCACGGCTTTAGGCTGATAGAACGCGCCTATCATGTTCTTGCCTAAAGGGTGATTAACCGCTGTTTTACCGCCCACTGATGAATCAACCTGTGATAACAATGTGGTAGGCACTTGCACAAAGGGTACTGCGCGTTGATAACAGGCAGCCGCAAAGCCGGCCATGTCACCAATAACGCCACCACCCAGCGCAACAATGGTGGTATCACGACTATGTTGCTGGGCTAATAACTCTGAAAATATTAGGTTTAAGGTATCTAAATTTTTGTATTGTTCACCATCTGGCAAAGTAACTACATCCGCTTGATACTGACTCAAACATGCCAACAATTGCTCCAAATATAGCGGCGCAACCTTAGTATTTGTAACCACCATTACCTTTTTACTGGTAATCGCAGAACTCAATAAATCAACTTGATTTAATAAACCTTGGCCAATACTAATTGGGTAGCTGCGCTCGCCTAGAGCAACGGTCAAACATTCCATTGTTATTTTAGAATCCTAATAATTCGATGATTTGGTTAGCCACTGCTTTTGCGCTTTGGTCGTCAGTTTTCACCGTGTAGTCAGCAACGTCTGAGTACATTGGATTACGCTCATCTGCCAGGTTTTCTAATACTTCGCGAGGCTCATCGGTTTGCAGCAATGGGCGACGCTTATCGCGTTGCGTACGAGCAAACTGTTTGTCGATTGTGGTTTCAAGGTACACAACAATACCGCGAGCAGAAAGGTGATTTCGGTTCTCTTTACTAATTACAGAGCCACCACCTGTTGCTAATACAATGCCTTGAAGTTGTGAAAGGTCATCAATAACACCCTCTTCACGAACCCTAAATCCGGCTTCACCTTCTACGTCAAATACCCAAGCGATATCGGCACCAGTGCGGCGTTCAATCTCTTGATCTGTATCGTAAAATTGCAAATGTAACTGCTGTGCTAAATGACGACCAATCGTGCTTTTCCCAGCACCCATTGGTCCTACAAGGAAGATATTTCGTTTCTCAGCCATGCTTCTTCAAATTTGTCTTTGTCTATTTTCTCCCCGCAATGCGGGCACCTGATGTACCAACCTTAGTAAAAAGATCAGGGCGCGATTATCTCGTTTGAGCGGGAGTTTGGCAACAGCAAAATCACTCCTATACCGAATGACTCGATATAGGAGTGATAAGAGGTGGGCGTTTATAGTGCGTCGAGCAAGATTCGAGGTGTTACAAAAATTAACAACTCGTTCTTTTTAACACTTTCTGAGGTTGTTCTAAAGAAGTAGCCCAAGCCAGGTACGTCACCCAAAATTGGCACTTTCTTCACACGGTCAACATTTTGCTGTTGGTAAATACCGCCAAGCACAATGGTTTCACCGTTTTTAACTAATACCTGAGTACCAATTTCTTGCTTGTTAATCGCCACCGCTGGCCCTGTTGGTGTAAGCACCGCTTCACCTTCCGAGTCTTGGGTAATAACTAAATCAAGAATCACGTTACCGTCAGGAGTAATTTGTGGGGTTACACGTAAGCTTAACACTGCTTTTTTGAAGGTAACCGAAGTAGCACCACTTGAGGCATTTTCTACATAAGGGATCTCACGACCTTGCTCGATGTATGCTGCTTTTTGGTTGGCCGTTGTAATTCGCGGACTGGCGATCACTTCACCTTTGTTCTCTTGCTCTAGTGCTGAAAGCTCTAAGTCCAGAATCTGACCATTGGCTAGTTTAGCAACTTGGAACGCGATCGAACCGGCTGGGTCAGCCACTGGTAAGTTAACGTTTAAGCGGTCATCTAAATCTGGGATATTGCCTGCTAGCACATCATCAGCGCCCTCAAGTGTACCCGAAGTAATACCAGTGCTACTGCCCACTGAACCTGAGTTGGTTACACCCCAACGAATACCTAGTTCTTCACTTACATCATCGGTTACGGTAACCATACGCGCTTCGATAACAACTTGCTTAACCGCAATATCGAGTTTCTTAACCATGGTTTTAATGTTGGCCAGTGACTCTTCAGTGTCTTTAATAAGCAAAGTATTGGTACGCTCATCAACCGCTACAGAGCCTCTCTCAGACAACATGGAGGTTTGCTCACTCTTAAGCAATGCAGATAAGTCTGATGCTTTAGCATAGTTTACCTCAATATACTCAGAGTAGAGTGGCGCTAAGTCAGCCACTTGCTGGGCACTTTCTAACTGCTGTCGCTCTTGCTCGGCTAGCTCCGCAGCAGGGGCAATTAACAACACATTATTATCTAAGCGTTTATCCAAGCCTTTAACTTTAAGAATAATGTCAAGTGCTTGCTCCCAAGGCACATCATCCATACGCAGAGTAATGTTGCCACGAACAGAATCGGTAGTGACCAAATTCAATTTGTTAAAATCAGCAATTAACTGCAATACCGTACGCACTGGAATATCTTGGAAATTCAGGGAAATTGGTTTTCCTTGATACTCAACTTTGGTGCCTTCTTCTGCCTCAAGCTTTTTAACTTCAACTAAGAACAGTTCACCAGATTGATCGTAGCGGTAATCAAACTCGCCATCGATAGCGATTTTCAGCTGAACCTTCGCATCATGTCTAAATACTTCAACACTCTCTACTGGAGTAGCAAAGTCGTTTACGTCCATGACATAAACGTTTTCTTCTGCGATATCAGTATTATAAAAATCAACAATCAAGCTGTTATCACGGCGTTTAATATCAGCTGCTATAGAACTGTTATTGAGGTCCACCATAATCTGACCAGAGCCGCCTTTACCGCGTCTAAAGTCAATGCCTTGCACAGTATTAATGGTGGCATGCTCTACGCGACTGGCATTTTCGAATGCATCATCAACAGTGCTTTGTGCTGCAGCCGCGGCCACAGGCAAAGCGCCAAGTTTAACTAAAATGCGCTGTGGCTCTTTACTTACTTGATATGGAACCAAGCGCTCAAGCGCCAGTACCAATTGTAAGCCAGACTCAGTTTGCAAACTCTGAACTTGCTTAACGCCGCCACCATCAATTGGTAACGGGTTAATTTTTAGTGCCGAACTTGCGTTGGCCACATCAATCACAAGTTGATTTGGAGAGTACTCGAGGTGGTCACTGACATTTTCGACGGGTCCATCAAACAACAGTTCGATTTCCACCGCTCCCTTAACCATCGGGTTGGTATTTAACTGAATAAGTTGAGCGTTAGCCCAAGCCTGCGTTATGCAACAAAACACACCAGCCAACACCAAGCCGCTTTTGTATACTCCTTGCAGCATCTTTCCCTTCATGCCTATTTCCCTATTGATCAGCTTTCGAGAGCGAAAGCTGAGTAGTTCTTTCGTTCCAGCAGCCTTCGCCATCTGAAACAACTTCTTGAATATCTAAACCTAAATCACTGACTTTAGTGATTACGCCGTGATGTAAACCTAAGTAGTAGCCTTCCTTCACGCGATACAGCTCGCCACCTGGCGCTTCAACAAGCGCCCAAAGACTGGGCCCATCACCTAATATGCCTCGCATGGTCAAACTAGACAGCGAAAACTGTTCTAAAGCTTGCTTAGTGCGCTCGGCGTTTGGCGCTAAGGAGCATTCTTTCTCAGTGCTTAAAGCGGTATTAGCCGCTTCAGGAGCAGGGCTAGTAAATGGATTTCTCCGTTCACTCGCCTGATAAGCAAGATGCTCAAAAGGTTTAATTTCAGGTACATCTTCTTTGACCGGAACTTTGCGCGCCTTCACTTCCATTACGTATTGCTGCAGATCGTCTTTTGAACCTTCACAGCCAAACAATGCAAGCAGGGTTAATCCAATTGCTAGTGCTCTCATCATTTCCCCTTCGCCGCCGGTTTTTCTTTATAGCGGTAGGTCTTGGCTAACATGGCCATACTTAATGTCCCGCCATCACCTTGTTTTTTCATGGTGATGTTATCCAAAATAACAATCCGTGGTAAGGCTGCAACTGCGCTAACAAAAGCGCCAAGCTGGTGGTAGCTGCCACTCACTTCCAATTTAATTGGCAGTTCTGTGGAAAACTCATGCTCAACTTCTGGCTCCCAGTTAATACGGCGGAACTCTAGACCATTATCAATACCAATAAAGCTAAGCTCGTCTAACAAACCTGGAATTTCGTGTTTTTCAGGGAGCTGCTTAAGTAAAGAAGCAAAGGCCTTTTTCATTTCCTCTACTTGCTTTTGGTACTCAGGTAGATTGCCCGCTAAAGCCGCTTTAACTTCAAATTTTTGTCGCAACTCTTGCTCTTTCGCCTCAAGCTGAACCAGCTTGGTTTTCTCGTCGGCGATTTGATAGTAATAATATCCAGCAGTAATTAAACCACAGACTACAACTACAAAAATGATTTTGGCGAGCTTAGGCCAAGTGCCAATGCTTTCTAAATCGAGTTCGTTAAGCTCTTGTAAATCCATTACTTAGCCTCCTTTTTTTCACTAGGAAGGCCCAGGTTAACGGCAAAGTTAAGCTGGAACTTACTCAGTTCCATTTCCGCTTGCTTACCCGGTAAAGCAACAATAGAACGAATGCTTGGCGTGCCTAACCACACCCGTTGTTCAATGTTACGCATAAGGCTTGCTACGCGGTAGTTTGCTTCACTTTTACCATCTAAATTAATTGCAGAGTCTTTAAAGGCTAAACTATCTAAGTAAACACCTGTAGGAGCAATTAGCGGCAAATTATTGAAAATTTTAGTAGGAATATTGCGACTTTCTTGAAGCTTTTGAATTAAGGCTATGCGCTCTTTAAGACTTTTCTTTTGTTCTTTAATCTTACGAATTTCGCCAATTTGATGATCCAAAATGGCAATTTCTTTTTCTAAAAACTGATTGCGTGCGCTTTGCTTGTCTTGCAAACCAGTATAATAGTTTTGCACCAACAATAAGGCTAATACGGTAAGACCAGCGGCCGAGCCAAGCGCAACCCAAAAATCACGTTTTTGCTTGGTTTTGACCTCTTCACGCCAAGGAAGTAAGTTAATGTTAGACATTATCAAAACTCCTTAAGGCTAAGCCTAAGGCTACCATGTATTTCCCGCCTTCCTTACGAAGCCTCTCTCGGTCAATAGAACGATCGAACAAGCATTCGTTAAAAGGCTGCGCCTTTATCACTGGCATCTCTAAGTCAGTCTGCATTTGAAAGACTAACTCATCCGACAATGCACTGCCGCCACTTACGGCAATCGCATCCAGCGACTTATAGCCACTTGAGCTCAAAAACAAGGACACTTGACGACGTACGTTTTGAATAACACCGCTAACAAACTGGGCAAATACGTCTATTTCGTAGTTTTCAGGTAAGCGGCCACTCACTTTCATCTCTTTGGCTTCTTCAATGCTTAAGCTATAGAAGCTAGCAATTTGCTGGGTATATTGCGCCCCACCAAAGTTTTGCGCTCGGTTATACACCACTTCGCCCTTATCTAAAATCGCGAAGTTTAAAGTAGTTTCACCAATATCGACCAAGCCTATGATTTTGTTTTCATCGAGCTCTTCGTCTTGTTGATGTAATACGAAGTTCCAAGCACGCCCAAGAGCATGCGACTCAACGTCGACAATTTTTGCGTCAAAGTCTGCGTTAGCCAATACTTCAGCACGAATACTGACTGCCTCGGTGCGGGCTGCACTAAGCAGTACGTTATTACGGTTAGGCTCACTTTCGTTAATACCTAACACTTCAAAATCAAGACTAATTTCATCAATAGGAAATGGAATAGAGTTTTCAGCTTCAAGTTCAACTTGAGTCTCTAACTCTAATTCAGACAAACTACTGTCCATGTAAATTACTTTAGTAATTACATGACTACCTGCTACCGCGGTCGCAACCTGACGGTTACGTGAAGGGAGCTTTCGCTTTAATTCACGCAAAGATTCAGTAATCTCTTCCGGAGAAACAACTTGGTTATCGACTAATGCGCCTACCGGTGTTTCGACTTCGGCCACAGACTCAACTTTTAAACCTTTTGAAGATCTAGAAAGTAGAAGTCCTTTAATGGTGGAAGAACCAAAGTCGATCCCTAGTAGAGCAGTCGATGTTTTTTTACCTATCCCTAGTACCATGACTCGCCAACTATCTTTTTTAAATTTAAACAGTTACCTGTTATTGGAGAATAACGGGTTATTGATTTAGGTGCTAATAGTTATTAAGAAAGTTGTCGAAACAGGTCACAATTTGACGATATAATCGGCGATTCTTTAGATACAGAGTGCAAAATTCGGAATGAAATGGCTTAAAAGACTGTTATTTTTAGTTTTCCTGGGAACAAGCTTAGGCTTAGCAGCCATCACCGCACTATATTTTTATTTTGCGCCGCAACTACCAGACGTCTCAACCTTGCGCGATGTGCAATTGCAAACACCAATGCGAGTGTTTAGTGCTGACGGGGAATTGATTTCCCAATTTGGTGAAAAAAGGCGAATCCCGTTACAGATTGAGGAAGTACCTGAGCAAATGCTGCAAGCATTTTTGGCTACCGAAGACGCTCGCTTCTACTCACACCCTGGAATTGATCCAATTGGTATTACCCGTGCGGCAGTTAATCTCATCGTCACTGGCGAAAAGAGCCAAGGTGCAAGTACCATTACTCAACAGGTCGCGCGTAATTTCTTTTTAACCCGAGAAAAAACCTACATACGCAAGATCAAAGAGATCTTCTTGGCGATTAAAATCGAACAAGAGTTATCCAAAGATGAAATTCTGGCGCTTTATCTAAACAAAATTCCTCTGGGTTATCGCTCTTTTGGTGTAGGCGCAGCGGCACAGGTTTACTATGGGAAAACCGTAGACCAGCTCACGCTACCTCAAATAGCGGTAATAGCAGGCTTACCCAAGGCCCCTTCGGCATTAAACCCTATTCGCTCACCAGAACGAGCCAAAGATCGCCGCCGCGTTGTGTTAGGCCGTATGTTGGAAACTGGTTATATTGACCAAGCTACTTTTGATGAAGCCAGTCAAGCACCAATGACAGCGACTTACCATGGCGCCGAGATTACTCTTGCAGCTCCTTATTTGGCAGAAATGGTGCGTCAGCAAATACTGCAGCAATTTGGCGAAGACGCGTATACCACTGGCATGGATGTTTACACCACAATCAGTGCCAAGCGCCAAAATGCAGCTACCTTAGCATTAAGAACGAACCTAAAAAGTTATGACCAACGCCACGGTTTTCGTGGAGCGGTTAAGCAGTTATGGACCGCCGAACAGGCTCAATTAAATGCTGAGGAGATAATTAAGCAACTTAGCTCTCTGCCTAACTATGGCGAGTTGCGGGCTGCAGCGGTGACCAGCATTGAAGGCACGCAGGCAAAAGTGATTGTAAAAGGTGGTGCTTTAGGCGTAATAGCTTGGGATGATATGAAATGGGCTCGGCGCTTTATAACTGATACTCGCCAAGGTCCAGCGCCTAAATCTGCTCAAGAAATTCTTAGTGTGGGTGATGTAATTTGGGTTGAGCCGCTAGCAACGCAAGCAGATACTAGCAATGACAATGCTGATGTAGCATTAAGTGACGATGCAGAACAGCAAAGCGTTGGTCAGTACTCACTTTCTCAATTGCCCGACGCTGGCGCAGCATTAATTGCCATATCGCCTTTAGATGGGGCGATTGAAGCATTAGTAGGCGGCTTTAGCTTTAACCAAAGTAAATTCAACCGAGTCACTCAGGCTAGTCGCCAAGTAGGCTCAAATATCAAGCCTTTCCTTTATTCTGCAGCATTTGAGCAAGGCATGACCTTAGCAAGTTTAGAGAATGATGCCCCGATTAACCGCTGGGATAAGGCCATGGGGGTAGCATGGAGACCGAAAAACTCCCCGCCTGTATACGACGGACCAATTCGCCTAAGGGTTGCATTAGCCCAATCGAAAAATGTGGTGTCTGTGCGCTTAATGCGAGACTTAGGTGTAGATACCATTATTGATCACCTGGCAAAGTTTGGTTTTCCTAAGAACGAGTTGCCGCGAAATGAATCATTATCGCTAGGTTCTGCGTCACTAACTCCGATGCAAGTAGCTAGCGCCTACGGTTCGTTTGCCAACGGGGGCTACTTAGTAAGTCCTTACTTTATTGATCGAATCGAAGATAGCCAAGGCAACATCATCTTTCAACAGGTGCCTAAAGTAGCTTGTGATAGTTGTTTTGATATTATCGATAAAGCACCACAACTCGCAGACTTATTAGAGCAAGATGGCGATCCCTTAAAGCAATGTGATATCTCCTTTGCCGATGAAAGCGATTTAGCACCAAGAATCATCAGTGCCGAAAATGCCTTTTTGGTATCTCAAGCGATGAACAGTGCTGTTTGGGGCGGCGGCAGTTGGGCACATAAAACAGGGTGGAACGGCACCGGCTGGCGTGCAGCAAGAGCTTTAAAACGCCGAGATATTGCCGGCAAAACCGGTACCACCAATGATGCTAAAGATGCTTGGTTCTCTGGCTTCGGACCCGACTTGGTGGTGACCTCTTGGATTGGCTTTGATGATTTCAATCGAGAGCTTGGTGAAGCGTCTTACAACGCCAACCTTGATAAAAACCAAGTTACCGGTAAAGAGTTTGGTGCGCGTACAGCTCAGCCAGCTTGGATAGATTTCATGGAAGTCGGTTTAGACGGAGTGCCAGAACAAGCTTGGCAAGCCCCAAAAAACGTCTCTACAGTGCGTATTGACAGAACAACCGGCTTACTCACTAAGGCTAGTGACCATACCACCCGCTTTGAATTTTTTGAGGAAGGCACCGAGCCAACAGAATATGTAAAACAATCTGTTAACTCAGTGTTCGATAGTGAAGAGGAGCTATTTTAAGGCAGTGCAGAATACTGTTGAATCAACTTAGCTAACTGGTTAAAGCAGGGACGCCGAACAGAGTTATTGCGATATAGCAAACTTATTCGGCGACTCGGCTCAGGCGAACTAAATCTTCGATAGCAGATACCGCTTTGTTCCTCAGTATCAGGAATAGCTAACTGCGGTAGCAAGGTAATTCCCATACCCGCAGCCACCATATGACGCAAAGTCTCCAAACTCGTCGCCTTAAAGCTAGTGTCCTCTTTCGCGCCTGCTGCAAAGCAATAACCCATTGCCTGGTCACGCAGACAGTGGCCGTCTTCGAGCATTAGTACTTGTTCACCACTCAGCTCAGAAAGTTCAACCTCATTTTGCTGCTGCCATTTGTGATTAGATGGCATGGCAAGCATTAGCGGCTCATCAAATAAATCGATGGCACCAAAACGCTCCATTTCAGGAAGATAAGCAAGCAGAAGGCAATCTAGCTCTCCCTCTTCTAATCGCTGCAATAGTACGTTGGTCTGTTCTTCATAAAGGAAAAGCTCCATTTCGCTAAACTCGGAACGAATATGCGGGACAATTTTGGGTAATAGATAAGGAGCGACAGTAGGAATCAGGCCAACATGAAGCGGCCCAGCCATTGGGGCTTGGAAGCTCTTAGCCAAGTCTTTAAGGCCCTTTACTTCAAGCAAGATGACTCTAGCTTTAGCCGCCAGCTCATCACCGGCATGCGTAAAGATCACTTTGCGCGAAGTACGCTCAATTAACAGCAGACCAAGCTCTTCTTCTAACTTGGCTATTTGCCCGCTCAAAGTAGGTTGACTAACAAAACATTTTTCAGCCGCTTTACGAAAATGCTTCTGCTCTTGTAAAGCAACTAAGTACTCTAAATCTCTTAAATTCATAACAACTCCCAAGATGAATTTCCATCTTAACTGGAAGCAAATCCAAGCGCTATGTAAGACTCAAAAACAAATAGTAAGTACCTGCTTTTCAAAAACTTTGCAATTTGGCTCTCAATAAGACGAACAGTAATGCCACTTGCCGCTTATATATGATATATAAGTAAATTATCAGGAAACCCGCGTACACAGTTGTTGCGGTCAAGGAGGAATAGATAATGGTGTGGTTAAAACACTGCTTACTGATATTAATGAGTTCTATGTTATTCGCATGTGGCGGCGACGGAAGTGTCGACCTAAGTGGCGGTGGGAATGATAGTGGCGGCAGCGGCAGCGACGGTGAAGATACTGAAACCGCAACATTAAGCATTGAGCTTTTTGATTGTAAAAACGTTCCAGAAGAACAAATCCCGTCACTATGTAATACGACGAGTTCAATCTCTCTCGATTCGCCGGCAACTGCTGTAATGCGCCTCTTAGACCAAAACGGATCTGCAGCTGGCAACGAAATAATTAGCCTAAGTAGCGAACAAGCTACTCTAAGCTCTGCACAGGTGATAACAGATACAAATGGCTACGCTATAGCGACTTTATTTGCCAAGGTCGATTCAGATGCAGCGGGTACAGTAACCGCTCAAAATACTCAATTGGATGCAGAAAGTTCAGCTAACTTTAGCGTTGGTGCCTCTAATTTAGTAATGGAACTAACTAGTGCGTTGGCTGCAGATCAAACTCTAGCAGTAGACGCCACCACAACTTTCACTGTAACAATAGGTGATGGCAACGGTGGCTTATACACTACGCCGGTATCTGTCAGCTTTACATCAAGCTGTGTAGCAACTGAAACCGCTTCTATTACAGAAAGTGTGACTACAGTAAATGGTACAGCAACCGCGATTTATGAACCTAAAGGCTGTAGCGGTTCGGATACGATAACCGCCACTCCGGCTTTATCTGTTTTAACCTCGAAGCAAATCAACATATCAATCGCAGAAACCAAAGCAAGTAGCATTGCTTTTGTAAGTGCTTTGCCAACCACTATTTATTTAGATGAATCTGTTGGCACAAAAATCTCAGTGCTAACCTTTAAAGTACTAGATAAAACTGGCAATCCGAAATCTGGTCAAACAGTCGACTTTAAAGCAGATGCAAGTTTATTTGGTTTAAGTTTAAGCCCGACTAGTGGTGAATCGAACGCCAGTGGTGAAGTGGTTACTCGTGTCACCAGTGGCACCATGCCGGGTTCGGTGGTGGTAACGGCCAGCTTCACCGACGAAAATGATACAGAAATTTCTGCCGTTTCTAATTCGCTGAATATCCACACCGGCACTCCATCGCAATCTTCAAT
Organism: Agarivorans aestuarii; assembly: GCF_019670125.1. NCBI lineage: Bacteria > Pseudomonadati > Pseudomonadota > Gammaproteobacteria > Alteromonadales > Alteromonadaceae > Agarivorans > Agarivorans aestuarii. The sequence continues at coordinate 4,035,475 of NZ_AP023033.1, forward strand.
GTCCCTATCAGCATCAGTCTTGAGCTTAGAAGCCTGGAATTATGATGGTGTAGTTAGTGATTTAACACTTAGAGTGAGTGACGAAAACAAGAACCCAGTTCCTAATGACACCAGCGTAACTTTCACCGCAGAAGGTGGCCAAGTAACAGGTTCTTGTCGGACAACGGGTCAAGATAGCAATAGCGGATGTAACGTGACGTGGGTGAGCCAAAACGATAGACCTAAGGGCCACATTTACGACCTTCCCGCTGGTGTTTGTATTGCTCCTGGCATTATTCCTACAGACGTTACTAATACTCAAGGCACCAACTATTACGGTGTCGGACGAGCCACAGTACTTGCTTACACTTTAGGTCAAGAAGTATTTGCGGACGTGAATGGCAATCGTGTATTCGATACTGGAGAAACATATACAGAACTAGGCGAAGCTTGGGTAGACGCCAATGAGGATGGTAGCTATAACTCTACAGGAGTTTTTAACCATGACTTTGACAATGTGAATGAAGCCTACAACGATTACAACGAAAATGGCGGCTATGACACTACTACAGGAGTTTGGAATAGCAATGATCCAGTAGATGCTGTCGCAGCTACTTTCAACGGCTTACTCTGTACAAAAGAGAATGAAACCGCTGGAAACTGTAGCCGAGACCTAGTGGAGATTAGAGATCAGCTAACTCTAGTTATGGCCACTTCAGAAGCAAACATCTTACTAACTCACTTTGCTGGCACTGGCGTTGGATATCAGCTTGATCAAGTATTAACTCAGACAACAATATCAGTAGTTGATGCGTCCACCGCATCAATTGGTGAAATAGCTACCATTAACGGTAGAAGCTATGAAATAACCAGTGTTGATGCAACAAATAATAACCTAGTAGTTAAGGGTGGCTTGTACAGTACTATTGCGATAGGAGAAACGGTCTTTATTAGTAGTGGAGATCTTGAAGTTGATGGTTTTACATTTAGTAACGCTACGGAGCTATCAGTAAGTGGTGGCACAGGTACTATCATAACCGGAGATATGATTGATATTGATGGTGAAACTTATTTAGTAAGATATGGTACTTCTGGAGATGGTAGCATCGAAATTGCTGGCGGTTTCAAGTATTCAACACCAGTGAACTCAGCGATTAGCCTACAGGCTAATAGACCGGTATCGAGTGTAGACTTAACAGTACTTCCTTACCACTCCTTAGCAGTGACCATTCAAGACTTAAATGGTAACCAAATGCCTGCGGACTCAGCTGTGGCTATCTCAACGGCTAATGGTTCAGTATCCGGAGCTCTAGGTTATAACATTGCCGATGGCACAAGGCTCTGTGATGTTCACTTCATTACTGTCGAGCCTGAATCCAGCCCAAATAACAAAACAGTTGGTTCGTTAACCGTTAGTGTAACTAGCCCTGGTGGAGTCGAGACCATTTCAGGTCTCACAGTGTTTGACGGAAGCTAAGCATTTATATTGCCTTAAAAGCTCACTTCGGTGAGCTTTTTTATTTCACCACCTCAAATCAAAGATAGCTTTAAGTTACTGACTTAAGGTTGTTTAATCAGTTAAATATACGAGAGCTAGATTGAAGCAAACCAAATTGTTTATTTACTGATAAAGATCAGCAGCCAGATAAGATTTAGAAGAAGCCCTTTTGGCTTAAGATATGTGGGAATTTTTGAGTTTTAGATTTGACTTAATTTACTAGAAAAAGGCAACAAAAAAGGCCGCTTACGCGACCTTCTTTTCTGCTGTGCTATTCTTCTTATTCGAAGATTTTAGCTACAACACCCGCACCTACTGTACGGCCACCTTCACGGATTGCGAAGCGTAAACCTTCGTCCATCGCGATTGGGCAGATTAGCTCTACAACAAATTTCAAGTTGTCGCCTGGCATTACCATTTCTACGCCTTCAGGAAGCTCTACTGCGCCTGTTACGTCAGTTGTACGGAAGTAGAACTGTGGACGGTAGCCTTTGAAGAATGGCGTGTGACGGCCACCTTCGTCTTTGCTTAGTACGTATACTTCAGCTTCGAACTTGGTGTGTGGAGTAATTGAACCAGGAGCAGCCAATACTTGACCGCGCTGTACGTCATCACGTTTAGTACCACGTAGTAGTACACCACAGTTCTCGCCAGCACGACCTTCGTCTAGAAGCTTGCGGAACATTTCAACACCTGTACAGGTTGTCTTAGTAGTCTCTTTAACACCTACGATTTCAATTTCTTCTGAAACCTTGATGATACCGCGCTCTACACGACCTGTTACTACTGTACCACGACCTGAAATTGAGAATACGTCTTCAATTGGTAGTAGAAACGGCTTATCGATGTCACGCTCTGGCTCTGGAATGTAAGTATCTAGTGCTTCTGCAAGCTCTACAATCTTAGCTTCCCACTCTTCTTCGCCTTCTAGCGCTTTAAGTGCTGAACCTTGAATTACTGGAAGGTCGTCACCTGGGAATTCGTATTCTGATAGAAGTTCACGTACTTCCATTTCTACTAATTCTAGAAGCTCTTCGTCGTCTACCATGTCACATTTGTTCATGAATACGATGATGTAAGGTACACCAACCTGACGAGAAAGTAGGATGTGCTCACGTGTCTGAGGCATTGGGCCATCAGTTGAAGCTACTACTAAGATAGCGCCATCCATTTGAGCTGCACCAGTGATCATGTTTTTAACGTAATCAGCGTGTCCAGGACAATCTACGTGTGCGTAGTGACGAGTTGGAGTGTCGTACTCTACGTGTGAAGTAGAAATTGTGATACCGCGCTCGCGCTCTTCTGGAGCGTTATCGATTGCTGCGAAATCTTTAGCTTCACCACCGTATACTTTTGCAAGTACGTTAGTGATAGCCGCTGTTAGAGTTGTTTTACCGTGGTCAACGTGGCCAATTGTACCAACGTTTACGTGCGGTTTTGAACGTTCAAATTTTTCTTTAGACACGATATGTACCTTCTTTTCCATTCCAATCTGCCTCACCCGAGACAGACCAATCATAGTTGAATTAGTTTACTTTGCGTCAACAATAGCATCAGCAACATTTTTCGGCGCTTCGTTGTACTCTAGGAATTCCATAGAGTAAGAGGCTCGCCCCTGAGTTGCCGAACGTAGATCTGTAGCATAGCCGAACATTGCAGACAGCGGCACTTTAGACTTAACAATCTTTAAGCCCGCAGCCCCATCGTCCATGCCTTCAATTATGCCACGACGACGATTCAAGTCACCCACTACATCACCCATCCAATCTTCAGGGGTTGTAACTTCTACTTTCATCATCGGCTCGAGCAATACTGGATCAGCGTCCAATGCACCTTTCTTAAAGCCCATTGCACCGGCAATTTTAAACGCCATTTCGTTAGAGTCAACATCGTGGAACGATCCATCGAATAAGGTGACTTTAACATCAAGTAACGGATAACCAGCCAATACACCCTGATCCATTTGCTCTTTACAGCCTTTATCAACAGCCGGGATGTATTCTTTAGGAACAGCACCACCAACGATTTCGTTGACAAATTCGTAACCAGCACCTGGCTCTAGAGGTTCCATACGTAACCAAACATGACCGTATTGACCACGACCACCTGATTGACGTACGAACTTTCCTTCCACTTCAACTTGCTTACGAATAGCTTCGCGATAAGCAACTTGAGGTTTACCTACATTACAATCCACGCTAAATTCACGTTTCATGCGATCTACGATGATATCTAAGTGTAACTCACCCATACCAGAGATAAGGGTTTGTCCAGATTCTTCGTTAGTTTCTACGCGGAACGACGGATCCTCTGCGGCCAACTTGCCTAAGGCTACACCCATTTTTTCTTGGTCAGCTTTAGTACGAGGCTCTACGGCAATTTGAATTACCGGTTCAGGGAATTCCATACGTTCAAGAATCACTTTACGATTCATATCACATAAAGTGTCACCCGTGGTTACATCTTTAAGACCAATAGCCGCGGCGATATCACCGGCACGAACTTCTTTGATCTCTTTACGATCGTTTGAATGCATTTGCACCATACGACCTAGACGTTCACGTTTTTGTTTAACCGAGTTATACACCGCAGTGCCGGTTTCCACCGTCCCCGAATAAACACGCATAAAGGTTAGCGTCCCCACAAATGGGTCGGTGGCAATTTTAAACGCTAATGCCGCGAACGGCGCGTCGTCTTCTGCCGGACAAGCAACTTCATTGTCCTTTTCGTCTGTACCTTTAATTGCTTCAACGTGGTTTGGAGCAGGCAAATATTCAACAACAGCATCAAGCACTGCTTGCACACCTTTGTTTTTAAATGCGCTACCACAAGTCGCTAGCACGATCTCATTATTTAGCGTGCGCTTACGCAAACCAAACTTGATTTCGGTTTCAGTTAACTCGCCTTCTTCAAGATATTTATCCATCAACTCATCGTTAGCTTCTGCCGCGGCTTCCACGAGTTCTTCGTGCAAGGCTTCTGCGCGCTCGACTAAATGAGCAGGAATATCTTCATAGTTGAAGGTGGTACCTTGGTCGGCTTCGTTCCAGTTAATGGCCTTCATTTTGATCAGGTCAATAACACCAACAAATTCGTCCTCAGCGCCTATGTTCAACTGAATAGGCACACAGTTAGCACCTAAGCGATCACGGATTTGATCAATTACTCGTTCAAAGTCTGCACCAGCTCTATCCATTTTGTTCACGAATACCATTCGTGGAACAGAATACTTATCAGCTTGGCGCCACACTGTTTCTGATTGAGGTTCAACACCAGATGAACCACAAAATACAACAACTGCACCATCTAATACGCGCAATGAACGTTCAACTTCAATAGTGAAGTCAACGTGTCCAGGGGTATCGATGATATTAATACGGTGTTCGTCGTACTGGGCGTTCATACCACGCCAAAAGGTGGTAGTAGCCGCAGAGGTGATGGTAATACCGCGTTCTTGCTCTTGCTCCATCCAGTCCATGGTGGCTGCGCCATCATGCACCTCACCAATTTTGTGAGATAGACCGGTGTAGAAAAGGACACGTTCTGTAGTTGTTGTTTTGCCAGCGTCAACATGAGCAACAATACCAATGTTACGGTAGCGCTCAATTGGAGTTGTACGAGCCATTGTTATCCTCTTGCTAAGGAAACTTCCTTAGTCTCACATAGAAAGTAGCGCAGCTGCTAAGCAGCTGCGCAACCAATTACCAGCGGTAATGTGCAAACGCTTTGTTTGCATCGGCCATACGGTGAACGTCTTCACGTTTCTTAACCGCAGAACCTTTGTTTTCGGCTGCGTCTAGGATTTCACCCGCTAGACGTAAAGCCATAGATTTTTCACCACGTTTACGTGCTGCATCTACCATCCAACGCATACCTAGAGTGTTGCGACGTACTGGACGTACTTCAACAGGTACTTGGTAAGTAGAACCACCTACACGGCGAGATTTAACCTCTACCGATGGGCGCACGTTTTCAAGAGCAATTTCAAAAACTTCTTGGTGAGACTTGCCTGATTTCTCAGCAGCAGCGTCTAATGCCCCGTATACAATTTTTTCTGAAATTGATTTTTTACCATCAACCATTACTACGTTGATGAACTTAGCCAGTAGTTCTGATCCGAACTTAGGATCTGGCAAGATTTTGCGTTGACCGATCACTCGACGTCTTGGCATTTTAATATCTCCGGTTTGCTTCAGGTTTCCCCAAAACGAATTTTAAAAAAAAATTTCGCTATAACTAAATGTTTGGCCTTACTTAACGGAGAGCCGTTATGACTTAGGACGTTTAGCGCCGTACTTTGAACGTCCTTGACGACGATCACTTACGCCAGCACAGTCTAACGCGCCGCGTACGGTGTGATAACGCACACCTGGTAAATCTTTAACACGACCACCGCGAATAAGAATTACGCTGTGCTCTTGTAGGTTGTGACCTTCACCACCGATGTAAGAAGTTACTTCGAATCCGTTAGTTAAACGAACACGAGCTACTTTACGTAGTGCTGAGTTTGGTTTCTTTGGTGTGGTGGTATATACACGAGTACATACACCACGACGTTGTGGACACGCTGCTAGTGCTGGTACGTTGCTTTTAGCAACCTTACTTGCACGTGGCTTGCGAACCAACTGGTTAATCGTTGCCATTCGAAATAGCTCCTGAAATTACATTTAAACATGTGAAAAAATCTACCCCAATTTTGGGGAGGCGAAATTTTATGCGCTTGTAGCTGAAGAGTCAAGGCTTGCAATGATCACAAGCTTGATATTTTTGATGATTGGGAGCTAGGCTACCAAGTTAATGAAGGCGTATATTGCTCGGTAAGTTTTACTAAGCCTTGGGAGTCTATTAGCACGCTATCGCAAACTTCGATGCCTCTAGCATTAACATCAGCGCGTAACACTGAGATCCGACCAGATTGAACTAGTTGCTGTAAACGCCTGTCATCACGTAGCCAAGCATATACAGCATCTTCGATGAGCACTAGGTGTCCGTCGCTTTCTAGCTGGCTAATGCAGCGCTCATAACAATCACTTGCATAAGGATGTCGCATAATATGTAGCATGCTAAAACCTCAATATTGCATGAGCGCGACAGCTTTCTAAATAGAACTGTTTTGCTTGTTTAACTCTAACGCTAATAGCAAGTTGTTCTAAAGAAAGGTCTCGTTCATGCAAGGATTGCTGATCAACGTAGATCTCTTCCACGTCATAAAGATCTAACAGACCATAAGTAGGTAATACATCTCGCTGCTTAATCTCATTAGGGTTTTGGCCACTGACTAGTTGATAAACCCCATCGCCTTCAAAAAACACCACGATATCTTCCGACACCGCTGAAGCAGCCAAAGCAGCATCCAGTGACTCGCGAGCGGCAGAGCAGCCATGAGGGGCGCTACTAAATATAAAAACCAATGCTTTGCTCATAAGTGCACCACTCTATCGCTAGTTAGCATAGCTGTGGCCATTTCGGCTAAGCCCGACATTTCAAACTGACTGTCCATGTTAGCCAATAGTTGATTGGCAGTGGCTTCGTCTTCGCCAATTACCCCTCGGCGATATGCGGCTGCACTGCATACAAGAAGCGAACACGCCGATGCTTTTTTTATATCGAGCCAGTGCTGATGAATATTTACTTCATCACTTGCAGGTAGAGATGTAGACAGGCCATTACTCACCCCATCTAGATAAAAGAACACCGTTTTTATCTGATGGCCGGCTTCAATCAAAGCCTTGGCAAAGTTAAGCGCCGAAGCACTTCCTTGTTTGCCATACAAGGGGCTAGTAACAACCAGAGTATAGGTAAGGCTCATAAGCTATTTAATATGCGCAATAGCTTCTACTTCTACCAAAACATCTTTAGGTAAACGCGCTACTTCTACACAAGAGCGAGCAGGTGCACTTTCTGGGAAGTAACTCGCATAAACATCATTAAAGGCAACAAAATTAGTCATATCACTTAGAAAGCAGGTAGTTTTAAATACTGTGGACGAGTCTGCACCTGCTGCGGCTAATACCGCCATGAGGTTTTCCATTACTTGCTTGGTTTGCTCGCTTATACCACCGGATACAATTTCCATTGACTCAGGGTCTAAAGGGATTTGCCCGGAAGTGAATACTAGCTCATCAATTTTGGTCGCTTGAGAATATGGGCCAATAGCGGCTGGGGCTGCTTCGGTTGATACAATTTGTTTGCTCATAAAATGCTCTGCGTTTTATTGTTTTTAAAAACGGAGTCTGTGACGAACGCCAACACTTGTCAAATATTTTGCGGTGAGGTAGTTAATCTGCAGGCATTAAAAAAGGCAGCCAATGGCTGCCTTTTTATCTTAGTAGAGTCAGTTACTACTCTGTTTCGCCGCCAGGGGCTGCATTTAGTAGCGCTGCTAAGTTATCAGCGGCTTCATCTGCAGTAATTGGAGCTGGAGCTTCAGATTTGTTGCGACGATTCACGTGGTAAGAATAACCAGTACCAGCAGGAATCAAACGACCAACAATAACGTTCTCTTTAAGACCGCGTAGTTCGTCCTGTTTACCACCCACAGCTGCTTCAGTAAGCACACGAGTAGTTTCTTGGAACGATGCCGCAGAAATAAACGATTCTGTTGATAGCGATGCCTTAGTAATACCTAATAACTCACGACGGTATAGCGCAGGGCGTTTGCCTTCAGCTTCTAATTGACGATTTTCAATATTCACTCGGGCAACTTCAGCTTGCTCACCTAGCAAGAAGCTAGAATCACCAGCATCTAGAATCAAACACTTACGAAGCATTTGACGCACGATAGTTTCAATGTGCTTATCGTTAATCTTCACACCTTGTAAACGGTATACGTCTTGTACTTCGTTTACGATGTAGTTAGCTACAGGGCTAATGCCACGCAAGCGTAAAATGTCATGTGGTGATTCTGGGCCATCGGCAATTACTTCACCTTTAGCTACTTTCTCACCTTCAAACACGTTTAGGTTACGCCACTTAGGAATCATTTCTTCGTACGCGTCACCTTCAGCTGGAGTAATCACCAAGCGGCGCTTACCTTTGGTTTCTTTACCGTAACTAATAGTACCGGTAATTTCTGCCAAAATAGCTGGCTCTTTAGGCTGACGAGCTTCGAACAAATCGGCTACGCGAGGTAGACCACCGGTAATATCTTTAGTACCGCTTGATTCTTGTGGGATACGAGCAATTGCATCACCAACGCCTACTTCTGCATTATCTTCTAAGTTTACAATCGCTTTTGCAGACAAGAAGTACTGAGCTGGAATATCGGTACCAGCAATAAGAACGTCGTTACCAGAAGCATCTACCAATTTAACCATTGGACGCATTTCTTTACCAGCGCCAGGGCGCTCGTTAGGGTCCATAACGTTAATGCTAGAAAGACCGGTTAGTTCATCAGTTTGACGGCTAACAGTTACGCCTTCAACCATGTCGATGAACTTAACGCGACCCGGTACTTCGGTAATAATTGGGTGTGTATGTGGGTCCCAGTTAGCAACTGTGTCGCCAGACGTAACCGCACCACCGTCTACTACTTCAAGTACTGCACCGTATTGTAGTTTGTGACTTTCTTTGGTTTGACCCATTTCGTCAATGATGGTCAATTCAGTAGAACGAGAGGTTACAACTAGCTTGCCTCCGCTGTTGGTAACCACTTTAGCGTTGTGTAGTTTAATAGTACCAGTATTCTTAACTTGAATGCTGTTCTCTGCTGCCGCACGCGATGCCGCACCACCAATGTGGAAAGTACGCATGGTAAGCTGAGTACCCGGCTCACCAATCGATTGTGCCGCAACAACACCGACCGCTTCACCACGCCCAACCAAGTGGCCTCGAGCAAGATCACGACCGTAACAAAGGGCACAAACACCAAAGTCATTAGCACAGCTAATTACTGAGCGTACCTTAACGGTATCCACTGAGTTTTCTTCAAGAAGGTCACACAGTTTTTCGTCAAGTAGTGTTTTGTCTTTAAGCAGTACTTCGTTCTCAGTACCAGGCTTAATAACGTCACCTACTAGAACACGACCAAGAACACGCTCACGCAATGGTTCAACAACGTCACCACCCTCAATATGAGGAGTCATGAGAATGCCTTCTTGGGTACCACAATCAGTTTCGGTAACAACCAAATCCTGAGCCACGTCTACTAGACGACGTGTTAAGTAACCCGAGTTAGCTGTCTTCAATGCGGTATCGGCCAAACCTTTACGCGCACCGTGAGTTGAGATGAAGTACTGAAGTACGTTCAAACCTTCACGGAAGTTAGCCACAATCGGGGTTTCGATAATCGAACCATCCGGTTTAGCCATCAAGCCACGCATACCAGCTAGCTGACGAATCTGAGCAGCACTACCACGTGCGCCAGAATCGGCCATCATAAAGATACTGTTGAATGAGTCTTGATTCTCTTCTTCGCCATCTTTGTTGATAACCGTTTCAGTAGACAAGTTGTCCATCATCGCTTTCGATACTTTTTCGTTAGCCGAAGCCCAAATATCGATTACTTTGTTGTAACGCTCGCCAGCTGTTACCAAACCAGCAAGGAACTGCTCTTGAATTTCGCTTACTTCGTCACTGGCTTCTTCCACGATGTCTTTCTTAGCATCAGGGATTACCATGTCGTTAATACCTACAGAGGCACCAGACAAGGTTGCATAATGGAAACCGGTGTACATTAATTGGTCAGCAAAAATAACTGAGTGCTTAAGACCTAGTTTACGGTAACAGGTGTTTAGCAATCCTGAGATTTGCTTCTTACCCATTGACTGGTTAACTAAATCAAACGGCAAACCTTTAGGTACGATTAACCATAAAATGGCACGACCAATGGTAGTTTGCTTAATCTCGGTTTTTTCGATTCTAGAGCCGTCTTCAGCTACTACAACTTCAGTAATACGTACGTTTACACGTGCGTGAATACTGGCTTGCTTAGCACGGTATAACTTTTCTGCCTCTTTAGGACCAGAAAGGTACATACCTTCGCCTTCAGCGTTAACACGTTCACGAGTCATGTAATACAGACCCAATACAACGTCTTGCGAAGGGACGATAATAGGCTCACCGTTAGCTGGTGAAAGTACGTTGTTAGTCGACATCATCAACGAACGTGCTTCTAACTGTGCTTCTAGGGTCAACGGTACGTGTACCGCCATTTGGTCCCCATCGAAGTCGGCGTTATAAGCCGCACACACTAGCGGGTGTAATTGAATTGCTTTACCTTCAATTAGCACAGGCTCAAAGGCTTGAATACCCAAACGGTGCAAGGTTGGTGCACGGTTAAGTAATACAGGGTGTTCACGGATAACTTCTTCAAGAATATCCCAAACTTCACCGCCTTCACGCTCAACCATCTTCTTAGCAGCTTTAATCGTAGTAGCAAGACCACGCAGCTCTAACTTGCCGTAGATGAATGGTTTGAACAACTCAAGTGCCATTTTCTTAGGTAGGCCACACTGGTGTAGACGCAGTGTAGGACCAACGGTAATTACCGAACGACCGGAGTAATCTACACGCTTACCTAGCAAGTTCTGACGGAAACGACCTTGCTTACCTTTGATCATATCAGCCAAAGATTTAAGCGGACGTTTGTTAGAACCAGTAATTGCACGACCACGACGACCATTGTCTAACAAGGCATCTACTGCTTCTTGCAGCATACGCTTTTCGTTACGCACAATGATGTCAGGAGCAGCTAGGTCTAGTAGACGCTTCAAACGGTTGTTACGGTTGATTACACGACGGTATAAATCGTTCAAATCAGAAGTAGCAAAACGGCCGCCATCTAGTGGAACTAGTGGACGCAAATCTGGTGGAAGAACCGGCAATACGGTCATAATCATCCACTCAGGTTTGTTACCTGAATCGCGGAACGCTTCCATAAGCTTAAGACGCTTAGTGGTCTTCTTACGCTTAGTTTCAGAGTTAGTTGTTTGTAACTCTTCGCGCATTACTTCGATTTCTTGGTCAAGCTCTAAATGACGCAATAAAGCTAATACAGCCTCTGCACCCATTTTAGCTTCAAACTCATCACCGTACTCTTCAAGTGAATCAAGGTAGGTTTCTTCGGTAAGCATTTGACCGCGCTCTAAGCTGGTCATGCCAGGCTCAGTCACTACAAATGATTCGAAGTAAAGTACACGCTCAATATCACGTAAAGTCATATCTAGTAATAAACCAATACGCGATGGTAGTGATTTTAAGAACCAGATGTGAGCTACAGGAGAAGCTAGTTCAATGTGGCCCATACGGTCACGACGAACTTTAGATTGGGTAACTTCTACACCACACTTCTCACAGATAACACCACGGTGTTTCAAACGCTTGTATTTACCACACAAACATTCGTAATCTTTAACTGGGCCGAAAATACGGGCACAGAATAAACCGTCACGCTCAGGCTTAAAGGTACGATAGTTAATCGTCTCTGGTTTCTTCACCTCACCAAACGACCAACTACGGATCTGGTCTGGTGAAGCTAGGCCAATTTTAATGCCTTCAAACTCTTCGGTCTTGCTTTGTTGCTTAAGAAACTTAAGTAAATCTTTCACGTTTCTCTCCAGGTTGGAGTTAAACCTGGGGCGTTTCTAATGAAACGCCCGCCTTGCTTTTAATTCAGGTGAAGTCCTGTGCTTACAGCTCATCCAACTCGATGTTGATACCAAGAGAGCGGATCTCTTTGAGCAACACGTTGAACGACTCAGGCATGCCTGGCTCCATCTGGTGGTTACCATCAACGATGTTCTTGTACATTTTAGTACGACCGTTAACGTCATCAGATTTAACCGTTAGCATTTCCTGTAGGGTGTAAGCGGCACCATATGCTTCTAGTGCCCATACTTCCATCTCACCGAAGCGCTGACCACCAAACTGTGCTTTACCACCTAGAGGCTGCTGAGTAACCAAGCTGTAAGAACCAGTAGAACGAGCGTGCATCTTGTCATCAACCAAGTGGTTAAGTTTCAACATGTACATGTAACCAACAGTTACAGGGCGCTCAAATTCTTGACCGGTACGGCCGTCACGTAACACGATTTGACCTGAATCAGGTAAGTCGGCTAAACGTAATAGCTCTTTAATTTCAGCTTCTTTAGCACCATCAAATGCCGGTGTTGCCATTGGCACACCGCCACGTAGGTTTTTCGCCAGTGTCATTACTTCTTCATCAGTGAAGCTAGCAACGTCAACTTTAAGCGCATCATCACCTACGTTGTACACTTTCTGGATGAAATCACGCAGTTTATCCATTTCGATTTCACGCTGAACTTTCAGCATTTCATCAATTTTCTCACCCACACCTTTAGCCGCTAAGCCTAAGTGGGTTTCTAGGATCTGACCGATGTTCATCCGCGACGGTACACCTAGTGGGTTCAAGCAGATGTCTACTGGGCGACCAGTTTCGTCATAAGGCATATCTTCACGAGGAACAATGGTAGAAATTACACCTTTGTTACCGTGACGACCGGCCATCTTGTCACCAGGTTGAATGCGACGTTTAACTGCTAAGTAAACTTTAACAATCTTCAGTACGCCAGGCGCTAAGTCATCACCTTGGGTGATCTTACGGCGCTTAATGTCGAACTGCTTGTCGAATTCAGCTTTAATTTCGTCATATTGCGCAGCAATTTGCTCTAGCTGCGTTTGGGCGTCTTCATCGCTTAATGCGGCTTCTAGCCATTCTGCAGGTTGTTGGCGATCTAAGTCAGCTTCTGACTTACCCGCTGCAATCAATACAGATTTAGCACGAGCAAAGATACCTTCTTCAAGAATCTTGAATTCTTCGGTTAAATCTTTCTTCGCTTCTTTAAGCTGCATAGACTCAATTTCTTGAGCACGCTTGTCTTTTTCTACGCCATCGCGAGTAAAGACTTGAACGTCGATTACGGTACCGAATACAGAGTTAGGTACACGTAGTGATGTATCTTTAACATCAGACGCTTTTTCTCCGAAGATAGCTCGCAATAGCTTCTCTTCAGGGGTTAATTGTGTTTCACCTTTAGGAGTAACTTTACCCACTAAGATGTCACCTGGCTTAACTTCAGCACCTACGTAAACAATGCCTGATTCATCAAGTTTGCTTAGCGCTGATTCACCAACATTTGGAATATCGGCTGAGATTTCTTCACTGCCAAGCTTAGTATCGCGAGCGATACAGCTTAACTCTTGAATGTGAATAGTAGTAAAGCGATCTTCTTTAACTACATTCTCAGAAATACCGATTGAATCCTCAAAGTTGTAACCATTCCAAGGCATAAACGCTACGCGCATGTTTTGACCTAATGCCAACTCACCTAAGTCAGTTGAAGGACCATCTGCTAGTACGTCGCCTTTTGCAACACGCTCGCCAGATTTAACTACCGGGCGTTGGTTGATACAGGTGTTTTGGTTAGAACGGGTGTACTTAGTTAAGGTATAAATGTCGATACCTGCTTCACCAGGAAGCATCTCTTCTTCATTTACTTTAACTACGATGCGGCTAGCATCTGCGTAGTCAACCGTACCGCCACGTTTAGATACAACAGTTACACCAGAGTCAACTGCTACAGCACGTTCAATACCCGTACCTACTAATGGCTTATCAGCGCGTAGTGTTGGTACTGCTTGACGTTGCATGTTAGAACCCATCAATGCACGGTTTGCATCATCGTGTTCTAGGAACGGAATCAACGATGCAGCAACAGAAATAATCTGTTGTGGACTTACGTCCATGTACTGAATTTGTTCAGTAGGCATGTAAGTTGACTCGCCCTTATGGCGACAAGGTACTAAATCAGTCTCAAGTAACTTACCGTTAGCATCGGCTTCAGCGTTCGCCTGAGCGATCACGTAAGTGCCTTCATCAATCGCTGATAAGTAATCTACTTCGTCAGTGATTTGGCCTTCAATTACTTTACGGTAAGGGGTTTCTAGGAAACCAAACTCATTGGTGCGAGAGTAAACCGCTAATGAGTTAATCAAACCAATGTTTGGACCTTCCGGAGTTTCAATCGGACATAAACGACCGTAGTGCGTTGGGTGTACATCTCGCACTTCAAAGCCGGCGCGTTCGCGAGTCAAACCACCTGGGCCTAATGCAGAAACACGACGCTTGTGTGTTACTTCAGAAAGCGGGTTGTTTTGGTCCATGAACTGAGACAATTGGCTTGAACCAAAGAACTCTTTAACTGCTGCCGAAATCGGCTTAGCGTTAATTAAGTCTTGTGGCATCAATGCATCAAGGTCGCCTAAGCTTAAACGCTCTTTAACAGCACGCTCTACACGCACTAAACCAACACGGAATTGGTTTTCAGCCATTTCGCCTACGCTACGAATACGACGGTTACCTAGGTGGTCGATATCATCAACCTCACCACGGCCGTTACGAATTTCGATTAGCGTTTGCATAACTTTAACGATGTCTTGTTTATCAAGCACACCAGCTACCGAACCGTCTTCACGGCCTACGCGGCTGTTGAACTTCATACGGCCAACCGTTGATAAGTCGTAGCGGTCGCCGTTAAAGAATAAGTTCTCAAACAAGGCTTCAGCTGCGTCTTTTGTTGGTGGCTCGCCAGGGCGCATCATGCGGTAAATTTCAACTAGCGCTTCAAGGCGGTTAGTTGAAGAATCTACACGTAATGTATCTGAAATAAACGAACCGTGGTCTAAATCATTTGTGTAAATGGTTTTTAGAACCTTGTGACCCGCTTCAGACAATGCTGCAATTAACTCTAGGGTTAATTCACTGTTAGCTTCAGCAACAACTTCACCAGTAGTTTCATCAATATACTCTTCAGCCAAAACTTTATCAGCTAGGTACTCAACCGGCACTTCGATTTGCTCGACGCCTGATTTTTCCAATTGACGAATGTGGCGGGCAGTTACACGACGGCCTGTTTCAATTAATACTTCGCCGTTTAGCATAACGTCGAAAGAAACAGTATCACCGCGCAAACGCGCAGGAACCAACTCCATCATAACCTTGCCGTCTTTTAACTCAAAAGAGGTGGTATCGAAGAAGGTCTCTAGAATCTCTTGCGTAGTCATTTCTAACGCGCGCAGGATAATAGATGCTGGAAGTTTACGACGACGGTCGATACGAACAAACAAGTTGTCCTTAGGATCGAATTCGAAGTCTAACCATGAACCACGGTAAGGAATAACGCGAGCGTTATATAACACTTTACCTGATGAGTGTGTTTTACCACGGTCGTGATCGTAGAATACACCAGGACTACGGTGTAACTGAGATACGATAACACGCTCTGTACCGTTAATTACAAAGGTACCATTACCTGTCATCAATGGGATTTCACCCATGTATACTTCTTGCTCTTTGATGTCTTTAACCGTGCCAGCCGGAGCTTCACGATCAAACAACACTAAACGCAATTTAACGCGCAAGGGAGCAGAGTAGGTGACTCCACGAATTTGACATTCTTTAACGTCAAAAACCGGCTCGCCAAGACGATAGCTAACATATTGTAGCTCTGAATATCCTGAATAACTGGCAATCGGGAATACACTGCGGAATGCAGCTTCCAGCCCATACTCGCCTTCAGGATCGATCTCTATGAATTTCTCAAAAGAGTCAAGCTGTATTGAAAGCAGGTAAGGCGTGTCCACTACTTGAGGACGTTTTCCAAAGTCCTTACGAATGCGTTTTTTCTCTGTATAAGAGTAAACCATATGGTTCCTCAGCTCGCTGATAAGTGACCCACTCTGTCCGCAAAATCTGGGACAGTTCTTACATACCGTTTGTCATTGTCGAAGAGAATTCCTTCTCTAAGTTTTTTGCTAGGCACACCACCTAAAACGGTGATAAAAAAGACGGCGTCCTACAGCGCAAAAAGGCCGGTGGTTAAATAACCACCAGCCATAGCCTATAAAGGCTGCAATCTACTTATAGGTAGATTACTTAAGCTCAACAGAAGCACCAGCTTCTTCAAGAGCAGCTTTAAGAGCTTCAGCTTCGTCTTTCTCAACGCCTTCTTTGATTGCAGCAGGAGCTGAATCAACAAGTCCTTTAGCTTCTTTCAGGCCTAGACCTGTAGCAGCACGTACCGCTTTAATAGCAGCAACTTTGTTAGCGCCTGGAGCAGTTAAGATTACGTCGAATTCTGATTGCTCTTCAGCAGCAGCACCAGCGTCACCAGCAACAGCAACAGCTGCAGCAGCAGATACGCCGAACTTCTCTTCCATAGCTTCGATTAGTTCAACAACGTCCATTACTGACATTTCAGCAACAGCTTCGATAATTTGGTCTTTAGTGATAGACATGACTCAAATTCCTAAATTCAATTAAATTTATAAAATAATGTAGCAACAAGCAAATTATGCTGCTTCTGACTCTTTTTGGTCGCGTAGTGCGGCCAGAGTGCGAACCAGCTTGCCTGCAGAAGCTTCTTTCATAGTTGCCATTAACTTGGCAATTGCTTCGTCGTAAGTTGGTAGTTTTGCAAGAACGTTTACGTCTGCTAATGCACCTTCAAATGCTGCTGCACGTACTTCAAAGTTGTCTTGCTCTTTAGCGAAGTCTGTAAATAGACGCGCTGCAGCACCTGGGTGCTCGTTAGAGAAGGCAATTAAAGTAGGACCAGAGAATGAATCTGTAAGACATTCTAGGTCTGTGCCAGCTACTGCACGGCGAGCAAGGGTATTACGTACCACTTGCATAGATACGCCAGCTTCACGTGCTTTAGCACGAAGTGAAGTCATCGCATCTACAGTTACGCCACGTGAATCAGCAACTACTGCAGAAAGTGCACCTTTGGCAGCTTCGTTGACGCCAGCAACAATTTGCTTCTTGTCTTCGAGTCTTAAGGCCATTGGCTTTACTCCTGGATTCCAATACCAGATAAATCTGGTGTTTACTTCCCCCTAAGTCATTAGATTTAGAGGCCTTTACGGTTTGGTTGTCCAGAATAAAAATTTATTCTTGGGTTTCCTCACCATCTACGTAGGAGATTAAGCTAGAAACTAGCACCTACGGTCTTGGATGAGGGCATAAGCCCTGACCCATAAATACAAAGCGCAAAATGATAGTATAAATTTTGCGCTTTGTAAATGATTAAGCTTGAGTATCTAAAGTAGCTACATCAACAGTTAGACCAGCACCCATAGTGGTTGATAGGCTAACTTTCTTAATGAACTGACCTTTAGATTGAGCAGGTTTTGCTTTTTTAAGAGCAACAACCAATGCTTCAAGGTTCTCTTTAAGCTTGTCAGCATCAAAATCGGCTTTACCAATAGTAGTATGGATAATACCGTTTTTGTCGTTGCGGTAACGAATCTGACCCGCTTTAGCTAGTTTAACTGCGTCAGCTACGTTAGGAGTAACTGTACCCACTTTAGGGTTTGGCATTAAACCACGTGGACCTAGGATTTGACCTAGTTGACCAACAACGCGCATTGCATCTGGAGAAGCAATTACTACGTCGAAGTCCATCTCACCAGCTTTAACTTGTGCAGCTAAATCATCCATACCAACTACGTCAGCACCAGCTTCAGTAGCGGCTTCGGCGTTAGCACCTTGAGTAAATACAGCAACACGAACGTTACGACCAGTACCGTGTGGTAGTACAGTTGCACCACGAACGTTTTGGTCAGATTTACGTGGGTCAACACCAAGGTTAACCGCTGCATCTACGCTTTCTAGGAACTTAGCTGACGCTAATTCTTTAAGAAGAGCAACAGCTTCGTTTACTGAGTATTCTTTTGTTGAATCAACTTTTTCGTTGATCGCACGCATGCGCTTAGAAAGTTTTGCCATCGTATTAGCCCTCTACAACCAAGCCCATAGAACGGGCAGAACCTTCAATTGAACGAACCATTGCGTCTACGTCAGCACCAGTCATATCTACTGCTTTAGTATTAACAATCTCTTCTAGTTGAGCGCGTGTTACTTTGCCAACTTTTTCTTTGTTTGGAACACCAGAACCAGACTTGATGCCAGCCGCTTTCTTTAATAAGTAAGAAGCAGGTGGAGTTTTGGTTTCAAAAGTGAAAGAACGGTCAGAATAAACAGTAATTACTACTGGTACTGGCGCGCCTTTTTCAATTGAATCTGTTTTCGCGTTGAATGCTTTACAGAATTCCATGATGTTTACACCATGTTGACCTAGAGCAGGACCAACTGGTGGTGACGGGTTTGCGGCACCCGCAGCAACTTGAAGCTTAATATAAGCTTGGACTTTTTTAGCCATTTTAAATTTACCTTATTTTGGGTTCAAACGCCTTTCGCACATGCGATTAGCTTCCCGATAGAACAAAGGGCAGCGGATTATAGTCGATCCCCTGCCCTAAAAACAACTGATTGTTTATTTTTTATCAGCCTTTCTCGATTTGTCCGAACTCTAGCTCTACTGGCGTTGCTCGGCCGAAAATCAATACTGATACTTTTACGCGGCTCTTTTCGTAATCCACTTCTTCGATAGTACCGTTGAAGTCGGCGAATGGGCCATCGGTAACACGAACCACTTCGCCTGGTTCGAATAGAGTTTTTGGTCTTGGCTTATCACTGGTTTCATCCAAGCGGTCCAAGATGGCTTTTGCTTCTTTATCTGAGATTGGTGCTGGGCGCTCTGCCGTTCCACCAATAAAGCCGAGTACTCGCGGCACACTTTTTACTAAGTGCCAGCTTTCATCGTTTAGATCCATTTGAACCAAAACGTAACCAGGGAAGAACTTGCGCTCACTCTTACGTTTTTGACCGGCGCGCATTTCAACTACTTCTTCAGTCGGTACTAGAATCTCACCAAAAGAATCTTCCATAGAATGGATTTGAATGTACTCTTTTAATGATTTAGATACGCGAGCTTCATAGCCAGAAAAAGCCTGAACCACGTACCAACGCAATTTGCGCTCTTCAGTCATTAGATACCTACCCCTGTTACAAAGGCAACTAGGCGAACCAATATCGCATCTAGGCCCCACAAAATTAGTGACATGAATGCAGTAGCAGCTAATACAATCATGGTAGTTTGAATGGCTTCTTGACGAGTAGGCCAGATCACCTTACGCACTTCCATACGCGACTCTTTAGCAAATTCGAAGGCTTGCTTACCTTTATTGGTTTGCGAGGCAATGCCTAAAGCGGCAATCACGGCAATCACTACACCGATTACGCGCACCAAAATCGACATATCTGTATATAGGTAGTTACCCACAACAGCGGCGATTAAAATTAGAGCAGCTAATGCCCATTTTAGGCCATCTAACGACCCACTTTGGTTTTCAGTACTGGTACTCATCAAACAACCTACAAATAATCCCACAAAATCATAAATCCCTTATATAGGGATAGTGGCAGGGGTGGAGAGATTCGAACTCCCAACATTCGGATTTGGAATCCGACGTTCTGCCATTGGAACTACACCCCTATAGCACGAAGCCCGACATTATAGGCACTTTGTATCAAGATTGTAACCCTTGAATGTCGAAAAAACGCGACTAGGCAAACAATAAGTTATCGCTGGTTTTATAACGCTAAAGCCAAACTTAAGGATCTTGCCTTAAAAAACAAAAAAGGCCGCTTACGCGACCTTCTTTTCTGCTGTGCTATTCTTCTTATTCGAAGATTTTAGCTACAACACCCGCACCTACTGTACGGCCACCTTCACGGATTGCGAAGCGTAAACCTTCGTCCATCGCGATTGGGCAGATTAGCTCTACAACAAATTTCAAGTTGTCGCCTGGCATTACCATTTCTACGCCTTCAGGAAGCTCTACTGCGCCTGTTACGTCAGTTGTACGGAAGTAGAACTGTGGACGGTAGCCTTTGAAGAATGGCGTGTGACGGCCACCTTCGTCTTTGCTTAGTACGTATACTTCAGCTTCGAACTTGGTGTGTGGAGTAATTGAACCAGGAGCAGCCAATACTTGACCGCGCTGTACGTCATCACGTTTAGTACCACGTAGTAGTACACCACAGTTCTCGCCAGCACGACCTTCGTCTAGAAGCTTGCGGAACATTTCAACACCTGTACAGGTTGTCTTAGTAGTCTCTTTAACACCTACGATTTCAATTTCTTCTGAAACCTTGATGATACCGCGCTCTACACGACCTGTTACTACTGTACCACGACCTGAAATTGAGAATACGTCTTCAATTGGTAGTAGGAACGGCTTATCGATGTCACGCTCTGGCTCTGGAATGTAAGTATCTAGTGCTTCTGCAAGCTCTACAATCTTAGCTTCCCACTCTTCTTCGCCTTCTAGCGCTTTAAGTGCTGAACCTTGAATTACTGGAAGGTCGTCACCTGGGAATTCGTATTCTGATAGAAGTTCACGTACTTCCATTTCTACTAATTCTAGAAGCTCTTCGTCGTCTACCATGTCACATTTGTTCATGAATACGATGATGTAAGGTACACCAACCTGACGAGAAAGTAGGATGTGCTCACGTGTCTGAGGCATTGGGCCATCAGTTGAAGCTACTACTAAGATAGCGCCATCCATTTGAGCTGCACCAGTGATCATGTTTTTAACGTAATCAGCGTGTCCAGGACAATCTACGTGTGCGTAGTGACGAGTTGGAGTGTCGTACTCTACGTGTGAAGTAGAAATTGTGATACCGCGCTCGCGCTCTTCTGGAGCGTTATCGATTGCTGCGAAATCTTTAGCTTCACCACCATATACTTTTGCAAGTACGTTAGTGATAGCCGCTGTTAGAGTTGTTTTACCGTGGTCAACGTGGCCAATTGTACCAACGTTTACGTGCGGTTTTGAACGTTCAAATTTTTCTTTAGACATAATAGTCCCTCTGGATAAAGGTCATTGGTACAAAGCACCATTGGTTTACGCTTACCGACCGGTAAAAAGTAATAGGGAGACTAAAAAAGGAATGTGGTGCTGATAGGCAGATTCGAACTGCCGACCTCACCCTTACCAAGGGTGCGCTCTACCAACTGAGCTATATCAGCACTGTGGAGCGGGCAGCGGGAATCGAACCCGCATCATCAGCTTGGAAGGCTGAGGTAATAGCCATTATACGATGCCCGCATCAAACCTTTGGAAGACGACCTACTACCAAAATAATGGTGGGGGGGGACGGATTCGAACCATCGAAGCTTTCGCGGCAGATTTACAATCTGCTCCCTTTGGCCACTCGGGAACCCCCCCACACTGTCACCTTATAACAAGGTGAAGCCTTACACTTAAGAGATGGTGCCGATTGCCGGAGTCGAACTGGCGACCTACTGATTACAAGTCAGTTGCTCTACCAACTGAGCTAAATCGGCATCGCTTAAGTGCTGCGCATTCTATGTAATGCATTTATTAAATGCAACTACCAAATGGAAAAAAAAACTAAGGATTGATGTGAACGCGCAAAAATCAGCCAGCAGGCTCAATTATTGGCCGCGTAGCGATACTTCACCGGCCATAAATGCCTGTTGCTCACCGTTTATTTCAAGCAGTAATTGGCCTTGTTTATCTACGCCTTTAGCCTTGCCTTTTAGCTGTCGTTCTTCAGAAAAACGCAAGCTTACCAATTGATCAGCAAAAATATCGTAGCGATTCCAACGTTGTTGCAACGCAGCAAAGCCCTGTAACCTAAATACCTCGAACATCCGATTCAAAGACTCAACAATGGCTATGGCTAACTCGGTTCTGTTTATCCGGGATTTAGCATGAGTTTCTAACTGAGCGAAAGCTTGGTCAATTTGCTCCGCCTGAAGACTCGCCACTCTAACATTTACCCCCAAGCCAACCACTAAACTAACTTCGCTATTAGCGTGGCCTTGCAACTCGATCAATACTCCACCCAGCTTTTTACCGCTCAGATAAATATCGTTCGGCCACTTTAAGCCTAAATCTTTAAAACCTGCCTCTTCTAAAGCTTCTACAATAGCTAGCCCTACAGCAAGGCTTAAGCCCATGGCAGCTTCAATGCCATCTTGTAAGCGCCACAACAACGACATACAAAGTTGACCAGCATAAGGTGTTTGCCATGCTCGTCCTCTCCTGCCGCGACCAGCACTTTGGTATTCGGCAAGAACTACTTGGCCATGTTCAGCACTGCTTATATTGCTAATTAGCCAAGCATTGGTCGAATCTACTTGGTCGAAAACCAAGGGCTTATTACTGGCTAGTACCTGCTCTAAGACTTCGGAATCCAATAAAGAGAGAGGTTCTGCTAGCCGGTAACCTTTACCCTTCACACTGTAGATATCTAAGCCCAGAGCCGAGTATTGCTTGATATAGCTAGCAACAGTGGTTCGAGAAACCGCAAGCTGCTGGGCTAAACTTTCACCAGAGCAAAACTCACCCGATGAGAGTGCGCTTATTAGCTGATAAGGTTTACTCTGCTGCATCGGGCTTGCCTAATACCGCGCTTGGTTCTATCTCACCAGAATGCTTAATAAAGCGAACTTCTGGCTGTAGCAACACAGCAAAGCTTTGCCACACTTGCTGGCGTATGTGGCGACATAGTGTGAGTATGTCCCCAGCTTCAGCATTAGCTTTGTTAACCAACACTAAAGCCTGATCTTGATGCACAGCAGCGCCGCCTATTGAAAAGCCTTTTAGACCGAGTTTGTCAATTAGCCAACCTGCAGCTAACTTAGACTGCCCTTTGCTTGCTGGATAATTTGGCATCTCTGGATAACGAGACAACAACCTTGAAAGATGATCTTGGCTAACCAAGGGGTTTTTAAAAAAGCTACCGGCATTACCTAATACCTTAGGCTCAGGAAGTTTACTGATGCGCATCTTGCACACCTGGTCAAACACACCCTGAGCGCTAACATCTTCGGCCAGTAACCTTAAACCACCATAGTCACGCTTCGCAACCCAAGACTTACTAAGCTCAAAGGTAACCTTGCTGATGATAACTTGGTCTTTTAACTGAGCTTTAAAAATACTGTCACGATAAGCAAATTCGCACTGTTTTTTGCTGAGAGTTTGCATGCTGTTGGTCACTAAAGAGTAAAACTCTACCTCACTGCATAGATCGGCTAACTCAACTCCGTATGCGCCTATATTTTGCACGGGAGACGCACCTACAGTTCCGGGGATAAGCGCTAGGTTCTCTAAGCCCGGCATTCCTTGGCTGATAGTCCATTGAACAAACTGATGCCAATCTTCTCCAGCTGCGGCTTTGATGGTGTAGCTGTCTGCATTCTCAATAACTTCTATACCGCGCATCTGATTAATTATCACCAGCCCGCTAAAATCTTCCAGAAGCAGTAAGTTAGAGCCTCCACCAATCACCATCCACGGCAGTTGTTTGGCTCCAGCCCAGGCAATGAGCTCTTTGATGTCTTTAGCATGTTTTAATTCAACAAAATGCTTAGCTTTAGCCGCTAAAGCAAAGGTATTGTAGGAGCTTAAATCAACATCACTTTGTATCGAGGAAACTACACTCATTTTCTTAAACGAACCCGACTTACT
Organism: Agarivorans aestuarii; assembly: GCF_019670125.1. Taxonomy (NCBI): domain Bacteria; kingdom Pseudomonadati; phylum Pseudomonadota; class Gammaproteobacteria; order Alteromonadales; family Alteromonadaceae; genus Agarivorans; species Agarivorans aestuarii. The sequence continues at coordinate 4,059,320 of NZ_AP023033.1, forward strand.
TCATGGTTAGCACTTTTTTCTAATATCAAATCAGCGCGCTCTCGGGTAGGGAGAATATTTTCAATTAAATTAACATAGTTAATTGATGACCAGATTTGCTTGGCTACCTGCCCAGCCTCCGTTTCATTTAACCGGGCATAATGGTGAAAATAGTTATTTGGATGGGTAAATGCGCTAGCTCGTAGCTTTTGAAAACGTTCGATATACCACGTTTCCAGCAGCTCTGGTTCTGCATCAACAAAAATCGAAAAGTCTAAGTAATCGGAAACAAATACCTGCCGAGGTTGATTTGGGTAATCACGAGCTGATTGCAACACATTTAAACCTTCAAGAATAACAATATCTGGCTGCTCAACTTTAATCTGCTTGTCTTTTACGATGTTGTAAGAAAGGTGAGAATAAACCGGCGCCGCAACACTTTCCTTACCAGATTTAAGTGCCGCCACAAAATCAACTAAGGCTTTTTGATCGTAACTTTCAGGAAAACCTTTACGCTGCATTAATCCGCGCGCTTCTAGCTCTTGGTTAGGCAACAGGAAGCCATCGGTAGTAACAATGTCTACTTTAGGGTGCTCTGGCCAACGCTGTAGTAGCGCCTGCAAAATCCGCGAAGTAGTGCTTTTTCCACCGGCGACACTGCCAGAAACACCAATAATATAAGGAACGTGTTGGCCGCTGCCTAAAAAGTTAGCTAATACTTCCCGGCGATCTTGACGGGCTTTAACGTAAAGGTTGAGCAATCGAGACAATGGCAGATAAATATCGACAACCTGAGGCAAGGACAATGCTTCATTGATACCACGAATGCTTTCAAGGTCATCTTCGGTAAGAGTAAGCGGTACGGATTGACGGAGTGTTGACCAAGCTTCGCGTTCAAAATCTAAATAACTAAACGCATGCGGCGTGGTGGTGTAAGTTGCTGGCATGGGCCCTTCCTATATAGTGCGGCACAACCATATACCAAAACTAAATAACTCTCCAGCCTAAGGCAGGATTTAACCCTGTTTGCGGAATTTGTCTTCGCGTAGCGGAACCACTTTTGGGCTGCGCTCAACCAAATGCACAGAAGGTAGGTCGTAATCGTAAGCACGTTTATTGCGGGCAACTTTATTAAATACCACACCGGATATTTCTAAATCCATCCTCGCCAACTTATTCAAAGCGTTTTCGATTGATTTACCATCAGTACGTTCCGCCTGTACAACCAACAACGTGGCGTCAACCGAAGGTGCAACCATAACCGCATCACTTACTTGCATTAATGGGCCGGTTTCAATAACAATGCGATCGTAGTGCTGACGCAGCCCCTTAAGCAACAGCTTGAACTTTTTAGAGGCTAATAAAGAGGTAGAGTGTCGGTCAATCAAACCGGCGGTTAGTACATCAAAACCTAACTGGTTATCACGGTGAATACATTGCGATACAGAATGGGTGCGGGCGAGTAAGTGGGTTAAGCCCGGTTGTGATAAAGAGTAGTTTAAGTAGGTAGAAACCGAAGCGCGGCGCAAGTCAGCATCGATCAACAATACTTTTTCTACATCACTACAAGCCGACGCGGTTTGAATGGTTAAGCTGGTTTTGCCCTCACCTTCTAAAGCAGAGGTAAACAACACTACTTGGCCACGGTTTGGCCGCATTTGTAGACGGGCTCGCAACGAGCGCAGCGGCTCTCCCAACCAAGGGTGAACACCTTGTCTGAGCCATTTGTTGCTACGCACCTTCACTTTTGGTACTTCAGCAATCACTTCAACACTTAGCGCATTTTCCAGCTCATCAACCGTTGAGAACGTGCGCGACATAGCCTGTCTAAGTAACACAAACACCACACTCAAAATACCGGCAAGCATGCCGGCCAATATAACTATAATCGCTTTTTTAGGTTTAATTGGAGACTCTGGGATCCGAGCGCTATCTACCAATTGAGCGTAACCACGATTAAAGCCCTCTGCAGCTTCAGCTTCCTTAAACTTCTCAAGGAAGGTGTTATACAGTCGGGTATTACTTTCAATTTCGCGTGTTAGCTGATTAAAGCGAGTGGTTTTGCGGCTTAGGTCTTGATACCTCACCTTGGCTAAACGTAAAGATTCAGATAAAGCTGCTTCACGCGCCACCGCTGATTGATAGCTTTTCTCGATACCAGAGATAATAAAATCGGTTTGGCTGCGTAGCTCTAATTCAACCCTTGAGATCTCTCCCGTCAAGGACACGCGCTTAGGATGCTTAGGTCCATAACGCTTAGCTAAGTCGGCTTGTTCTAATTCCAGCTCAATTCTTCGGCGCTTGATACTCTGTACCATAGGGTCACGCTGGATCTCATTTAGCGAGGTGAGCTTATCTAAATCACCTGTAGCGGTACGCCTTACTAGATTCCATAGTGCGCTGGCCTCACTTTTAATCCGCTGAGCTTCCAATTGCTGAGTTGTCAGTTGCTGCAGCTCCTTACCGATAAGCCCTAAAATACCTTCCTGATCGACGAGGTTTTCTTGCTCACGGTACAGTTGCAGTTCAACCTCGGAGCTTTGTAGAGCAGACTTTAAGCGATTAAGCTCTTGCAACAACCAACCAATGGTTTGATCGGTGGCCGCTTCGCTAGAGCTGCGGTGATATTCAATATAGGCTTCAGCTACGGCAATAGATACTTGCTGAGCCAGCAGTTTGTCCCAGCTTCTAAACTTGATTTCGACTAAACGGCTTTTAGGTAAAGGAGATACTGATAAGCGGCTTTTAAACACCTTCAGTAATTGTGCTTCGCTTGGCGAATTAGCACTACTAAACTGGGAGCTATAACCAAGCGTAACAACCTGCCACCAGTAACGCCAAGGGGCGATAGGTTTACGTAAAAACTCGGGATGATGTTGTAAATCTAACTTATGAATAACCGCTAGTGCGATACGCTCAGAACGGAGAATTTCTGTTTCGGTATTAAAGTAAGCTTCAGCTTGGGTATCGAAGTTGTAGACATCTTCTACAGCTACCATTTTGGTTTGGCTGTAACCGATCATTAGCTTGGAGGATGCTTGGTATAAAGAAGGCAGTGCTTTTACATACAACATACTTAGCAGCAACGTGACCATCACAACCAAGATAATGTTTAATTTTGCTTGCCACAAAGTAACAAAGAGATGACGTAAATCGACTTCTTTGCTCTCTCTATTTTGTGACGACTTCTGCTCTTCCATGAACCTAAACGGTGACTCCATTACCTGATGTACTTCCTATAACTAACTGATACTGCCAGCTCAGCGGGCCACATGCAATTAGGAAATATTGGAATTGCAGGTGAAAAAAATGCTTCATGCTGCAAAAAAAAATAATAATATAATTATTATTAATAAACGAAAAAAGGCTCCCATTGGGAGCCTTTTTCATAGTTTTAAAGCTTAGGCTTTAACTACTACGTCTACCAAAGTCCAAGACTTAGTCTTAGAGATTGGAGCACATTCTCTGATGGTAACTACATCGCCTTGAGCGGCAACGTTAGCTTCATCATGAGCGTGTAGCTTAGTAGTGCGTTTGGTGTATTTCCCGTAGATAGGGTGTTTAACCTGACGCTCAATAGCAACAACAATAGACTTGTCCATTTTGTCGCTAACTACTTTACCTTGCAATGTACGGATATCGCTCATTACGCACCTGCCTTCTGATTCAGAATTGTTTTCACACGCGCTATATCGCGACGTACGTTTTTAAGCAAGTGAGTTTGAGCCAATTGGCCAGTACTTGCTTGCATACGCAAGTTGAATTGCTCACGAAGCAGGTTTAGTAGCTCAGCTTTAAGCTCTTCAACACTTTTATCTTTAAGTTCGTTAGCTAACATTACATCACCGTCCGCGTTACAAAAGTAGTGCTTAAAGGTAGCTTACGCGCTGCAAGCTCGAAAGCTTCGCGTGCAAGTTCTTCTGATACACCGTCCATTTCATACAGGACTTTGCCTGGCTGAATTTGGGCTACCCAGTATTCCACGTTACCTTTACCTTTACCCATACGAACCTCAAGAGGCTTTTGAGTAATCGGCTTGTCTGGGAATACACGGATCCAGATTTTACCTTGACGTTTAATGTGACGAGTCATCGCACGACGTGCTGCTTCGATCTGACGAGCAGTAAGACGGCCACGACCAGTCGCTTTAAGACCGAAGTCGCCAAAAGACACGTTTTGTCCTTTGCCTAAACCACGGTTACGACCAGTGTGTTGCTTACGGAATTTAGTACGTTTTGGTTGTAACATTCCCGGTTCTCCTATTTAGCGTTGCGCTTGTTACCGCGCTTCGGCTTAGAAGGAGCTTCAGGTGCTGCAGCCAATGGCATTCCGCCAAGAACTTCGCCTTTAAAGATCCAAACTTTAACGCCGATGATACCGTAAGTAGTCAACGCTTCTGAAGTTGAGTAATCGATATCAGCACGTAAAGTGTGTAGTGGTACACGACCTTCACGGTACCATTCAGCACGAGCAATTTCTGCACCGCCTAAACGACCACTAACTTGAACCTTGATACCTTTAGCGCCAAGACGCATTGCGTTTTGTACTGCGCGCTTCATAGCACGACGGAACATAACACGACGCTCTAGCTGGCTAGAGATAGAGTCTGCTACTAATTTAGCGTCTAACTCAGGCTTACGAACTTCTGAGATATTGATTTGCGCAGGTACGCCAGCCAATTTGGCTACGTTCTTGCGAAGTTTCTCAACATCTTCACCTTTCTTACCAATTACAACACCTGGACGAGCAGTGTGAATAGTCACACGAATGCTCTTAGCAGGACGTTCAATAGTAATGCGAGACACAGAAGCGCTTTTCAATTCTTTAGTTAAGAATTGACGCACTTTGTGGTCACTGAAAAGGTTGTCTGCGTATTCACCTTTATCGGCATACCAGGTTGAATTCCATGGTTTTACGATACCTAGGCGAATACCATTAGGATGTACTTTCTGACCCATTGCTTATCTCCTAGTTATCAGACACAACCACAGTGATGTGGCTGGTACGCTTGATAATACGGTCGGCTCGGCCTTTAGCACGAGGACGAATACGCTTTAGAGTTGGACCATCATCTACGAAGATTTTGGTGATTTTCAACTCATCAATATCAGCACCTTCATTGTGCTCAGCGTTAGCAATAGCAGATTCTAGAACTTTCTTAACAAGTCCTGCTGCTTTTTTGCTGCTGAATTGCAATGTAACAAGTGCTTTTTCAACTGGTAGACCACGTACTTGATCTGCAACCAGGCGAGCTTTCTGCGCAGAACCACGAGCAAAACGATGTTTAGCTAAAGCTTCCATTATTTATACTCCTACTTCTTCTTCGCTTTCTTATCAGCAGCATGGCCGCGATAAGTACGAGTTGGCGCGAATTCACCCAGTTTATGACCGATCATTTCATCGGTAACAAATACTGGAACGTGCTGACGACCATTATGGACAGCGATGGTCAAACCGATCATTTGTGGAATGATCATTGAGCGACGAGACCAAGTTTTCAATGGTTTCTTGTCCCCGCTTTCCACCGCTTTCTCTACCTTCTTCAACAAGTGTAGGTCAATGAATGGACCCTTCTTGAGAGAACGTGGCATGGCGATTCCCCTTATTTCTTAGAACGACGGCGTACGATATATTGATCCGTACTCTTATTTTTACGAGTTTTGTAACCTTTGGTAGGTACACCCCATGGAGTAACTGGATGACGGCCACCAGATGTACGACCTTCACCACCACCGTGTGGGTGATCAACCGGGTTCATTACCACACCGCGAACGGTAGGACGAACACCACGCCAGCGCGTTGCACCAGCTTTACCAAGTTTACGTAGCATGTGCTCGCCATTACCTACTTCGCCTAGAGTAGCGCGACAATCAGATAATATCTTACGCATTTCACCACTACGTAGACGTAGAGTTACGTATGCTCCATCACGTGCAACGATTTGAGCGTAAGCACCAGCAGAACGTGCCATTTGGGCACCTTTACCAGGCTTCATTTCAATCGCGTGCACAGTAGAACCTACTGGCATGTTACGCATTGGCAAACAGTTACCTGCTTCGATTGGTGCATCAACACCAGAAGCAATAGCAGCGCCTGCTTTAACACCTTTAGGTGCTAAAATATAACGACGTTCACCGTCAGCGAATAATACCAATGCAATGTGAGCACTGCGGTTTGGATCATATTCAAGACGTTCTACTTTCGCAGGAATGCCATCTTTGTCATTACGTTTGAAGTCAATCAAACGGTAGTGTTGCTTATGACCACCACCGATATGACGCACGGTAATTACACCGCGGTTGTTACGACCACCAGATTTCGACTTACTTTCCAACAAAGGAGCGTAAGGCTTGCCTTTGTGCAGGTCAGTATTAACCACTTTAACAACGTGGCGACGACCAGCAGATGTAGGCTTACATTTTACAATAGCCATTTAAGAATACTCCTATTACTCTGCGGCACCGGTGAAGTCGATGTCTGCACCTTCAGCTAAGGTTACATACGCTTTCTTCACGTCGTTACGGCGACCGAAACGAGCTCCGTGACGTTTAGTTTTACCTTTTTGGTTCAAGGTAGTAACGCCAGTAACTTCAACTTCGAATAGTTTTTCAACTGCAGCTTTGATTTCTGCTTTAGTAGCGGTTTTCACTACTTTGAATACGATAGTGTTATCGGCTTCAGCAGACATAGTGCTCTTTTCAGAGATATGTGGAGCTACTAGAACTTTCAACAAACGTTCTTCGCTGATCATGCTAACCACTCCTCAATTTGTTTAACTGCATCAGCAGTTACCAACACTTTATCAAAGGCAATCAAGCTAACTGGGTCAATACCAGCTACATCACGTACGTCTACTTTATATAGGTTACGTGCGGCCAAGAATAAGTTTTCATCAACTTCTGGAGTAACGATTAATACATCGTTAAGGTCGAAGTCTTTCAACTTAGCAACTAATTCTTTAGTTTTTGGCGCTTCAACAGCAAATTTTTCAACCACAATCAAACGTTCTTGACGAACAAGTTCAGACAAGATGCTGCGGATTGCGCCGCGGTACATTTTCTTGTTAACTTTTTGGCTGTGATCTTGTGGCTTAGCTGCAAAGGTCACCCCGCCGCTACGCCAAATAGGGCTACGAATTGTACCGGCACGTGCACGGCCTGTACCTTTCTGACGCCATGGTTTCTTACCACCACCTGATACTTCAGAACGTGTTTTCTGAGCGCGAGAACCCTGGCGAGAACCTGCAGCATATGCAGTTACTACCTGGTGAATCAACGCTTCGTTAAAGTCACGTCCGAAGGTAGTTTCGGAAACTTCAAGAGCGCTTTGCGCGTCTTTCAATACCAATTCCATTACTATCTCCTAACGTTACGCTTTAACAGCAGGTTTAATGATCACGTTACCATTGGTAGCGCCAGGTACGGCACCTTTAACCAAAATCAGGTTACGTTCAACATCAACACGTACAACATCTAGGTTTTGCGTAGTTACACGCTCAGCACCCATATGTCCGGCCATCTTCTTGCCCTTAAATACTTTACCTGGGCTTTGGTTTTGACCAATAGAACCAGGAGCACGGTGGCTCAAAGAGTTACCGTGAGTAAAATCTTGGGTAGCGAAGTTCCAGCGTTTAACACCGCCTTGGAAACCTTTACCTTTAGAAGTACCAGTAACGTCTACTTTTTTAACTTCATTGAACAAGTCAACTTTTAGCTCATCAGCTACGTTAACTTCTTCGCCTTCACCGTCTGCTAGACGGAATTCCCACAGGCCGCGACCCGCGTCAACACCAGCTTTAGCGAATTGACCCGCTTCTGGTTTGCTAACACGACTTGCTTTTTTAGCGCCGGTGGTCACTTGCAGAGCGCGGTAACCGTCGCTGTCCTCAGTGATAACACGAGTAACGCGGTTTGGCTCACATTCGATTACGGTAACTGGAATAGAAGCGCCATCTTCAGTGAAGATACGAGTCATTCCAACTTTACGACCGATTAGACCAATCATTGTAAAAACCTCTTATTAAACAGACTCAGGCTTAGCCCAAGCTGATTTGCACATCTACACCAGCAGCAAGGTCAAGGCGCATCAAAGCGTCAACTGTTTTATCAGTTGGCTCAACGATGTCTACTAGACGCTTGTGGGTGCGAATTTCATACTGATCACGCGCGTCTTTGTTAACGTGCGGAGATACCAGAATGGTGTAACGCTCTTTACGAGTAGGAAGTGGAATAGGACCACGAACCTGAGCGCCAGTGCGTTTGGCAGTTTCTACGATTTCCGCAGTAGATTGATCGATCAGACGGTGATCAAATGCTTTCAAGCGGATTCGAATTCTTTGGTTCTGCATTGACAGAGCTCCAAATAAAAAATTAAAGAACCTAACACACACCAACGACATCCTTATCCAAAATTTGGGGATGGCAGTGCATGCGACGAATAACGTTTGCTTCCAAATCGGAAGCACTGTTAGTAGCTAACCCTTTAACAGGCTAACTGATGAATTGCCGAAGCAACTCAGCCACTAAATTAGTGAGCCGCGGTATTATACTCAAGGGCTATTAAAAAACAAGCTAATCTACAAAATTTGTTCAATCGCTAACCACATTGCAATAGGCTAGCCTAGGAACCTTTAAGCAGCTCGCAAAACCTTGGGATTTGTAAGCCTATAATATTCAACAATAAGCATTGATTAGAACTAGCATGAATACCCTACATAGCTTACTGATTATTAGCCAACACGCATGGCCACTACAGCTAGAGCAGCAAGATATGCCTTGGCATTATTGGCGTATTTCATCTTACCCTGCTCATCCGCAACTATCACAACACCAGCTTGCCTTAGTGGTTGTTGATGTTTCATTGTTGCAAAGCAATCAACAGCAACTCCATTTTAACCAGTTACTTAAACACCCTTCGGCACAAGCCGCCAACGTGATTTTTTACGCTGACCAATTGCCTAGCGCTAAGCAGCTATGTGAGTTAGTAAACAAATTCACCCCAATGCATGTGCTGTCTCCCGAAGATGATGACCGCCATCTAGAGGAGCAATTGAGGCTACATTGGCCTATCGCCGATCATCACCAACAACAACGTTGGCTGGAGCAACAGCTGGCCGAACACGTAGCGCAGTTTCGCGCTAACTTCTTTGACTACACAGCATTAAGTGACCAAGAGCTTTCTGAACAAGTGATTACTGCACTGTATGCTTTTTTCCAAAACAATGATGAAGACCATTTGTGCCGCACCTACAGCGCCAACCATTTGCTCACTCAAGAAGGAGAAGCCAACCAGTATTTATGGTTCATCGCAAAAGGTGAGGTGGTATTAAAGAAACAACAAGATGAACAAACCCTAGAAGTGGCGCGAATGCAAGCCGGCTCCTTAGTGGGCGGTATGTCTTTTGTTACTGGCGAATTAGGTTTTACCAGCGCGGTTACCACTATGCGTACCGACGTGATTAAGCTAGACAGAGTAACCTTTGCCAAGGTGCTAGATTCAAGCAACCATCTATTGCCTTTGTTTACTAATCTACTGTTACGCCACTTTAATCGGCGTCTGCAAAAGAGCATTCATACCAAACTCACTTTACAAAGCACCTTAAACTCCTTAGATTCAGCTCACGAGCAGCTGATAGAAAAAGAAAAAATGGCTGTGCTTGGTCAGCTAATATCTGGCATTGCCCATGAGTTAAATAATCCGGTGGCAGCCATCAATCGCGGCAGCGATACCATTGCTAAACAATTGCCACAGGTACTTAATAGCCCCTTAAGCGCTAAGCAACAGCAACTGGGCCAGCAACTGCTTGAGGCGGCATTTACCCTCACGCCAATGTCCACAAGTGAGATCCGCCAGCGCAGCAGTAATTCAGTAGATTTATTTGGAGACCCTATTACCGCTAGAAAAGCAGTGACGATTGGTTTAGACCGACCCGACTTTCGGCAACAGTATTTGCAATGTAGTGACAATGAAGACTGCGCTGAACTCATCAACGCACTATCTAGCTACCATCAAATCGGTAACTTTTTACGAAATATTCAAGTTTGCGCTTCTCGCATAGCTGGGCTGGTCAAAGGCCTTAAGCACTATGCAGGTCAAGACCCAGAACAACCGGTACTCGCTGACTTAAACGAAGGCATCGCCGAAACCCTAGTGATTCTAGAAAATCGCCTGCGCGGCTTTGAAGTTGAGTGCAACTACGGCTTATTACCCGTTTATCGTTGTCATCCAATAGCGCTGCAACAGGTGTGGACTAACCTCATCGCCAACGCCTTAGACGCAATGGGAAACCGTGGCAAACTTTCCATTACTAGCCGCTACAACGAAGCCTCTCCCAGTTACATATCAATAATCATTGAAGATAGCGGCCCTGGCATAAAACCCGAGATTATTGAGAAAATATTCCAACTAAACTTTACCACCAAACGGGAGGGGAATTTTGGTTTAGGGATAGGATTAACCGTTTGCCAACAAATAGTTGCACAACATTTAGGCAGAATTGAAGTGGAATCTGAGCTAGAACAATTTACTCGTTTCATTATTACCTTACCATTAAACCAAAGCTAAGACTTAAAGGAGTCGCACTATGGAACAATTACTGATTTTGTGTGTTGATGATGAACGCGAAGTATTGGATAGCGTGTTAAACGACATTCAGCCTTTAAGCCCACCTTTTACAATTGATGGCGCCGAAAGCGTGGCCGAAGCGCGCCAAGTGATTAAGGATTTTGAAGCTCAAGGCGGAAAACTAGCGCTTGTTCTCGCCGACCACATTATGCCCGATGAGTTAGGAATTGATTTTCTTATCGACCTAAACCACGCCGCTACTAGCGAATCAGCTAAAAAGATACTGCTAACCGGGCAAGCCGGCTTACACGACACCATCGAAGCGATTAATCGCGGTGGCTTAAATTACTATTTAGCTAAACCTTGGTCAGAAGAACAGCTACTTAGCATAGTGCAAGAAAAGCTCACCGATTACGTTTTGGAATACTGCGATAACCCAATGCCCTTTGCCCAGGTTCTAGATGGCGAGCGGATCTTTAGTCACGTTAACCAACATCGCCTAGATTTGGGTACCTAGAAAGATGTCAGTAGAGAATAGTTAGCGCTTAGAAAAAGCCGACTATTCGGTCTAATATAGAAGCTGATTTCTAAAGCAGGCTCTACACATGGACTATGAACAACTCAAATCGTACTTGTTGGATAAGCCTGAGGTCACTCAAGATTTACCCTTTGCGCCTGATGTTCCGGTATTTAAAGTGCGTGGAAAAATGTTCGCTTTAGTGAGTTGGAAAGACGGCGTAATGAACATGAACTTAAAATGCCAGCCTGAGCAGATTGATGCACTAACCGATATTTATCCGGCCATTACCCGCGGCTATCACATGAATAAGCGTCATTGGTTAACACTCAATTTTGACGGCAGCGATGCCGAGCATGAAGCCTTACCTTTGATTGATAATTCCTTCGAACTAGTGGTAAAAGGCATGAATAAGCAAGCTCAACAGCAACTATTAGGTTTAAGCTAATCTTGATTTGGGCAAAGATTAATTGGCTTAAACTCTCCCTGCTTGGTTTGGTCTTAACGTTAAGTGCTTGCTCAAGTGGAGAGCACCACTCTGCTAGTACTACTCCTTTAAAAGTTGGCTATTGGCCTCACACCGAGACAACTCGCAGCCCACTACCTCAACTCAAAGTGGCTACCCTTAATATTGCCCATGGCCGCAAGCATAGGCTTAACCAGCTATTGGTTAGTGGAAGTGCCACTAAACAGAATCTACTGGATATCGCTGCTTATTTGCGTGAGCAAAACATAGACATTGTTGCTTTACAGGAAGCCGACGCCAGCTCTGCTTGGTCTGGCGGTTTTGATCATGTTGCTTACCTAGCGCAACACGCCGGTTACTCTTGGTATGCCCATAGTATTCATAGCAGCAGTAAGCTGGCTAACTATGGCACGGCTATTCTTTCCAAGTATCCAATTAGTGAGGCGCTTGCAGTTAACTTTGCCCCTAGTCCACCAACCACCAGCAAAGGTTTTACCCATACTCGGATTGCGCTAAATTCTCAGCAAAGCCTTGATGTGGTGTCAGTACATTTAGATTTTTCTCGCGCCAGTATTCGCCAGCAGCAACTTGAGCAACTCAATGCGCATCTACAAGACACAGCAAGCAGCACCATTATCATGGGCGACTTTAATAGCCAAGGGCAGCTTCACAAGCCAGATGAGGTGAACCGTTTTCTTGAACAAAGCCCTTGGCGCGCTTTTGAACTGGGCAATAAAGACTTGGCCAGCTATAAAAACAAACGCTTAGATTGGATTTTTCTCTCTAAGGACTCAAATTTTGTTAACTATCAAGTTGGGCCAGACAACTTATCTGATCATCGCCCAGTGATTAGCCTTATCCAAGTTCCCGCTAAGTAAACGGCAATAAAAAAGCCTCGCAAGTGCGAGGCTTTGGCAACACTAACTATGACCCTTAAGCCACGTTTTGCTTATGAATAAGCGTGCTGTTATCAATGATGAACTCCAAAGCAACTTCATCACAGGCATGTTGGCGAGGACAAATATCACAGTCTTTCATCACTTTCTCTGGCAGCATGTTTTTAGAGGTTGGGCTAAAGCCTAACTTCATGAAGAATTCTGGCACACGAGTTAGTACAAATACCTTCTCGATTTCCATCTTCTTAGCTTTCTTCATTAGGTGCTGCACCATAGCTCGGCCTTGGCCTGCACGTTGCGAACCAGGATTTACGCCTAGTGAACGAATCTCAGCTAATCCGGTATCGTAAAGATACAGAGAAGCACAACCGGTTACTTTTCCGGCCTGTTCACTCACCGTGAAATCACCAATTGCTTGCACTAGCTCTGGGCGAGGACGTGGCAGGTTTTCACCCGCTTGCGACCAGTAGTTCACCATGTCTTCAATGTTGTCTAAGTCGGTCATACGTGCCGAACGTACATACAAACCTTTCACATTGCGTTTTGATAGTCGAACTTCTGCTTCGGTTAGCGCATGTTCAACTTGCTCAGGCGCTACACCACCTAGGGCTTGGCGTTTCGCCAGTGTAGACTCTAAGGACAAGTTTGGATAAACATCGTCTTCAATCTCTGGTGCTAGCTCTTTAAACTCAGCCAAGCTAAGTTCTTCAAGCGGTACACCTTTTTCAATGGCTTTAACTACCGCAATGCCCACAATGTGGTGAGCCTCGCGGAATGGAATGCCTTTAGCCACCAGGTAATCGGCAAGCTCAGTCGCATTCGAGTAACCGCCTTTAGCTGCTTCCGTGGTGGTTTCTTCGTGTACGTCCATATCATCAAGTACTAACTCAGCCATGGCTAAGCAATCACCCCAAGTATCTAGCGCGTCGAACAAACCTTCTTTGTCTTCCTGCATGTCTTTGTTGTAAGCCAAAGGCAGGGCTTTTAGGGTCATCATAATGCCCGACAAGGAACCGTAAACACGACCGGCTTTACCACGGATAAGCTCTAAGGCGTCTGGGTTTTTCTTCTGTGGCATCAATGATGAACCAGAAGTTACCTGATCAGATAAGTCTAGGAAGGCAGACTCACCAGAGTTATAGAAGATTAAATCTTCAGCCATGCGGCTTAGGTGAATCATGCTAATAGAAGCAGTAGAAATAAGCTCAACCACGTGGTCACGGTCAGATACCGAGTCCAAGCTATTACGCGTAGCGCGGCGGAAGCCCAAATCTTTAGCAATTTGCTGGCGATCCATAGGGTAAGCAGTACCCGCCAAAGCGCCACAACCCAGCGGACATACATCCAAACGGCTTAGGGCATCTTGCAAACGCGAGTAATCACGCTCAAACATTTCTACGTAGGCCATTGCCCAGTGAGAAAAAGTAACTGGCTGAGCACGTTGTAGGTGAGTGTAACCTGGCAGTACAGTGTCTTGTTGCTGGCGAGCAAATTTAACCAGTTTTTGTTGCAGCTTGTCTAAGTGCTCTAATAACTCGACACCTTGACCTTTACACCACAATTTTAGGTCGGTAGCAACTTGGTCATTACGGCTGCGGCCGGTATGCAGCTTTTTACCTAAATCACCAACACGTTGAATCAGCTGAATTTCTACCCAAGAGTGAATATCTTCAGCGTCACTACCCAAAATTTGCTGTGGGTTTTCGGCAACCTGCTTACCTAGGTCTAATAATGCGTCTTCAAGTTTGCTTTGCTCATCTTGTGTCAGAACGCCAACACTTAATAAGGCCTTAGACCAGGCAATAGAACCCGTTATGTCTTGCTCCGCTAAACGGTAGTCAAAACGTAAAGAATCGTTGAACTGCTTAAATCTGGTATCTGCAGCTTGGCTGAAACGCCCACCCCACAATGCCATTTTACTCTCCATTTATTATTGCAAAGACCTCAGAGCAGATAGCCACTGAGGTCTAAGTATTCCTGCTTATTACTTCTACCAATCTTATTTGCTATTTAAAGCACGGATCCGGCTGGCTAGAGAGTATAAACGAATAAAGCCTTCAGCGTGCTTTTGATCGTAAACTTGGTCTTCACCAAAAGTAGCGAACTCTTCTGAGTACAAGCTGTTTGGCGAACGTTTTTGTACGGCAACGGCTTGGCCTTTGTAAAGTTTAATCACTACATCACCATTGGCATCGGCTGCCATAGCTTCTGAGGCAGCGATAAGCGATTTACATAAAGGTGTAAACCAACGACCGTCGTATACCAAGTGCGCCATTTCTTGACCCACTTTCTCGCGCCATACACGTGAAGTTTTATCTAGTACTAATTCTTCAATCGCACGCAGTGCAGCAACAATTACTGTGCCGCCCGGAGTTTCATAACAACCACGCGACTTCATACCAACGGTACGGTTCTCGGTGATATCAATACGGCCTACGCCGTGAGCAGCTGCAATGTCGTTTAGCTTCATTACTACTTGGTAAGGGCTAAGTGCTTCATCGTTTACTGCAACAACACGACCTTGCTCAACTTTTAAGCTTACGTATTCTGGCTCGTTTGGCGCGTCTACAGGATCAACAGTTAGTGTCCAAACACCTTTGCTTGGCTCGTTCCATGGGTCTTCTAGCTCGCCACCTTCGTGCGAAATATGCCATGCGTTAGCGTCACGGCTGTAGATTTTAGTTGCTGAAGCAGTCGTCGCAATGTTGCGCTCTGCTAAGTAATCTAGCAAATCTTCACGGCTTTCCATGTCCCACTCACGCCAAGGCGCAATCACTGTTAGCTCTGGCGCTAACGCAGCAAAACAGCTTTCGAAACGAATTTGGTCGTTACCTTTACCGGTACAACCGTGACATACCGCATCGGCGCCTACTTTACGCGCTACTTCTACCTGCGCTTTAGCAATAATAGGACGCGCCATAGAGGTACCTAGCAAGTAAGTTCCTTCGTATACCGCACCAGAAGCAATGGTTGGGTAGATGTAATCAGCAACAAACTCTTCTTTAAGGTCAACGATGTAACATTCAGATGCACCAGAGGCTAAAGCTTTCTCTTCTAGACCCACTAGCTCTTCTTCGCCTTGGCCAACATCGGCACAAAAGGCAACAATTTCACAGTTGTTGTAGGTTTCTTTTAACCACGGAATGATGGCCGAAGTATCTAGGCCGCCTGAGTATGCTAATACTACTTTTTTGATATCTGACATTTAAAAATTCCTTGTTTAACTCAGCCTAGAGCTGAACATTCACTAACTTAATAAACTTACTAGTACGGCGTTTTGTGCATGCATACGATTCTCGGCTTGATCAAAAATCAAAGACTGAGGACCGTCCATCACTTCCGAAGTAATTTCCAACTCGCGGTGAGCAGGTTGGCAGTGCAGCACGTGGTTAATACCACATTGTTGCATCAAATTCTGGTTAATTTGATAAGCCATAAACTTATCTTTTACTGATTGCAGTGGCGTATCGTCGCCCATTGATACCCAAGTATCACCATATACTACGTCGTAGCCTTTAATGTCTTCAACGGTATTAGTCACTACAATTTTGCCGCCATGCGCTTTGGCTAATTGATTAGCTTTTTGCACAACTTGCGCATCTGGGCTTGCACCTAGTGGGCAAACTGCAGCCACTTCCATGCCTAAGATAGCGCCACCTAACAATAATGAATGCGTCACATTGTTGCCGTCGCCTAAGTAAGCCAGCTTAACTTTACTTAAATCTGAGTAGTGCTCAGCGATAGTTTGGAAATCGGCCAAGCCTTGGCATGGGTGGTACAAATCACACAGTGAGTTGATAATTGGTACCGACGAATGCTCACGCAAAGTTTGTAGGGTTTTATGAGAAAACACTCGCGCTACAATCGCATCAGCCCAACGGGTAATGTTAGAGGCAAAGTCTTTAACACTTTCGCGCTCGCCCATCGCACCATTTTGCTGGTCTAAATACACCGCATGGCCGCCTAAACGGTTAATGCCAATATCAAAAGTTACTCGTGTACGTAATGATGGTTTTTCAAACAAAGTTACAACACTTTTACCTGCAAGGGTTTGCCCATAATCTGCGGGTGTTTTTTTAATTTTAGCGGCCAGCTCAAGCAGCCCTAAAATTTGTTCTTGAGTTAGGTCCTGCAAGCTTAACAGGTGTTTAAAATCACTCATCATCTTTCCTTAAACGGTAACTTGAGTCCCTACCGACTCACCTTTATATGTTTGTCCAGCTAACAAGCTGGCGAGTTTCGCAGGATCTTTCCATGACGCTAGCGAAACCGGTGTTTGCAAAAATTCGGCAGCCTCTAAAGCTGCTTTAACTTTTACCGTCATGCCATCGGTAATCACACCATCGGCAATCAATTTATCAGCCAGTGCGCTATTTAGCTCAGCCACCAGCTGTTTATCTTGGTCGAGTACGCCAGCCACATCGGATAATAACACCAATTGGCCCTGCAGCAATTTACACACCGCTAACGCAGCTTGGTCGGCATTCACATTGTAAAGTTCGCCGTCTTCGCCAATACCAATTGAGCTCATTACCGGCACGTGGCCCAGCTCAATAAGGCTATTTAGTAAAGCGGGGTTGCCTAAAGATGCCTCGCCTACATGGCCTAAACGTGCATCCATTTGGCTTACTTTACAAGAGCCTGCATCACTTAAACACAAGCCCACAGCCGACAAACCTGCTTTTAGCGCTTGCGCTAACAACAACTTATTGCTGGTACCCGCTAAGGCACCTACCACATAAGAAATCTGCTCTTTAGGTGTTATGCGCAAGCCGTCTAACTTTTCTGATACAAAGCCGGTTTTAGCTAATACATCTTCTACAACTACGCCACCGCCATGCACTAATACAATAGGTTGCTTAACTTGTCGCAAGGCAGCAAATAAATTGTCTAAGGCCAGGCTGTTATTTAAAACGGCGCCGCCTAACTTAATCACTAATGGTTTCATTGCCTGCTCCTAAACCAGCGACTCGGTAAGGGCAAAGCCATTACGAATATTCAAACACTGGATAGCTTGGCTAGCAGCACCTTTTAATAGGTTATCTTCAGCCGACACCACAATTAAGTCTTCACCTTGTTGTTGCCAAGCCACATCAATAAACGGTGTGTTTTCTACTTTGGCAATAGAAGGCCACTCACCTTCCAATATGCGCACAATGTTTTGGCCTGCATACGCTTGCTGATAAGCCGCATTTACTTGCTCTTCAGTGGTGCCTGCTTTTAGCACCACATTAATGGTGGCTAAAATACCGCGTTTAAAGTTACCCAAATGTGGAGTGAAGATCACTGGGTGACCTAAGTGGGCAGCAATTTCTGGTTGGTGGCGGTGATTAAACACTCCATAAGGCGCTAAGCTTACTTCGCAGAATGAGCTAGTTAACGAGGCTTTGCGCCCTGCACCACTAACGCCACTAGTAGCATTAATTACCGCTTTGTTGCTTGGCTCAATCAACCCAGCTTCTACTAATGGCTTAAGCGCGGTTAATGATGCAGTTGGATAACAACCCGCTACAGCAACTAAATCCGTTTGCTTAATTTTCTCGGCATTCCATTCAGCTAAACCGTATACTGCTTTTTCTAATAACTCGGGGAATTGGTGAGTAAAACCGTAGAATTTTTCGTAAAACTCTGCGCTTTGAACACGGAAGGCGCCAGACAAATCGAAGACCTGACAACCTGCATTTAAAAATGCTTCGGCTAAATCATGGCTTACTTCGTGTGCAGTGGCTAACAAAACTATATCAATATCAGCAAAGTTTTTGGCGATATCAGCCACAATTAACGGTTGTACAGGAGCGTCAACCACACCGCGTAATTTGCCGTGCAGAGTAGATAGCGCCTTGCCTGCGTCTACACTTCGCTCTGAAACATACAACCCAGCAAGTTCTAAATTTGAATGGCGACTTACATAGCCTGCCAACTCCGCTCCGGTGTATCCACTTGCACCAACAATCGCTGCCTTTAACATCGTTTCTTGTTCCCTTGAAATCTTATGGCATAGTGTTATTTATTGAGCTGCATTTTACTGACCAAATGAACAAAATGTCACCCTTGTCAGCTCAAAAAAAACTAGCTGTCTTTAATATAAACGGAGAATACCACAGGCAATTCTTTATGCAATAAAAATGAATTTTTATTTATTGTTAAATTTACGCGCATAGGTTAAAAAGTAAGCCAAACAAAGTTGCCCTTATTAAAATATGAGTAACAATCTATAAATAGCCGCTTGATCCTAAGCAAAGGAAACAGCGTTATTTGTAATTTAATTACAGGTATTTTGACTATATGCTCGGTCTTAGGTATGTTTTTGCCCTAGGACTAGGGTGATTTAGTAAAAAAATTTCAATAATCGCTAGCAAACGCAAACAGTGAAGGAAAGACAATGAGCCAGAATATGCCTCAGGAGATTAACGCCTCGTTACGAGGAAATGTGGGTCTACTCGGACAACTACTTGGTAACACGATCAAGAGCCACATGGGAGAAGCGTTTCTAGAGAAAGTAGAAACCATACGTCAGCTAGCTAAAGCCTCACGTAACAATGATGATGAGGCGCGCGAGCAGTTATTGGAACTATTGCGTAACCTAAGTGATGATGAGCTATTGCCGGTAACCCGCGCCTTTAGCCAATTCCTAAATTTGGCCAATATCGCCGAGCAATTCCACACCATTTCACGTAACTGCGAAGGCAGTACCTGCGCACAAGATCCTATCGACCAAGTTTTCAACAAGCTAAGGCAAGAAAACTTAAGTGAAGCAGAGATCCACCATGCTGTAGCACAACTCAATATTGAGTTGGTTCTTACTGCCCACCCAACAGAGGTGACTCGCCGTACCCTTATCAATAAACACGTTAGCATTAATAACTGTTTAGATTGGCTAGAGTTAGACTTGCCAGACCAAGAGCGCAGCCAATTACTTGGCCGCCTAGAGCAGCTAGTTAACCAAGCTTGGCACACCGATGAAATTCGCCAGCAGCGGCCTACTCCGGTAGATGAAGCTAAATGGGGTTTTGCGGTAATTGAAAACTCGCTATGGCAAGCCGTGCCAGACTTTGTTCGCCAGCTAGACAAAAAGCTAGGCCAGCATTTTGATATGCGTATGGCATTAGATGCTGCGCCAGTGGTATTTTCTTCATGGATGGGCGGTGACCGCGACGGCAACCCATTTGTAACCTCTAAGGTAACCGAAGAAGTATTACTATCAAGCCGCTGGGTGGCGGCAGATCTTTACCTCAAAGAAATCCAAACCTTAGTTAGCGAACTTTCGATGAGCGATGCTAACGAAGCGCTACTTGAGCAAACGGGTGACCAAAACGAACCTTACCGTGCCTTATTAAAAGTATTGCGCAGCGAGCTACAAGAAACTCACGACTACCTCACTGCTAAGTTAAAAGGCCAGTACACCGAGGCACGCGACCTAATCACCAATACCGAGCAGTTACGTGAGCCATTAGAGCTTTGTTACTACTCACTACAAGACTGCGGCATGGGCATCATTGCCGACGGCACCTTATTAGATCTACTGCGCCGTATCGCTTGTTTTGGCATCAACCTATTGCGCTTGGATATTCGCCAAGACAGTGGCCGTCACGAAGAAGTATTCTCAGAAATCACTCGTTACTTAGGCATGGGCGATTACGCGCACTGGAACGAGACCGATAAACAGCACTTCTTATTGCAAGAGTTAAACTCTAAGCGTCCGCTATTCCCACGCGATTGGGAGCCAAGCGAGTCTGTGCAAGAGGTACTAGATACCTGTGCCATTATCGCCAAGCAAGAGCGCGAAGCCTTAGGCATTTACATCATCTCTATGGCCAGCGAGCCATCAGATGTATTAGCCGTGCAACTATTGCTTCAAGAAGCTGGTTGTCCGTTCCGCTTGCCGGTTGCACCATTATTCGAAACCCTAGATGATTTGAATAATGCCCCAGCTACCATGAGCAAGCTGTTATCGATTGATTGGTACCGTGGCTACATATCTGGCCAACAACACGTAATGATTGGTTACTCAGATTCAGCTAAAGACGCGGGTGTATTAGCGGCGTCGTGGGCGCAGTACCGCGCTCAAGAAGCGCTGGTATCTATCTGTGAAGGTCATCAAATCAGCTTAACCTTGTTCCATGGCCGTGGCGGAACTATTGGTCGTGGTGGCGCGCCAGCGCACGCAGCCTTGCTATCACAACCTCCAGGTTCACTAAAAGGTGGCTTGCGTGTAACCGAACAGGGCGAAATGATCCGCTTTAAGTTCGGTCTACCTAAAGTTGCCATGGACAGCCTAAACCTTTACGCCAGCGCAGTATTAGAAGCGAACTTGGTTCCGCCAATGGAGCCAAAAGACGAATGGCGTGAAGTGATGGATCAAATTGCCAAAACTTCTTGTGATGCCTACCGTGGCATTGTTTGGGGCGAAGAAGAGTTTGTTCCGTACTTCCGCTCGGCAACCCCAGAGCGCGAGTTAGCGAAACTGCCATTGGGCAGTCGCCCAGCTAAACGTCGTTCAGATGGTGGCGTAGAAAGCTTACGTGCTATTCCATGGATTTTCTCATGGAGCCAAAACCGCCTATTACTACCGGCTTGGTTAGGCAGCGGCGCGGCATTCGAAGGCTTAATTAAAGAAGGTAAAAGCGAGCTACTAACTGAAATGCGTGCTTGGCCATTCTTTGATAACCGCTTAGCGATGTTAGAAATGGTATTTATGAAAGCCGATACTTGGTTATCAAAAATCTACGACGAACGCTTAGTAGAGCCAGAGCTGCAAGAGCTAGGTGAAAAGCTTCGAGTTAAGTTAGAAGGCGCTAAAGCAGCGATTGTTTCGCTAGCACCAGACAACCAATTACTGGCTAACCAAGCTTGGGTGGTTGAGTCACTTAATCTGCGTAACCCTTACATCGATCCTTTGCATGTATTACAGGTTGAGCTGCTAAATCGTTCTCGTGCTAACGAAGAACTTTGCCCAGTAGTTGATCAAGCCTTAATGGTAAGCATTGCAGGTATTGCAGCAGGTATGCGTAACACCGGTTAAATACATACATATTTAACCGTAGCAACCCCGCTTTATGCGGGGTTGTTTGTTCTTAGGCTAAGCTAAAAGTTCACTACAGGCAGGTTGTGCTGCCGTAGCAGCGTTCGCTCATTGATCCTTAGGATGTCTTCAATGCAACAATACAAGGGATGGTTGTTTCTCGCCTCACTACTGCTTTACTTGCTTTATGCCTTTGGGGTTATAGGTATAGGCTTAGCCACGGCAGTAACCTGGGCTGCGGCCATTGTGTATTTGCCGCAACTTAGTAAAGCCATTCGCATTCAAGCAGGCAGCTTATTGGCCATTGGCATTTTATTGCTGTTAGTGGCGGCCAAGCAGAACGCTTTCCTTAGCGCCATCGATATTTTGTCGATTAACCTGCCCTTGCTGGCCATGTTTAGCGCGGTATCTTTTCTTGCCTTAGCTAACCCAGAAAACCAACAAGATCCTTTGCCCATTGGCAAACGCAGCATTGCCTCTACCGCCCTAGGCATGAACCTGCTGGGTGCGGTCATCAATCTATCAATTGTATTCATTGTCGGCGACCGCTTGGCCAAACAGCAGGCTTTAACTAACGCCCAACAAAAAGTATTAATGCGCTGTTTTTGTGCCGCAGCCTGGTGGTCTCCATTTTTTATTGCCACTGCGGTTTCCATTACTTACGCCCCCGGTATGCAATGGTTAGATGTATTAGTTCCAGGCGCATTAATGGCGCTTATCGCTTTGGCGTTTACCATCGCAGAAGTATCGCTACGCGAAAAAGACAGTTTTGCTGGTTACCCCTTGCGTCGAGAAAGCTTAACCATTCCCTTTGTGCTCGCCACCAGCGTGATTGCATTGCATTTCGCCTTCCCCGATTTCAGCATTATTTTGATGATTACTTGCCTAGCACCTGTTGCAGCCTTAAGTTTTGCCAAAGGGAACTCAAAAGTGCTCATTGCCAGAAACTTTGTTAGCCATCGCTTATCTAATGTTGGCAGCCAGTACGTGCTGTTTTTAGCTGCTGGGGTATTCTCGGCAGGTATTAAAGCCTTGTTGCTGGCCTATCCAGAAACCTTAAGCCTGCACAACGTAAGCTTTAACCATCAAACCTTTGCAGTAGTGTTGGCAATGATGATCGTGGCCTGCATGTTTGGCATTCATCCAGTTATTAGCATTTCTTTAGCCAGCCCTTTGTTATTGCCGCTTAATCCCGAACCTAGTCAGCTAGGTTTTCTATTCTTAAGTTCTTGGGCAATATCCACCGGCAGCAGCCCCCTATCTGGCGTAGGCCTAACCATGATAGGCCGCTACCAATTCTCCACCAGCCAAATACTTAAAAACAACTGGTACTACGCCCTAATCATGTGGCTGATATGCTCTGGGGTAAATGCGCTGTTGATGTAACTGGGGTCGTGGCCATGTAGTTAGTGGGTGTGCGTTTAGCATAAGCTGAGCATTCGGCTTCAAGTTCACGATGTGGCATCTAGAGTCAAACTCATTGTTGCCCCTTTATGTGTTAGCTATAGAGCAAAAGCTTTCGCCTGCGGCGACGTCATTAAGCTTTAACAACCAAAGCTTAGCGAAGCAAAAAGAAAACTCGCCCCGCATCTTCTTAGACCCTCCGTTGCGCATTCACAAGGGAGTTGAAGTAACTCGCTACGCTCAAACAGACTTCAACTCTGCTCCCTTGTTCATTTGCGCTACTCGGCGAAGATAATGGGATTGAAAAGCACAATCTTGGCTATCAAGTTTGTGAAACGCTCTTGCCCCGAAGTTAGCTAGAAAATGCCATTGCATGTTAAAGCTTTTACCTACTTATCTTTATTTAATTTAATTAGCTTATCAAGTGTATAAACACTGCCATTTAAACGTGTAAATGAATGAATGCCTGCCTCTATAAAACCTTGCACTCTACAATGTTGGATTTATCATTACTGTAGTTGTTGTTGGTGGTGGCTAATGTATAAGTATAAAGTCAAAACTAACTTGTTTATTTTTTAGAGTGAAATCATGAGAATTATTTCAATGCTGTTTGTTGCCTTGCTTGGCGGCTGTGGGATGCCACCAGAAACCGCAGAAGAATTTAGAAATTCTAAATATCCGCCGCTGACATTTAAAGTTGATTTAAGCGTTACTGAAGTTTTTCAATTACTAATTGATGAATATGCACAATGCTACCAGGTTAACCATTCGACGTTACTCCCTATTGGCGATGCTTTTATTAGCTCTGATGAGTCTAAAACAGTTGAAGTCAGTCAGTTATCTGACCACCATTATCAAATTGCAGTAAGGAGAGAGGTTAACCTAAATAGTTGGTACGAAAGGATGATTGAGTTGCAAGGGAACAATGAGGTGCAAACGGAAATTACCGTTTACCAACTACCAGTTTACAACTCGAAAAATAAGACAACAATAGAACTATTCCTGTCAGGAGATAAAGTCTCAATTTGTGAGAATTAAATACAATTAAGTAAACATCATCACCAGCAAAAATATCGATGATGATGTTTATCTGAAGCACGGTTTTTGGCTCAAAAGTTAGTCATCATTCTTCGTTTGACCCATTTATGTCCAATAGTTTGTTTGAAGATAATCTACTTTTATTGACCGCCCTCCCAGATACAAAAAAGCCTAGCATTGCTAGGCTTTTTATCTCTCAGCTGCATTCGTCACTAAGCAGGTACGGCTTCAGCTGGGCGAACACCTAAGGTGTGGCATATAGCGTAAGACAACTCCGAGCGGTTAAGCGTGTAGAAGTGAAAGTCTTTCACTCCTTCGCGCGATAATACTTTGACCATTTCAATAGCAACACTGGCGCCTACTAGGTTTCGAGTAGTTTGGTCATGCTCTAAGCCAGCAAACTGATTGTGTAGCCATTTTGGCACTTTTACATTGGCAAAAGAGGCGAACTTTTTCAGGGTATTGTAATTAGATACTGGCAAAATACCGGGTACGATTTCCCCTTCAATACCGATTGCTGCACAGCGGTCACGAAAGCGCAGGTAGCTCTCTACATCAAAAAAGAACTGGGTAATGGCGCGGTTGGCACCGGCATCCATTTTGCGTTTTAGTGCCAATAAATCGGCTTGGGCGCTTTTTGCTTCTGGGTGAACTTCTGGGTAGGCCGCGACCGAGATATCAAAATCGGCTTCTTCTTTTAGCAAGGCCACTAAGTCGCTAGCGTACATTTGCGGCTTGGCAGAGCCCTCGGGCAAATCACCGCGTAGGGCCACGATGTCTTTAATACCGCTGTTCCAGTAGTCGCGAGCAATTTGGCGCAACTCATCGGGCGTTGAGTCGATGCAGGTTAAATGCGGTGCTGCCGCTAAGCCTGTGCGGTCCTTAATTGCTTTGATCACCTTGTGAGTGCGGTCTCGAGTACCGGAGTTAGCGCCATAGGTTACCGATACAAACTTAGGCTTTAAGGTTTGCAAACGCTCGATAGACGACCACAAAGTTTGCTCCATGGTCTCGGTGGTTGGCGGGAAGAACTCAAAGGACACGTTAATATCGCGGTTAAGCTCACTTAAGCTTTGATTGAGTGATTCGATTTGTTGCGCGTTGTGAAATCCCATTGACCTTCTCCGTTAAAGACTTTTAGACGTCTATACCGCTAGATACTAAAGAGAAGATAAAGTAAGTCAACGTTATTCATCTTAAACATAGCTTTAGATGAATTATTTTCAACATGGGGGTTTTAGCCGCTAACTACTGGTTAAATATGCATTAAGACAAATAGTTAGCTAACAGAATTAGCTCCGCTACTCGAAAGGGGTGTATTGAATAAGATTAATCCACCACTCTTTGGTGCCAGAGGGCGTTTTTACAAACACATCGTCATCCACTTGCTTGCCTATTAAGGCGCGCGCCATGGGAGAGTCGATAGTGATATAGCCTAGTTTGGGGTCAATCTCGTCGGTGCCAACAATGCGATAGCGAACAATATCGCCTTCATCATTTTCTAGCTCAACCCAGGCGCCAAAAAACACTTTGCCGTTTTGCTGAGGGTGGTGGTCAACAATCTCTAGGGCGTCTAATCGTTTGGTAAGAAAGCGCAGCCGAGAATCGATGCGGCGAAGCTCGCGTTTGCCTTCTTTGTATTCGGCGTTTTCTGAGCGATCCCCCAGAGCGGCCGCTTCAGATACGGCTTGGGTCACCTCGGGGCGTTTCACCCTCCACAAGTACTTTAATTCTTCATCGAGTTTATGCCAGCCAGGGCGGGTAATTAGATTGGTTTTCATCGCTACGTCATTTAGTCTGCCTAAGCCAATTATAAACGACTTAGGCAGTAAACTCGCTAGCTTTAACTAGAGCACGTGGGCTTGAGTGGTTTCTCGTTTCACCAATTCAACTGGCGGAATACGGAAAGAGTTGCTGGCACCGCCATTTAACATATCCAAAATGGTTAAAGCAGACGCATAACCGGTATCAAATATAGGTTGGCGCACTGTGGTAAGTGGCGGAATGAAAAATGCAGAACCGGGCACATCATCAAAGCCAATTACCGAAACACGCTCTGGCACTGGTCGATTGGCTTTATATAGCGCTAACATCGCGCCATGCGCGGTTAAATCATTGGCCGCAAAAATTGCGCTAAACTGGCGCTTATTGGCCAACAAACGCTGCACCGCTTCAAAGCCACCTTGTTCACTAAAGTCACCTTGCTCTACTAGCTGCATTTTCACCGGTAAACCCGCATGTTCCATAGCTTGGCAATAACCATTGTAACGCTGCTGGGCATCGGGGTGACCTTCTGCTCCGCGAATATGAACGATCTCGCGATGGCCTAACTGAATAAGGTGATTAGTAGCCATGTAAGCGCCCACTGAGTTTTCAATCTTAATTGAGCGCAGTCGTGCGGCTTCTAGCTCACGGCCCAGTGCAACAATCGGTCGCTTTTTAGAAAACTCAACGATTTGTTCGTCTGCTAAGCCACCGGTAACAATAATGATCCCATCCACAGAGCGCGATAACAGCAGCTGCATCGACTCCATTTCTTCTTCGCTATTCCAGTGGCCGGTTACGATAATATGCGAATAGCCCTGAGCCAGCAGAACTTCCTCAATACCTCTTAAAATTGAAGAATAAAATGGGCTGTCGGGATGTTGTACTAGTACCCCAATGGTCATGGTGCGGCTACTAGCGCTGGCTCCAGTTTGCTGGCCAGGTTTATAGCCTAGCTCAACCATAGCAGCTTGAATTTGTTTACGTTTTGCATCAGACACATAGGTGGTTTGATTCATAAACCGAGATACGGTGCTAGGCGATACCCCAGCCAACGCGGCGACATCATAAACGGTTGAGCGTTGCTCCAATTTATTTTTATCTTTCACATTGATTCTCTGACAACTAACACGAGTTCGCATTTTACCTTTCCTCTGTGCTGCCAAGCTGAATTAGCAGGCCAGAGAGGTAAAACTCCCGATACCACTATATACACCAACTCGGCCAAGAACTTGTTTTCAATGATATTGAGCGTTAGAACGCCGTTATAGATCACATTATCAGTGACTAACTGCCCCCAAGCATCAGTAATTACTTAATTTTTTGAAGCAATAAAGGCCGACATAATGTCGGCCTATGCTAATTGTTTATTACAATTTTCTTACTTAAGGCGGTGCTCATCCAATACTGTGGTAACCCAAACTAGGGGGGCATTCCAGTTGATGGTGATCTCATTTAAAGTCCAAGCACCAATTTCATCAGCAAAACAGGTTTGGCCAATACAATTGCCTTTAAGGCCGGCTGCAACTGGGTCACTAAAGCTGATGGAGTTAGGCCCACCCGATAACGCACCTGGTGCAGGTTTAGGTGAGTTGGCATCGGCTTGATGCGCCCAAAAACGGTGGTGCGGATTTTTAAGCGGGTTGCTGCCGTAGCCAGTAATGTAAGACTGATCAAGCGGGTTTCGCCCTAAGATGTAGTCCAAGGCATGCGCCAAAGTCTGCATGTATTTGCTGTCGCCACTGTAGTCTGTGGCGTAGCTTAAGAAAATACCGCGATTCACCAAGTTAGAGTTAGAACCCCAAGGGTACTGCTCTACGCTATACGGGATGTGGTAACCCTCTTTAGCCATGTGTGCAGAGTAAGCATCGGCCGTAGCAATAATCTTAGCGCGAGCTTTATCACGTGTGGCTTGGTCTAGCTTGCTAGGGACAAGAGCTAGGCTCAAGGTGCCTGCTGAACTTAGATCTTGCCAGAACAAATCACCTTTGGCCGTTTCGTCGCCCACTGGCGCCGCTAAGAATACAGGAGATGCTTTAGCTGCTTCTAAGTACCTAGGTTCACCTGTAGTAATAAATAGCTCTGCCGCTGCCCAATAAAACTCATCAGCTAAATCAGTATCCCCGTAAGGACCAGAGCCGGTGAAGTTATCGTAAGCGTATACTTCTGGGTGTTTATTGGCAGCTTGCCAAGCACGGTTTGCCGCAGTTAAACACTGAGCGGAAAAATCAGCATCGATGTCTTTCCAAATACGCGCACACTGCGCTGCAGTAGCGGCTAGGTTTAAGGTAGCTGCAGTACTCGATTGGCCAACATGACGCTTTTGAGTATCTTTGTGCGGCGGTAATGGCATACCGGTCCACTTTTCATCGGCTACCTTATGGAACGCCATACCAGAGGCATCAATTTCGGTGAGCTTAAGCGAGCGAACGTTTTCTTGTTGGTTACCCACAGGCACCGATACTTTGCTGCCTTCTGGGATTTGCATCGCCAACATGAACTCCATGTTCCAGCGCGCTTCATCCAATAGATCGTTAACACCATTGCCGGCTTCTGGCATCGGTTGCTTGCCATCAGCAAACGGTTCGTCAGCGCCATCAATAAATTGCGAGCGCTCGTAAAGGTTCATTAAGGTCCAGGTACTAATGCCGCCGTTTACCACATATTTACCGTGGTCACCTGCGTCATACCAACCGCCGGTGAGGTCCATGTCAAAATCACAACCTGGCCACTTGTTGCCTTTGTCGTCGGTTTTATCAAAACAACTCACTACATCTGGTGCATGCCCAGCTGGACGCGCCAAGTTTGGTCGCTGTACAAACTCTTGCTTAATCTCTACACCGCTACGGTTTTGGTAGAAGTAAGCTAAGGCATCGTGTTTTAACTCGCGGTAGATATCATCAGCAATTTTGAAAGGATGGCTAGTTTGACCATCTACATCTAACACCAAGTTATCATGCTTTGTCGTTAAGGCAGAAAAGTCTGCTTGATGCACTGTTTCGCCAGAGGCAGCATTCATCCCAAATACTTTGGTTTTACCGGTAAGTAAGTGATTGCCTTCGGCATCTTTTACGCGCCAAACCCGCGGTTGTTGCTCTTCACTGCTAATTACCGCAATTTTTTCGGCTTTAGGATAAAAGCCAATTTGGTTTAAGCGAATGTTAGGAATTTTGTTTACGATAACAAAAGACTTACCTTTCACCGATATATCGCTAAAACACAACACCGCTTCTTTTTGTGCGCCCAACTGAAACTGAAACTCGGTTTTAGCATCACTCTTCTGGTCTTGAGTGAACTTGAAGCTAAAGGATTTTGGCTCAGTGCCAATCTCTAATACTTGATTAAAGTATTGCGTATAAGGCGCGCCATTATGTTGAATAAGGGCGGTAAAGGCGGTGTCTTTGTCAGCGCGGGCCACAAAATCAATAGCGTAATCTTGGCCTTTTTCCAAACCAAATCCACGTTGGCCTAAAATAACATCCCATGGATTTGAACCAGCACGCTTAATGTCCATACAGGCTTCGCCGTCTTTGGTCACCAGCTCGGCGCCGCTCGACCACCAACCGGTGGTACCATTACTAAAATCGGTATTGCTAAGCATTTCATTACTGGCCGCAAGTGCCGGTGCACTCATTAAACTAGCCAATACAATGCTTTGGCTAACACGGCTTAAACTTACATTGAAAAGAGTCTTGTCGCTCGCGCTCATTTCGCTCTCCTTGAACTGAGGCATTAAAATCATGTTCACTCTAATTCAGTAACTGAATAATGTTTATGGCTTTAGCTCACATAACTATGACCAACAGCCTGCAACAAAACGTATCTATGAAGTGCTTATGAAAAATTTGTCACGCTGTGAAACAGTTTTCACGCTATTAAGATTCTACATATTAGTTTTTCTGCTTGATGCCTATTTATAAGCGAATAAGATAGAGGACACTTTTTCTGCTGCAACAAGCAGCGCATCTAAAATTACATAAGCCCATGCAAAATTTAGAACAACAAATTGCTACAGATATCAACGCACAAGCTCAACAAGTGAGTGCCGCCATTAAACTTCTAGATGAAGGGTCAACGGTGCCTTTTATTGCTCGCTACCGTAAAGAAGCCACCGGCGGATTAGATGACGGGCAATTGCGCTTGTTAGAGCAGCGCTTAATTTATTTGCGTGACATGCAGCAACGCCGCAGCGCCATTCTTAAATCCATTGCCGAACAAGACAAGCTAAGCCCACAACTTGAACAAGCAATTAATGCCGCAAGCAGCAAAACTGAGCTTGAGGATCTTTACCTTCCTTACAAACCTAAGCGACGAACCAAAGGGCAAATTGCCATTGAAGCAGGCATCGAGCCTTTAGCCGAGCTCTTGCTCAGCCAGCCAGATTCAATACCTGAAAACTTGGCCGAAGATTTCATCAATAGTGATGCAGGCTTTGCCGATAACAAAGCGGTGCTAGATGGCGCCAAATTCATCCTAATGGAACGCTTTGCCGTGCAAGCACCGCTGTTAGCGAAGCTTCGTTTGTTCTTGCAACAAAACGCGACGGTGAAGGCCGAAGTCATTGACGGCCAGCAACAAGCTGGCCAAAAGTTTCAAGACTACTTTGACTACCACGAAGCCATAGGAAAAATACCTTCTCACCGCGCTTTAGCCATATTGCGTGGACGTAATGAAGGCATTCTCAACCTAAGTGTGGAAGTTGAACAAGAAGAGGGCTTAAACCACCCTGCCGAACAAATGATCCGTGACTACTTCGAGCTCGCACCTAAAGGCCTTGCTAGCGATCGTTGGATAGCCACGGTGGTGCAATGGACTTGGCGAGTTAAGCTTAAGCTGCAGCTGGAAACCGAGTTACTTAACCAGCTACGTGAGCGCGGTGAAGACGAAGCTATTAGTGTGTTCTCGCGCAATTTAAATGACTTATTAATGGCTGCGCCTGCCGGCCCCAAAGCCACCTTAGGTTTAGATCCGGGCTTGCGCACTGGGGTTAAAGTAGCGGTAGTAGACGCCACCGGTAAGCTGGTTGCTTACGACACCATCTACCCACATGCTCCGCGCAATCAATGGCAAGATTCTTTAAAAACGCTGGCGAGCTTAGTGACTAAACACCAAGTTAAGCTAATTAGTGTGGGTAACGGCACTGCTTCGCGTGAAACCGATAAATTGGCCGCTGATCTTATCGGCATGTTGCCACCGCAAGGCTTGCAAAAGGTGATGGTGAGTGAAGCTGGCGCATCGGTGTATTCTGCCTCAGAGCTTGCAGCGCAAGAATTTCCCGAGCTAGATGTTTCGATTCGTGGCGCGGTGTCAATTGCTCGTCGTCTACAAGATCCGCTAGCCGAGCTTGTGAAAATTGAACCCAAAGCGATTGGTGTTGGCCAATACCAACACGATGTTAGCCAAAGCAAACTATCACAACAATTAGACAGCGTAGTTGAAGACTGTGTAAATGCCGTGGGCGTGGATGTAAACATGGCCTCGGCACCGCTGCTAAGTTTTGTGGCGGGTTTAAACACCACCATCGCGCACAACATAGTGGCCTACCGCGACGAGCACGGTGCGTTTAAATCACGTGCCGCCATCAAAAAAGTGGCGCGCTTAGGTCCCAAAGCCTTTGAGCAGGCAGCCGGATTTTTGCGAATAAACCAAGCGAAAAACGCCTTAGATAGTTCGGCGGTTCACCCCGAAGCCTACCCCGTAGTAAAAGCTATCGCTGAACATAGCCAGTGTGAAGTTAGCCAGCTAATTGCCAATGGTGAGCGCTTAAACAAACTCGATCCTAAGCAATTTACTAGTGATAAGTTTGGTCTCCCCACAGTGACCGACATTATTGATGAACTGAAAAAACCCGGCCGCGACCCTCGCCCAGAGTTTGCAACCGCCACCTTTAAAGAGGGTGTGAATACCATTAGTGACTTAAAACCAGCTATGTTGTTAGAAGGCGTGGTTACCAATGTCACCAACTTTGGTGCGTTTGTTGATGTTGGCGTTCATCAAGACGGTTTAGTGCATATTTCCTGCTTAGCCAACCACTTTGTAAAAGATCCGCACCAAGTGGTTAAAGCCGGCGACATTGTTAAGGTAAAAGTGCTGGAAGTAGAAGTTCAGCGCAAACGTATTGCCCTTAGCATGCGCTTAGATGAAGAGGTTCGCCCTAGCCAGCCATCAAGCAAAGCTAAGCCGCAAAGAACAAATGCGCCAGCCAATAAGAAAGCTCAAACTAGCGCACCTATTAATAGTGCCTTTGCAGATGCTTTTGCCAAAGCGAAGAAATAACGAGGTAGAAAAAAATAGACTTAAGCTTGTAAGCTTAATTGAGATTGCGGCTTAAAGGCCGCAACACTGCTATAGCGCTGTTCAATGGTTTGATTACGCTGTGCCATTTGCTGAGCAATATCTGGGTAGCGTTGTTGCAAGGCTTGAGCATTTTGCTGCTCTCGCGCTTGTTGAGAAGGCTCAAACACAGCTGCTTCGGCAGCTGTGGTACCAAAGGCTGAAGGTTGTTCGTCGGATGCCAACAAACCTGGTGGTTGAGCATGATTAAGTTCGCGTTGTGCCTCAGCCGCTTTTTGTTGAGCCTGAGCGGCCACTTGTCGATCTTGTGAAGAAGGCTCGGCAGGCGCTAAGGCCGCCCGTTGTACCTGCTCCATTTTTGCAATGGTAGCCTGTGGGTCATCGGGGATTTCACTCACATCGATAGACACTTCACCGCCTACCGCATATTGCTTGCCATCGGGGCCACGTTCAAACTCAAAAGAGGCGGCACTGGCGTATTGTCCACCTACCGCTTGGTGTTGCGCTTCGTGGGTGCGCACCTCTTGGTCGCGCGCACTTAGCTCATCAACTTTCTTCTGCTCGCTTTCGCTAAGCTCGTTTTGGCCTTTTTGTCTGGCACTGGGTTGATCAGAGCCGGACTGGTCTTGACTGCCTTTTTGCTCGTCTTGTTTACCCTGCTGCTCGCCTTGGTGCTCGCGCCCTTGTTGCGCTTCTCGTTCGTTTATTTTAGCTTGCTGCTGTTCTTGAACTTGAGGGTATTGAGCCGTACTTTGCGGCTTGCTGCGATCTTTCTCAGCGCCTACCTCGGGCTCTTTAGCAAAACTAGCGACTTCTTTGGGTTGAGCTATCACCTGACGCAACTGATTGTCGCGACGGGCTGAATCCGTAGGCGGAGTTAAGGTATTGGGGAAAACATTAGGCAAGCTAACATTGATATTCATACTAGGCCTCTAC
This sequence comes from Agarivorans aestuarii, assembly GCF_019670125.1. Classification (NCBI taxonomy): domain Bacteria; kingdom Pseudomonadati; phylum Pseudomonadota; class Gammaproteobacteria; order Alteromonadales; family Alteromonadaceae; genus Agarivorans; species Agarivorans aestuarii. The sequence continues at coordinate 4,092,199 of NZ_AP023033.1, forward strand.
ATCCAGTAAAGTGCCTAACATTTTAGATTCGGTTTGTATCACCTTAGCGCCAGCTTTAGCATAAAGCTCAGCTTGGCTAAGGCTCACAATGGCATCAACCACTTCGTTTTGTTGCGGTTCACGCTTTGCTGCTACTTCGGCAAGTGTTTGAGCACTTTCGCTAACTTGCTGATTTGCATTGGCAATAATTTGAAAACCGCTACTTGCTGCGCCAATTTGCATATTGCCCTCCGCCTAGTTAGTTGCTGCCTCAATCATAGATAGCCTTAATTCTAGCAAATTGCTCACTTTTACACCACTATGCTGCGCGCAAAGCCGAGTACTTTTTCAGCAAATAACTGCTTCTCTGAAATGAAAGGCGCATGCGAAGAACTGGCAAATAAGTATTGAGTTGCCGCGGGATGAAGCTCGGCATGTTGCTGCATGGCAGCCTTTGGCACCAGCGCATCGCTGCGTCCATAAAGCTGCAACCAAGGCATCGAGATCTGCGCCAACTCATCACGTAAATCTTGGCTTTGTAATAGAGCTAAGCCCTGCTCTAAGGCACTAAGTTGTGGCAAAGGCCTAGTTGCCAGTAGCTCTCGCAGCAGCTTGATATCTTGCTTAGCTTGATCGCTTCCCATGGCTTGGATGGCCAAAAACTGCTGTAAGGTCTTTTTAAAATCTTGCTGTAAACCGCTGGCAAAACCATCGAGCACTTTTGCTTGAATTCCCGGCCACTCCGATTTAGCAATAAAATGGGCCGAGCTGGCCACGGTAATAAGACCAGCAACCTGCTGCGGCTGATGAATGGCCGCATACTTAGCCACCAAGCCACCTAAAGACCAGCCTAACCAAATAGCCCGCTCGGGTACTTGAGCAGTTATCGCCTGCACCATGCCATCCAAGCTAAGCGGCTCAATAGCAGGAGAGTGGCCAAAACCGGGCAAATCCACCAGATAAACGCTGAAATGTTCGGCTAATAGCTCGGTAACAGGCTGCCATACAGCGCCGTTTAAGCCCCAACCATGAATAAGAATGAGCGCAGGGCCAGAGCCATGACGTTCAAAATGCAATTTGCTCATCTACACTTAACTACTCATCAAAAAGGATGCTCATGTTAACTAGATTTCACGCAGCTTTAAACTCCCGCTTAGTGTTGTCTAAACACTGTGATTTTTGCTTTCAAAGCAAAAGGCTCAATCAAGCTTGTTGCGACAGCTGCAGCGCCCTACTGTTAACGCCTAGCCAACATCGTTGTGAGACGTGTTATTTGCCCTTGGCTGAGCCAGGAATATGCGGCGAGTGCCAAGGCAAGGTTCCTAATTACGACCAAGTAGTGTGTTTAAGTGACTACCAATGGCCAATAGAGCCGGTGATTAAAGCCTACAAATATGCCAAACAGCAGCATTTGGCTAAGCCACTAGGTCAGTTATTTTGGCAGCATATTCAACAAACTCAGGCACCACTGCCTGAAGTCTTTTGCCCTGTGCCCTTGCATTGGTTTAAGCAATGGCGACGCGGTTTTAACCAAAGTGAAGTCTTATGTAAGCAATTGGCAAAACAGGCTGCTAAGCCAGTGCTAAAGCCGTTTACACGTAAACATTATGGTTCAAGCCAGGCCGGGCTAACCCGCCGACAACGGCAAAAAGCCTTGGCTGCCAGCTTCAGTTGCCAAGACCAAGTTAGCTATAAACACTGGGTGATAGTTGATGATGTTGTAACAACCGGCAGCACCGCTAACGTGCTAGCTAGGCAACTTAAAGCTGCCGGTGCTGAGCGAGTCGACATCTGGGCTATTGCACGTACCCCAAAACCTTCACAACGAAGATAAGCACTAGCAGCGCTGTTTAAAAAGCCGTACAATAAACCTTAGTATTTTAGTCAGGTATCGAGGAAGCAGATGGTATCGATCTCAGAAACAGCTCAACAACATTTTGTTAAGTTGCTAGAACAACAGCCTGAAGGCACCCATATTCGTGTATTTGTGGTTAATCCTGGTACACCAAGCGCAGAGTGTGGCGTATCTTACTGCCCACCGGAATCAGTGGAAGAAGATGATACCGCGCTACAATTCGACGGCTTTAAAGCCATGGTTGATACCGCTAGCGCGCCGTTTTTGGAAGAAGCTGAAATCGACTTTGTGACCGACAAAGTAGGTTCACAACTTACCCTTAAAGCACCTAACGCCAAGATGCGTAAAGTGGATGAAGATGCTCCACTGATTGAGCGTGTTGAATACACCATTGAAACTCAGGTTAACCCTAACTTGGCTTCACACGGTGGTAAAGTTAGCGTAATGGAGCTAACCGAAGAAGGCGTGGTAGTGCTGCAGTTTGGCGGCGGTTGTAATGGTTGTAGCATGGTAGATGTTACGCTAAAAGAAGGCATTGAAAAGCAGTTGCTTGAAGCCTTCCCTGGTGAGTTAACCGGCGTTAAAGATGTGACTGAACACCAAGCAGGTGAGCACTCTTACTACTAGAGCTCCGTAACTGCTAATAGCAAAAAAGGTAGCTTAGGCTACCTTTTTTTATGGCGTTACTAGCTGCCAATCGGCGACTTTGCTTTGTAAAAAGCCCGATTGTTGATAAGCCTGAGTGATGACTCCTCGACGTTTTAGTTCTGTTAAGCCCATCTCTAGAGCCAAAAATACCCGACGATTATCAACTGCCGATCGGCTAATCACAAAGCGCCTCGAATCTTGCAAACCCAGCTTGATACCCGGCAAAGGCTTTAGGGTTACGCCAAAAGTTTGCAAGCTCATATCTTCACTGGCTTGAAACGGCGCTAGTAGGGCATCGGCCCTGCCAACATCAACCATCTTTACTTGGCTCTGCCATTTAGTGGTATGCATGCGTTGATTAAAGCCCAGTACTTCTAAGGTGCTCCAATCTACCGACCATTGCTTGTTAGACACTACTTTAAGCGCTTTTATTTGGTCTAGAGTAAGTGAAGATTGCTGCAATAGTGGGCTGCTATCTTTAAGGTATAAACCTACCTCAAATTCGCCTTGCTCAACCACCGGCTGAGTTTGCAGTAAGCTTGGATGAGCACTTATATCGCTAGTAAACATTGTTGTTGCGCTGGCGACTACGTCTCCATGGCTTAATAAACGCATGGTTCGCTGGTAGCTATCTACTTCACTAAAGTAAATAGGTTCTTTCCAACCGCCAAGGCGCAGCGCTTGGACAAACAAGGCTACCTCTACCACATCTCTTCGGCTATGAGCACCAGAAAAATCTTGGATAGCAGCCGGATCGCGGCCAGCGAGAAACAGCAAATAGTCTTGATAAACATTGGAGGGAACAACAACTTTGATGGCAGCAGCATAGGAAATACTGCTAGCCAAAAGCAAGGCTAAAGCGAGTAAGGCTTTACTCGTCTTTTTGCGACCTCGCCAAAAGATCCATAGCGGCAGTTTGCACGGATTTGTTTTCATAAAGTACTTGGTATATTTGCTCTACAATTGGCATTTCAACACCAACTCTTTCAGCTAACAAGTAAACTTCTTTAGTATTGCGAAATCCCTCAACAACTTGACCAATTTCTTGCTCAGCTTGTTGCTTGTTTTTACCTTTACCCAAGGCTAAACCAAATCGGCGGTTACGGCTTTGGTTATCGGTACAAGTGAGTACCAAATCACCAAGACCAGCCATCCCCATAAAGGTTTCGGCATCAGCGCCTAGCGCTTTACCCAAACGTGTCATTTCACGTAGTCCACGGGTGATTAGAGCGGTTCGTGCATTTGCGCCAAACCCTAACCCATCGGCCAAACCTGCGCCAATGGCAATAACGTTTTTAACTGCACCACCTAGTTGCACACCAATAATATCGTTATTGGTATAGACCCTAAAGCTGCGTTCACAGTGCATCACTTTAGCTAGGTAGCTAACAAAGTCGGCATCAGAAGAAGAGGCAGAAATTGCGGTAGGTAAACCGGCAGCCAGCTCTTTAGCAAACGTAGGACCAGAGATCACCGCTAGAGACACTTGTTCGCCCAAAGCTTCAACGGCCACTTCAGACAATAAATGTCCGGTATTCGCTTCTAAACCTTTGGTTGCCCAAGCTACTCGCGATTGTTCGCTTAACATTGGCTTTATCTGACGCATTACATCAGCAAATGCAAAACTAGGCACTACCACCAGCAAGTTGTCACTTTGCGCAACCGCGGTGGCTAAATCATCTTCTAGCTCCAAGCTCTCGGGGAAACTTACCCCAGGCAGGAAATCTTGGTTTTCACGGGCTGCATCAAGTGCAGCCACGTGCTCAGGCTCATGACCCCATAACACAGTACGTTGTCCATTTCGGGCAATCGCAATTGCCAACGCGGTACCGTATGAGCCTGCGCCCAATACGGTCATAGTAGCCTTTGAGTTAACCATTAAGCGTCAGCTTTAGCCGCTTGCTGTTGTTCTGCTTGCTGTTGTACGTAGTTAGCAAACAAAGCATCAAAGTTAACTGGCGCTAAGTTAATTTGTGGGAAAGAACCACGGTTAACTAGATTAGATACAGCTTCACGCGCATATGGGAAAAGAATGTTAGGGCAGTATGCGTTAATTGCATGAGCAAGTTGTGGCTCAGGCATGTTGCCTAGAGTGAAGATACCACCTTGGTGAACTTCACATAAGAATGCAGTTTGCTCGCCAACTTTAGCGGTAACAGTAAGTGTTAATACCACTTCGAATACGCTGTCAGCTAGTTTGTTGCTAGTAGTGTCTAGGTCAACCTTAACTTCTGGTTTCCACTCTTGCTGAAAGATTTGTGGTGAGTTAGGCGTTTCAAAAGAAATATCTTTTGTGTAAATACGTTGAATTGCAAATTCTACTTGTGGTGCTTCAGTGGTTGCTGCTTCAGCCATGATAATTACCTTTAATACATTTATTTAAAATTGCTTAATCGCTAGAGAGCTAGCCATTAAAACTCGATCTTACTTCTTAGTGATCGGTAGGTTTGCTGATTTCCAATCGGTCATGCCGCCGCGTAGGTTATACACTTTCTCAAAACCGTCTTTAACCAGAGCGTTAGCCGCTGAGCCTGAACGCATCCCTGTTTCACATACAACGATAATGGGGCTGCCCTTTAAATTTTCAATAGGCTTAAAGTTATTAGCTTGTATTTGGGTTAAAGGAATGTGACGTGCGCCCGCAATATACCCTTTTTTGTACTCGTCGTTAGTACGTACATCCACCACTACTGCATCTTCTTTATTGATGAGCAAAGTAGCTTCGTGATTGCCTACCGAGCTAACCTTAGACAGCATTGGTTGAATAAAAGTGTAGATAACGGCACCGAACAAACCTACCCAAGCGAATGAAATGATAGGGTTATTTCCGACAAATTCGACAACTTGCTGCATAGTATGACAATTCCAGTTAAGCAAATATTTAGTGATATTGGGGCGAGAGTATACACCTGAGCGCGAAGAATAGCAGCTCTCTAGCGCGCCAAACCTTGCAAATTGACCTAAGATTCATACACCAGAACAAATCTGAGCAAAAACAACTAATCTCGGTTGATTTGCGCTCAATCAGGTGACTCAGACAAAAAATGTAGTAATATTTCACTAATTCGTTTTTCACTTTAACATTTACCGATTGAGGAAATTGCAATGTCTGCAAGCAAAAAGCCTTTAGCACTAGTTATTATGGACGGCTGGGGCTACCGCCAAGACAGCGCCAATAACGCTGTAGCAAACGCCAACACACCAGTATTAGACAACCTTTGGGATACTGCTGCCAGCACCCTTATCTCAGGCTCAGGCCTAGATGTAGGTTTACCAGACGGACAAATGGGCAACTCAGAAGTTGGCCATACTAACATCGGTGCTGGTCGCGTTGTATACCAAGAACTTACCCGTGTTGGTAAGTCAATTACAGACGGTGACTTCTTCACTAACGAAGTATTAGTAGCTGCGGTAGATAAAGCTGTAGCAGCCGGTAAAGCCGTTCACATCATGGGGCTACTTTCTCCAGGCGGTGTTCACAGCCACGAAGACCACATGCTAGCGGCGATTGACTTAGCGGCTAAGCAAGGCGCAAAAGAAATTTACTTACACGCTTTCTTAGATGGTCGTGATACGCCACCACGCAGCGCGCAAGGTTCAATCGACAAGTTCGACGCAAAATTTGCTGAAATTGGTTCTGGTCGTATTGCTTCTTTAGTAGGTCGTTACTACGCAATGGACCGTGATAACCGTTGGGAACGTGTAGAAGAAGCTTACCAATTGCTTACCGAAGGCAAAGCAGAATACAGCTACGCTAACGCTACCGAAGCACTAGCCGCTGCTTACGCGCGTGACGAAAACGATGAGTTTGTTAAAGCCTCTGTTGTGGGTGAAAGCGCAGCCAGCATTAACGATGGCGATGCGGTATTGTTCATGAACTTCCGTGCTGACCGAGCGCGTGAAATTTCACGTTGTTTTGTAGAGCAAGACTTCACTGGTTTTGAACGTGCAAAAGTACCTGCTTGTGCATTTGTAACCCTAACTCAATATGCAGCAGACATTAAAGCCCCTTGTGCTTATGGCCCTACAGACTTAGTGAATACACTAGGTGAGTGGTTAGAGAAGAATAACAAAACGCAGCTACGTATTTCAGAAACTGAAAAATACGCACACGTAACTTTCTTCTTCAATGGCGGTAAAGAAGACGCTTTTGTTGGTGAAGATCGCGAACTTATCCCTTCGCCAAAAGTTGCCACTTACGACCTGCAACCAGAAATGAACTCGGAAATACTAACCGATAAGTTTGTTGCAGCGATTGAAAGCGGCAAGTACGACGTAATCATTTGTAACTACCCTAACGGTGACATGGTTGGCCACACTGGCGTATACGATGCAGCAGTTAAAGCTTGTGAAGCTGTAGACAAGAGCATTGGTCGCTTGGTTGAAGCCTTAGATAAAGTTGGCGGCGAGTGTTTAATTACTGCCGACCACGGTAACGCAGAGCAAATGGTTGACCCTGCAACCGGTGGTATCCACACTGCTCACACCAACCTACCTGTACCATTCATTTATTACGGACGTGAAGCAACACCTGTTGAAGACGGTCGTTTAAGTGATATTGCACCAACAATGCTAAGTTTGATGGGCATGGAAACTCCAGCAGAAATGACTGGCAAGGTATTGATGAATTTGAAATAATGGCTTGATGAAAGAGCCTATTTCAGCTTCGAAACAAGGCGCTAGTAAGCGCCTTATTCGCCAGTTTAACGCCAGCCTTATTGCTGGCGTTTTGCTATTGCTCTGCCCCCCACTACATGCCAATGAACAGCAACAGTTACTTGACGTTCAACAGCAACTCAAACAGCAGCAACAACAGCTTAAAAAGCGCAAGAGTGACATTAGTAAAGCGCAAGAGCAGCTAAGACAATATGAATTAGCACTGGCAGACTCTAGCCAACAACTACGCAAGCTCAACAATCAGCTCTCCCACTCCAAAATAGAACAACAGCAAATTCAGCAACAAGAAAAAGCCCTAGAAGAGAAGCTAGCTCAACAGCAGCAAGCACTTAAGGCACAAATCAACAGCGCTTATCGCTTAGGAAACAGCGATTACATGAAAATGCTGCTAAATCAGCAAAATGTCGCTGGTCTTGAGCGGATGTTAAGTTACTACCAGTACTTGGCCAAAGCCCGCAGCAAGGCCCTAGAAAGAGTAAATTTACAACAACTTGAATTAAGCAAAGTTCAAAGCCAACTTGCCGAGGTGCAAAAGCATCTAGAAGGCCTAGTCGCTCAGCAAAAACAAAAATTGGATCAACTGCAGTCTCAACAGAATCAGCGTAAACAGCAGCTGGCTAAACTCAATAAGCTACAAAACACTGAGCAAAGCCGCCTAGAGCAATTACAAATTAACGAGCAGCACTTACAGCAAGTGATTAGTGATCAAATAGAGCAACAACAGCAACTCGCCCTTAAGCAAAATTTAGATAAAACCCCTCTCACTGGCTTAGCCAAGGCTAAAGGTAAACTCCCTTGGCCACTCAAAGGCAAAGTGCTACACAGTTATAACAGTAAAAATCAGGGACAAACGCGCTGGCAAGGCATAGTGATTGATTCCCACCCCGGCACTAAAGTAAAAGCGGTAGCCTCTGGCAATGTAGTGTTTGCAGATTGGTTGCGTGGTTATGGCCTAGTAGTCGCCATCGACCATGGTGAGCAATACCTTAGCTTTTACGGCTACAACCAAAGCTTAAATGCAGAAATTGGCGAGCGAGTAAGCGCTGGCCAAACCGTAGCTTATGCCGGTAATACTGGCGGCCAAACAACCAACGCCTTGTTCTTTCAAATTCGCCATGAAGGGCAGACCCAAGACCCGCGTAAATGGTTAAAATAATTCTACTTTGCCTAAGTATGCTGGCAACTGGCTCAGCTCTGGCTGCCCAGCTAAGCATCATCATTGATGACGTAGGTAATAGTGCCCGTGATTTAGCATTGTTGAAGCTTGATCCAAGCATAACCTTGTCAGTACTGCCTTCTAGCCCCTACGCCAAAGAAATTGCCGAACAAGCTCAGCAACAGCAACGTGAAATTATGCTGCACCTGCCCATGCAGGGAAGTGGCACCATTGCTTTAGGGCCATATGGCTTACCGGATAATCTAGAAGAAGCAGCCTTTAAACAGCGGGTAGAAGCCGCCATTAATGACTTTCCCGAGGCTAGCGGTTTAAACAACCACATGGGCAGCCAACTCACCCAGCTACCCACAGAAATGCACTGGTTGATGCAAGTGCTGGCTAAACAAGAGTTGTTTTTTGTGGATAGTCGTACCCATTTGGCCAGCATTGCCCAGCAAACGGCCAGGGTATATCAGGTGCCCAATTTAAAGCGCCATGTATTTCTAGATCACCAAGATAATCCCGTGGCAATTGAACGCCAATGGCAAAAAGCCCTAAGCCTTGCTCGCAAATATGGTCATGCAGTGCTGATCGCCCACCCCAGACCACATTCGGTGAATTTACTTAATCAACTGAGTTTGCCTGAAGATGTACAACTGGTTGGGGTTGCCCAACGCCTAGCTTTATTAGCACCAGAGTTCGAGAGTGAACCTAGCATTCGTTTAGTGGGTTCAGAAGAGCCGATTGTGCAGCCTGTGCACAACAAACAGTTCTAGGCAGTTGCATTAAAGCAAGCAATACAAAGCAATCAACGCAATGCAAAAGCACCAAGCTATTAGATTAGGCGGTTTGCTTCTCTAAGTAGATAAGATTATCCATGGCTTGTTGCTGAGTAGTGCCACATAGCCATGCTGCTGCTTTAAAATCACTGCATACCTTGGGTCGCTCACCCTTACCAAAAATAGCGCATAAATTATCAGCATTTAAATGAATACAACGCTCACCTGCTGCTTTATTTAATGAGCTAATAGATGGCGCAATGCAACAGGCACCGCAGCCTAAACGACACTGCATAACAGGCTCTCCAAAAAAGGGCGGCTAGTGTAGCAAAATACTTCCGCTAAAATCGACGTTTATTTAAACAAAACAGCAGCCTTAATAGGCTGCTGTTTTCACTCTTAATTACGGCTAACTAGTGCAAGCGGCGTAAGCTTAATCGACCAGTTGGTGATGTGAAATCGTCAAAACACAGCATGCTACCGTTACTTAGGGTTATACAGTTTTTCTGATTAATCGAGCCATCATGCAAAGAGCCATCGCTGGGAAGATTGGGGTCAATAATCACTCCTGGAGAAGAAGGGATGCCATCTTCTACTTTTTGATGGGAGCTATCATTATTGATGGTGTCGTCGGGATCATTTGGATCGGTATTACCCGCAGTACCGGTATTCCAAGTTCTGCCAGAATGCAGGTTTAACTCCATATACCAACCACTGCCACCAGAAGCACAAGTATCGGTGTTTGGTAGCATCGTGGTAAAGCTAAGTTTATTGGCTAGCAGCAAGCCGTTACTTACCTGCCGTTCACCATAGTTATTGCTATTATTATTTTGAGTATTCACAAAGTCTAAATACCAGCCGCTATGGGTATTCCAATCAATCGGATTATTGCTTAACAAGCGATTGCTAGAGTCCTCTTCAATAATGGCTTGCCGCAGTAAGTTAGCATCATAGACATCTTGACCACTCACTCTAGAGCGTTGGCTATTAACTGCTTCGCCGTTTAAACGATCCCAAATAACGTAGATGCTTTGAGTATCTTGGTCCTCGGCGTCATTATCATCTACTTCTATATATTTACCCGTACCAAAAGCCACTAACACACCCTGTGTTAAACCTTGTGGATGAGCACCAACCGAAGGTTTGGTGCTAATTGGCTGGGCTTGATATTGCAAGCTAGAACCCACTAGACCTTTGCTAGGGCTAGTGGCAGAGAACAATGGCGGCTTAGCTCCAGCACTTTGAGTAGTCGCTAGATCCCAGTTGCTGGCTCGAGTATCGGATACATCAAATGCCCACATGTTTCCGTAAAGATCACCCGCATAAATACGATCGGCTACGCCGTTACCCGTTAAGTCGACTACGGCGGGAGATGCCAGTGCATTTGGTCGAGCTTGTCCAGTTGGGTCCTCAGTACTGCCCACACTAGTACTTAGAGCGGCAATTAAACTGCCGTCTTTTAGATCAGCGATAAATAACGTGGCCTGGTCATCGGCTGCGTTATAGCCATTTGAAAAAATCACCCCGGTTGTACCGTTGGCCAACTTAGCAATAGTAGGTTGTTCGCGGCTATAACCTAGGCCTTCAAAACCTTTTGTTGTGTTATCAATTTCCCACTTAATATTGTTTTTAGACGGCCAGTTCATATTACTTACATCAAGCGCATATAAACCCTTTACACCTGTGCCGAGGGTGCCAACCACCGTGGTTTTTTCTGAATCATCGGTATAGCCAGTAATAGCCCCATCTACAAAATACTTATGGGTGTAGGTACTACGCGTTAGGCTGTTTAAGTGCTGATAAATCTGGCTTGGAATATAAGCCATTAGCTCCTTACCCGTTTTAGCATCAACAACATGCACCATGCCATCGTTTGCCCCAAACACCAGCACTGGTTTATTCACTTTATGGCCGGTAGCCAAGTCAACATAGTAAGGAATTGAGTTTATTACATCACCTAATGCAGTAGCGCGTTTACGCATAGAAAACTGCAAGTCACTCTGCTCGTACTCACGCTCACCTCGCAAGTAGTTAACCACCGCTTGAAGATAATCTAATTTAAGCGAATCGGAGCCGCTTTGCCCCGCGAGTAAAGCTGAGATTTGCGAAGGACTAAAGCTAGTTGCCGAGGCCTGTAAACTAGTTGGTGCGATAAATTCAAACACTTCACCAGACTCGTTGTTTCGAGAAAATATAATGCGCTGCTGCTGAGGAATGGCATCTAACTCTTTGGCAACACTCCATGTTTCGTTTGAGCTAAAACCTCCGCCACTGGCCGCTTTAAAAGCCTTTACGTCACCGCTCCAGTATTCACCATCAAATGACGATTGATACAAAAATGAGCTACTGCTTAAAAAATTGTTATTAAACACCGGAGGGCTAGCCGACTGGCTGCCACTGGCTATTTTCTCTAGGGCTTTGCCAATTTGCGCGCCCAGTTGCCCAGCGTTAGTTACTGGGAAGTAATTATCTGGCTGACCACGCTCTTCTTCGTCCCATTCGCCGTCATCAGGTATGCCGTTGTTATTGGTATCGGTAAAGCCGCCCCACTTTGCCGCATACCAAAGCGGCGAAGCCAATAAGGTCGCAGCCTCAGAGCTTGAGCTAGGAAAGAAATTCCGCTTACGAATTAGCGGTAAATCCGAAGAGTTATTATTGGTTTCTCGCGAGTTATTAGGAAACGCCGCGTCACTTTGTAGGGGAGTATCTAAATAATAGTTGCGCTTACTGCCGCCCCGATCTTTAACATCTAGATAAATACCGTCTTTGTCGGTGCCAGAAATAACATAACCGGCATGCTGGTCAATACTGCCTGCTGCATAAATGGAATCGAGAGTGAGTTGAACACCTAAACGCTTAGCACAGGTAGCCTCGTTATCATAGGCGTTGTTACAAAGCTGCTTAACCTCATAGTGGTACTTCACGATCATATCCATCTCGTGATCGGCGCCTTGCTCCACATCTTCGAAGTTAATCCTAAAGGTGCCTTTTGTGGGAGAGAACTCTTCTACATAGTAATCCACAATGGCGTTAGTTGGCTGAAAGTCACCTTTAGTGGTGCTAATACAACTACCACTAGCACAGCCGCCTACTGACTTAGCAAACGGAACAATGATGATAGTTTCTCCATCAACTTCAACTTCAACCTCAGGCAGTGGAGACGACACCGCTACCACCGTGGTTTGAATGTTTTGCTTACCCGGCTTATTGGGGAAGATATCGGTTTTGTGACCATAATGCGCCACTGCAGCTACCGCATAACTGCCCTCTTTTGTTGGCTCTTGAGGAGAGAGGCCTCGAATCTCCGATAAAGTATTTACTGTTTTTGCAGTGGGTGCGCTAGTGGTACCGGTTGTATCGCTAACCGATTCACCGATGAAATAATCACCACCAATATTTTCGTATTTTGAAATATTATCTAACAAGTTTTTAAGGTGAAATCCGTCAAGTATCGACCCTCGATAAGAACCTGCGTAACTTGGGTGTGCATTGGGAATTTCGTCAGAATCATAAGACGGGCTAATATCGCTAATCACCAAATTATAGGGTGCTGCGCAATACTCTCGATTAGCAAAAGGATCGTCCCACTTAGCAAAGGGCAAACCTAGTTGGCCATCTATGGTGCCGCTACCACTGGAATAAGAACTACTCGCAAAACCTTCCCCATGAAAATAGCGTAAGCTTTCATAGAGCATTTCACCGATTGGGTTGCCCCATGAGCTACACTCGCCGTTTCGGATTGCTCGGTCAGTAATCCAACCACAGCCATATTCATAACTGCCGTATTTAAAGCCGTGAATACGCAACTTATTGATGGTACTAACAATGCCATTAACGCTGGTTTTAAACTGCCCGGTATTGCTGATTAACTCATCGCCAAAATGAGACACAGCTTTGCGCAAAACCCCGCCCGATAAGTTTTTGTCGTAGCTACCAGTTATTAAGCCAAATTCAATACTGCCGTCTTCTCCGTAGTCATGTAGCAAACCAGTGGGCTTGTATTGCTTGTTTGGATACTCTTTACAATTGGCTTCCAACTTACCTTGTACACACACTTCTACCCTTATCTCGTAGGACTCACTATATGAGCCTGCGAGCACTGGCCGCTCGGTAGTTGCCCATTCCCAAATTTCCTTATTTTGATTCTTTTTGATGCGAAGCTCTGGCGCGCCACCATCCGACCAAGACGCGGTGCCAAAGAAGTGTTTACGGTTGCTATTGGGTTGAGACAAGGGCGTGTAGTTGTCGATGCGATAGCCGTTAACGGATTCGGAAGTATAGCTTTTCCCCCAAGAGTGCGCATCCTGAGGGATAAATACCCGTTCTAATACCGTAGTGCCTTCGCTATCAACTGTTCGATAACCGCCATATAAAACCGTACGCAACACGTCCATACGCGACATGGTTAAATAATTGAGAAAGTCACCACTCCACTCACCGGAGCCGGTACAGGCTTTAGTTTTAGTTTGCGCCTCAAGGCCAGGAGAAAAACGTTTCAGCGAAACATTGTAGGTATAACAGCGCTCACTATTGAAATAACCCGCGTAGTCTACAACCAAGGGGTTGTAGTTAATATCTAGGTCGTTATTGCCACTTAAGTCGGTAGCATCGTTATAAGCTTCATAGTAAAGAGTATGGTCCCTTCCCATAACCAGCATCACCATCGGTGATGGAGAAGTTGCTACATATAAAGGGCTATCTGCCAAATTGAGATTTGCTGCGTTTAGCGCAAGCGGAACCGCGCTTAACAGCAAGCCCATAGCCAAATTGGCGATAGATGAACTAACAGACTTTAGCGTGAGCAAGCAGCATCGCACTTGCTTAGTTAGTGTGGTGAGAGTACTCAAAATTTTGCTTCCAACAACTTAGGCTGTTGCTATTCCAAGGAGATTTGAAACAACAATTGGCAACCATAGAAAACCTGTTGAAATTTTAATCTTTAAACAGTTAAGTTTTAGTGAAGCTCTAGACACTTTAAATTAGTAATATGTTTAAAAAACATATATTTAAATAAAAATATCAGCTAAAAATATATAAGCTATATAGAAAACATAAAGACCAATACAAAGCTCAAAAACAAAAAGGGAGTTGCAAACAACTCCCTTTATCAATAACCCAGCTTTTCAGCCTTAATGCAAAGTACGTAAGCTCAAGCGCCCGGTTGGTGATTCATAATCATCAAAACAAAAAACCGCCCCGGTACTTAAGGTCACACAGTTTTTCACGATAATTTCACCATCAGTTGTACCGCTATCTGGCGGCACAATAATAGTTGTCGGAGGTGAAGGGATCCCGTTCACTTTTTGATGAGAAGAATCATTATTGATGGTATCTGAGGTATCGGCAGGGTCGGTATTCCCATCAGTACCGTGATTCCAAGTAATTCCAGAGTGAAGGTTTAACTCCATATACCAACCACTGCCACCAGAGGCACATATATCTTCGTTTGGTAGAAGAGTGGTTAAGCTCAACTTATTAAACAGCAACAAAGTATTAGTAACTTGTCGCTCACCATAGTTATTAGTATTGCTACCCTCAGTATTGACTAAGTCAAGATACCAACCATCATGCACCCCCCAGTCAATCACATATTCCGTTAGCAAGCGGTTGTCCGCATCCTCTTCAATAATGGATTGGCGTAATAGATTGGTATACACCTCTTCACCACTAGCTGTAGTTCTAGAACTTGTTAAGTAGGAGCTATTTAACTTATCCCAAACAACGTAAACAGACTGCGTCGCTTCGCCCAAAATACTGTTGTCTGAGTTTTCAATATACTTACCGGTACCAAATGCAACGAGAACACCTTGAGATAATCCATAGGGGTGTGCGCCAACAGAAGGACGAGTGGTAATTGGCTGAGCGGTATGTGTTAGTCCATTTAACTTAGAAGGGCTGACTGCACTAAATAGCGGCTTGTCATCAGCGGTTGCTAAATCCCAGTTGCTAGAACTGCCATCGGACACGTCAAATACCCACATGTTGCCAAATAAATCACCAGCATAAATACGATCAACAACGCCATCGCCATTCAAGTCGACTGCAGCCGGACTGGCTAAGGCATTTGGTCGTGATTCACCTGTTGGGTCTTCTGCACTTCCTACACCCGTTTTTAGCGCTTTAATTAAGCTGCCATCTTCTAAGTCTGCAATAAATAGCTGCCCTTCTTCATCACTCGAATTATAGCCATTAGCGAAGATCACGCCGACTTTGCCATTAGCGAGCTTAGCGATAGTTGGCTCATCCCGTGTATAACCAATTCCCGAAAATCCAGTGGTATCGGTATCAATTTCCCATAACACTTTATTTTTATTCACACTGGTCATGTCGCTAACGTCCAGTGCATATAAACCTTTAAATCCAGTACCTAAAGTGCCAACTACTGTTGTTGTAGTGTCGCCACCACTCTCTTCGCTATAACCAGCAATTCCGCCGTCTACAAAGTATTTATGAGTATAAGTACTTTTCGTTAGGGCATTTAAGCCTTGATATATTTGGCTTGGCACATAAGCCATAATCTCTTCGCCGTTTGACACATCTGCGATGTGAACCATGCCATCATTTGCCCCATACACTAACACTGGCTTTTCTACTGCATGGTCATTAACCAAATCGACGTAATAAGGTGTTGAATTAATCACATCCCCTAAGGCTGATGCCCTTGTGCGCATACTGTAGGTTAGGTCAGCCTCTTCATAAGTTCGCTCACCTCGTAGGTAGTTAATCACAGCGGTTAAGTAAGCCAACTTAACCGCATCGCTGCCTGTTTGGCCATCCAACAAGGCATTAATTTGCGATAAACTCAGTGAGTTAGTAGCGCCATTTAGCGAATTTGGAACCACAAAATCAACAATTCGATTGCTTTCATTGTTGCGGGTATAAATAACCCTTGAGCTTGGCGTGACCGCATCTAACTCTTCAGCTGCGCTCCAAGTTGGAGTAGAGCTAAAACCACCGCCAGCTGCAGCAAAAGACTTAACATCACCGCTCCAATACTCACCATCAAAAGTTGTTTGGTATAAGAACGCGCTGGCGTTCAAGAAAGTATTGTTAAATACAGGTGGCGTGGCAGACTGGCTGCCACTAGCAATCTTTTCTAAAGCCTTGCCTATTTGCGCTGCTAGCTCACCCGCATTAGTTACTGGGAAATAATTGTCTGGCTCACCGCTTACTTCCTCATCCCATTCACCAGCATCAGGGAATCCACTATTATTGGTATCCGTAAACCCGCCCCATTTAGCCGCATACCATAGCGGTGATGGCAACAAATTAGCTGAAGCGCTATTTGGAAAGAAGTTCCTTTTTCTTAACAAAGGAAGATCGGTAGTATTTGAAGCCGTTTTCCTTGAGTTATTAGGAAATGCACTTTCAGTTTGATTAGGTGTATCTAGGTAATAGCTTACGTTACCACCACCTTGGTCTTTTACGTCTAAATAGATTCCATCATGATCGGTACCTGAAATAACGTATCCCGCATGTTGGTGAATACTACCTGCCGCATAAACTGAATCTAGCGAAAGTTGAACACCAAGAGATTTTTCACATATGTTTTCGTCATCATAGGCATTAGGGCAAAGGTTTTTTACCTCGTAAGTATATTGCACGATCATATCCATATCATGATCAGCGCCTTGCTCTACATCTTCAAAGTTAATACGGAAGATACCCTTAGTACTGGAAAACTCTTCAACATAGTAATCCACAATAGTATTAGTAGGTTGAAACTCCCCCTCAGTGGAATCAATAGTTCCACCACCAGCACCACCGCCAACCGACTTAGCAAAAGGCACTATTTTTATGGTTTCTGTACCGACCTTCACCTCAACCTCTGGCAGCGGAGAAGATATAGCAACCACAGTTGTTTGAATATTCTGTTTACCTGATTTATTCGGAAACAGGTCGGTTTTATGCCCGTAATATGCAGCTGCAGCTACAGAGTAACTCCCTTCCTTCGTAGGCTCAGCTGGGGATAAACCTCGCATCTCGGAGAGTGTAGTTGCGGCTTTAGCTGTAGGAGCACTTTTCGAGCTAGTGGTTCCAGCATTATCCGTAACCGTTTCACCAATAAAGTAGTTCCCAGAAATACTCTCTTTAGTAGAGATTGTATCGAGCAAAGACTTTAGGTTAAATGCTGCTAAAGTTGCCCCTGTGGTGCCTGTGTAGGTTTTCGCAAAGTCAGTGTGAGCACCTGGTAGTTCGTCTGAATCATAAGAAGGGTTAATATCGCTAATCACTAAGTTATAGGGCGCAGCGCAATATTCACGGGTATCAAAGGGTTTATCCCAAGTTGCAAAGGGTAAACCTAAACTGCCATCAATAGTGCCACTGCCAGCGGAATAGGTACTGCTGGCACTGCCTTCGCCATGAAAATAACGCAGGCTTTCGAATAGCATTTCACCAATTGGGTTACCCCAAGAAGAACATTCTCCACTTTCTATTGGGCCGTCAACTACCCAACCACAGTCATAAGCCTTATCGCCGTAATCGAACCCGTAGATTTTTAGTTTATTAATAGTGCTAACGATGCCCTGAACACTACTATCAAACACACCACTGGCATCCAGTACTTCTTCACCAAAATCCCCTACGGCTTTACGCAGTGCACCACCGGACAAATTTTTATCATAGCTACCAGTAATTAAACCAAACTCAATGCTGCCATTGTCACCATATTCATGCAGCAGGCCTGTTGGCTTGTAGTTACCATCAGAATACTCTTTACAATTATCTTCTAATTTACCTTCTACACAAACTTCTACTCTCACATCAAACACATTATTAATCGTTCTATTATCACTGCTTAATACTGGTCTCTCAGTACTCGCCCACTCCCAAATATTACCTGTCGGTTCTTTAGGGTTATTTGAGCTTGGCGCAACACTCTGTCGAACCTTCAATTTAGGTGTACCACCATTACTAAAGGAGGCAGTTCCAAAAAAATGCTTAGTGCCATCTGTAGGTGCAGTAAAGGGTGTGTAAGCCCTAATATCATAATTATCCACGTCTACAGAAGTGTACATTTTCCCCCAGCTGTGAGCATCTTGTGGAATAAAAACGCGCTCTAACACGGTTTGCCCTGCGCTGCTACCACTAGCTGCCGCATCTATATAGCGATAACCTCCATATAAAACCTTACGTAAAACGTCCATGCGAGACATTGTAAGATAATTTAAAAAATCACCACTCCAAGGGCCTGCCCCCGATTGAGCACATGTTTTGTAGTCATTGGTATCAGAATCTGATTGAGCAATACCTGAGTTGATAACCACCTGTTTAGGTACAAACTTACCAGATTCATACGCATAACAGCGGTTACTATCAAAGTAGCCCGCGTAATTGATTTTGTTTGGCTTATAGCGAATATCTAGCTCACCATCACCATCCAAGTCTGAAGCATCGTTATAAGCTTCATAATAAAGCGTATGGTCACGTCCCATAACTAACATAACCATCGGAGACGGAGTCGTTGCCACATAAAGCGGGGCATCAGCTAGATCTAATTCGCCAGCTTGAGAAAAACTGACGGAGGCTAAAGCTGCCGAGCAACAAACTGATTTGATAAGACTATTCATTACCAACAATCCCCACTAGCTGAGCTTGTGTGACCCGTATGGGTGATAGATAAAGTTTGACAACTGTCTCCAGTTTGAGAGCCTTTAGGCGTTGCGCTAAGTGTATAGCTGGAAGCCCCGACATTGCTGGCTGTAAGTGTATAAATTTCGTTGAATTCGGTACTAGGAGTGTAGATAGTCAAGCTAGTTCCAGTAGCAGCACTCGCATAGCTAAGGTGCATTGCGTAATAACTTTCCATTTGCTGAGCAGCTTCTACTAAAGTGCGCTTAGCTTCTTCTCTTTTAGTGCTTTGCACATGGCTCAAATAACTGGGGTAGGCAATGCCCGCAAGAATGGCTACGATGGCAACAGTTATCATCACCTCTAGCAGTGTAAATCCTTTTACTTGTTTCACTACATTACTCCATAAATGCTACATAAGATTGTAGATAAGTTACCGCACCACCTTCGCCTTCCGCTTTCGAAGTAATACGTAAAAAGCGACGTTTAGGTACTTGTACTCCTAATACTAAACCGGAATCAACACCACCATCTTCAATAATGTAACGAGGCGAACCAGCTAATAAATTTCCGCCAGCATCAGTCACTACTGTCACTTTATTGGCCGTGCTCCAATTACTGCTATCTTGCCACCAAGTATCACTAGCAAAAGCAGGAGTCACCAGATTATTAGGCGTGTCTGGATTTAGTAAAGCATCGGTATGATAGGCCTGCTGGCGAACTACAAACTCAGCTTCGTTCACTCCGGAAGTTGCACGAGAAAAGCTCATAGAGTGGTCTTGGTGTACCGCAGAGCTTTTACGGCCACTAGTCACTTGCTGGGCAATCGCGATACCAATAATCGCAATAATCACCACCATAACCAGAGACATGATTAACGCCATACCTTGCTGCTTATTTATCGTTGAAGGCATAGTTAGGTCCCCATGTTTAGTAATAACACTGTTTCACTTACCGCTTGGCGAATGCTTTTGTCATTCACTGACACGGTCTTATCTAAGACCTTGTAACTTTGAGTATTAGTCAAGCTACCCATCGACACTTCCTGAGCAACTAACAAGCCTACTTTTACTCGGTTTATTTGATTCCAATCAGCAACGTCGTTTGCGGTGAAGTACTTGAAATCAGAGTCATCGATACTTCCATAAAGCACCTGCAAGTTATCAATGCTTTCATCAAATACCGTGTCGCCAGCAGCATCTCGGCAGACCAATTGATCGCTCGTTGAGATGAAGAAGACTAAAGTAGTGACGGTATCCGCTGCCAACTCAGAACCATCACAGGTGTACATGCTGGCATTAGGAGCCGCTGCACCATAGAAACGAAAGGCAATAACATCGGTTGCGGCCTTTGCGCCGACAAAGGTGGTTTGATCGTTTAAACCTTGCACCATTTGCGCTTCATCCCAGGTAAAACCAAAGCTATCTGCCGTTGAAACTAGCGGCAATAAGGTATTTTGATAGAGTTGGTTGTAATCTCGAAAGCCTGCTTGTTGCAAATAAAGACGCAAGGTTTGAATACTCATCCGATTTTTACTCACCAATAAATGGCTCGCTCGAGTGGCTTCATAGCTTTTTTGATCGCCGATTAAGGCAGCGTATAAACCACCTACCACAACGAGTGACAAAACCAAGGCGATCATTAACTCAACTAAGCCAAAACCGCCTTGTTTGTGCATTACCTTACCCATACCGCAACCTCACTACATTGGTGACCCGCGCCGCTGGTATCTGCAGTGCAGTCTGCAGCCCCAGCACCCGATAAGTTGGCATCCCAGGTCATTTTTACGGTAACCAGATTGCTGGCATGTTGAATTGAAAAACGTAACTGAGGGATATAGGTAGAATGGCTAACAAACCAGTCTTTTAATTCAAACGCGGCAAACTCTGCGCGTGTGCAGGTCTCAGTGGCATCATTACAGTCTTTGGTACTTGTTGGCGCAGCACCATCTGCAAGGTTATCTACATTAAACTCATTGTTTACGGTTGCGTCTGGCATAGCACTAAAACGCTGCACAATATCCAACATGGCAATGTTAGCCGTTTGGGCAAAGCGAGCTTGGTGAGCGGTGTTCACCGACTGGATCTGTAAAGCGGCGTGCCCCAATAAACCAATAGCAACAATAACCACGGCTATCAGCAATTCAATTAAGGTAAAGCCTTGCTGTTTAGTTGCAGTAAGTTGTTGATGGCGAAGCATATTCAACCCTCCCCATGCGTGTAACGCTGATACGCTGGTCATCATAATCGTTGGAAGGTGCACAAACAGTTAACTCACCAGCAGTGGCGTGGCCTGTAGGGAAAAAGCGCACCAAGGAACTAGTGCCTCCAGAAGAACTATATTTCAGTTCTCCAGATTGAGGCTTAGGGTGGGCAGCAATAATTTGAGAGGCAGGATTGCTACTATCTAAAATACCATCTCGATTAGTATCAAGATAAACCAACCACCCCTTATTCGCGCCCCAAGCAGCTTCGCAACTGGTGCCATTAGTTGTGGGACAAACGTATGTAGAAAGGTTGCTTCGAATCGCTTCTTGTTGGGCCACCATTAAGCTATTGGCTAACAGATCTCGGGTAACCTTTTGCTTGTTGTCTTGCATCAAGCCTTGCATCGAGGGCACAGCTATCACCAGTACTATCACCAGAATCGCTACGGCGATCATCAGTTCAAGCAGGGTAAAGCCTTTGGCTACATAGCCTTGTTTGGAAATACCAAGCATTGCTTATCATCCATAACAGCAATAATCACAGCAAATAATGTAAAGCGAACCAGTCACTCCACAGGTAAAAAATTGATGAGACTATATAGTAAAAAAATCAGTATATTAGCGAGCCATTCTGGCAAACATACCTTGTATACACAATAAGCAGAGCAGTAATAGTTGACAGATATCATATTTCCTACTACCGCTTATGTAACGTGTAGTTGACAGCAAATTATATGACAATCAAATACTTAACTGTTCACAGCAAGGCTGTGCTCAAGAGCCCTTAAGAATATCTGATTTAGACAACTGAAAAAATGTTGGTTTGCGAAGACAAAATGTGTAATCTAAATCCACCAACAATCACGCAACTTTCTTTATGAAACCTCAGTCAGTGCCTAGCTACGTTGATGATAAATACGTAAATAATGTTGTTAACGAATGTGTCAGTTTCATAAAAGGGAGTGCGCCGTGGTGGGTGCAACAATCCTGTTTAGATTGCCGAGAATCAAAGCAGCTATTACATTTATTTTTGGTCGCTTTTAGTACTTGGCGAAAACGCCGAGCGCAGCCTAATCATAAGCGAAATATCGAACCCAATAATCTGTTCGATCTTGGTCCCCTCATTTACGATTTAAGCTACACCCTTAACCAATTAGCTAACCAAGACAAAGATTACCTTAGTGAAGAGTTGAAAAGTGCCATTAAACTTATTCACCAAGATGCTCAGCATTTCTTAAAAAGCTGGCACAGCCTCGATATAGAACAAATTACTGATACACCACTCTCACAAGTTTCTTAATTTATACAGTTAAAAGGTTTTATGCGTTTATCTTTTCAAGCTATTG
Organism: Agarivorans aestuarii; assembly: GCF_019670125.1. Lineage (NCBI taxonomy): Bacteria > Pseudomonadati > Pseudomonadota > Gammaproteobacteria > Alteromonadales > Alteromonadaceae > Agarivorans > Agarivorans aestuarii. Next base: position 4,114,418 of record NZ_AP023033.1, read on the forward strand.
AAAACTGGCAACAGTACGCTAGTGATTTATCCAAAATATCCTGTAACCTTGGGCCTTCGCAGTGGCAAGAGTGGCAGAAATCAGCTCAGCTCTACAGCTGTATTTTTAATCAGCGTGTGGTTGCATATTGTGTTGTAAGTAGTAATAAGCAGCAGCTAATCGTGCAGCGCTTTCAAGTGCGAGATATTACTCAGCGCCGCGGCATAGGTTTGTTTATGTTCCAGCAGCTTCTGCAGTTAGCTGCCCAAACAGATCTAAGCCAACTCACTTTTCCGCACAGCAACGACCCAGGCGTACTGGGCTTTTATCAGCATCTTGGCTTAAACAACCAGTTCACCTTTCAGCTATAAAAAAACCAGAGCCATGGCTCTGGTTTTTAGTTAATCCACTCAAACACTTACTATAAAATAATCGACTTCAAATCGTCGTTTTTACGATCTAAATAATGGGTTGATTGGATTTTACGAATAGTACGCGTTTTACCACGAACCAACAGCGTTTCTGTGGTGGCAATATTACCCTGTCGGTTAATACCTTCCAGTAAATCACCTTTGGTAATACCGGTTGCCGAGAAGATAACGTTGTCGTTTTTGGCTAAGTCATTCAACTGCAATACGCTGTTTACTTGAATATCTTCGGCTTCACAGCGACGAATCTCTTCTTCGCCAATTGCGCGATTCTCTGGGGTATCTTCTTTTACTTGGTGACGTGGAATTAAACGGCCTTGCATATCACCACCTAAAGCACGAATCACCGCCGCAGAAATCACACCTTCTGGCGCGCCACCCACACAGTACATCATGTCAACTTCGCTAAGTGGCATACACGATAAAATCGATGCAGCTACATCCCCATCAGGAATCGCAAAGACTCGAACACCTAGCTTTTGCATCTCAGCAATCACTTGGTCATGACGAGGCTTAGCCAAGGTAATCACTGTCATATCGCTCAGCTCTTTGCCCAAGACCGACGCAACCATTTTAATGTTGTGCTCAAGTGGTTGGTTTAAATCTATGCAACCTTTGGCTTCCGGTCCAACTACCAACTTTTCCATGTACATATCTGGTGCACGTAAGAATGCGCCTTTTTCGCCTACAGCAAGCACGGCAACAGCATTGTTTTGACCCATTGCGGTCATGCGGGTGCCTTCAATAGGATCTACCGCAATATCTACACCTTCGCCACCGGTACCAACATGCTCGCCAATGTAAAGCATCGGTGCATCATCAATCTCGCCTTCGCCAATAACCACTTCGCCATCAATGTCGATGTCATTGAGCATGATACGCATGGCTTCAACAGCTGCGTTATCAGCAATATTTTTATCCCCACGCCCCAACCACTTGTAACCAGCTAAAGCTGCGGCTTCGGTCACGCGGGAAAAACGAAATGCCAGATCTCTTCTCATCAGATACG